>NZ_CP046508.1:3963000-4277000 GCF_017161115.1 Variovorax sp. RKNM96 | reverse complement strand
CCGATGACCTGCTGCACCAGCGGATCTTCTCGCGGCGTGTCGCCGCTGCCGTGGCTGTAGACGCGTTTGCGCGGCTGCACGAAGGCCACCGCATCGCGCACGATGGCGCGTGCGATGCCCGCCAGCGTGGCGAGGTGTGTGAGTTGGAAATGCGCGGTGAGCGGGGTCGGCTGGTCGCGCACGTAGAGCAGCACGTTCTCGGGCTTCACACGCACATTGCGAAAGCGCGTGGTGCCCGATGCGCTCAGCCGCTGGCCGAAGCCGCGCCAGTCGTCGACGCGCTCCACGCCATCGGCCTCCGAGGGCACGAGCGCGATCACGCGGTCGCTGCTGCCGTCGGCGTTCAGGCGCTGGGCGGAGACCGAAATCCAGTCGGCGTAGAGCGTGCCGGTGCTGTAGTACTTGTCGCCCTCGAGCCGCCATGCATCGCCGTCGCGCGACAGCGTGGTCTGCAGGGCGCCGAGTGCGCCTTCGCCGAGCTCGGTGGTGGCATTGCCGAAGATCACGCCTTCGGCCGCAAGCCGCATCCACGGGCCATGCAGCGACGGATCGATTTCCGCGAAGAGCCGCTCGATGAAGCCGAAGTGCGCACGCAGGATCTGCGGCAGGTTGGAGTCGGCTTCGCCGAGTTCGATGAGCAGGTCGTACAGCTGCTCGACCGAAGCCCCGATGCCGCCGTATTCGACGGGCACGCGCAGGGCGCCGAAGCGCTCGGCGTTGAGCCAGGCGACCGGTTCGTAGGCCAGTTCACGGTCGTTCTCGCGCTGCGCCGCATGCACGGCGATGCGATCGAAGATCGGGCGAAAACGCGCGAGGAGTTGCTGCGACGAAGGTGAGGAGGGCGCTGCCGGCGCAGCGTCGGCGCGCGTGGGGCGCGGCGTGTCTTGGAGGATGGCCATCGGACCGGACTGTGCCCCGGCCGCACCCGTCTTGGGAAATACGCTTTCCGAGTTTCCTTATGCCGAGTGCGCTGCCCGCAACGGGCTATCGCTTCCCGCGCGCGTCCACCGGCCAGATCGCCACCAGCGCGCCGCCTTCGACCACGTGATAGACGTCGTGCAGGTTCACCGTCGGATCGCAGTGTGGCGTCACGAACTCGATGCGCGTGCCCAGCGCGGGGCGCGGCCCCGCCGGCATCAGCTTGCCGTGCTCGTCGCCGAAGAAGGCATAGCGGCTCGCGGCATCGGTGCCGCGTGCGACCAGCGGCACGCCGCCGTCGGTGGCGAAGCACTTGGTGCCGCCGTCCACCGTGACCCACTCCGCCGCATTGGTGCTGACCACGGCCGTCTGCACGAAGAGAGCCACTTCGAAAGGCGACGGCTCGGTGCCTGCGGCCAGCACCTGCGTGTATTCCGCGTCCATGAAGACATAGGAGCCGGCCTGCAGTTCGGTGAAGGCGTTCTGCTCCGAATCGAGGTCGTGGGTGCCGGTGCCGGCTCCGGTGACGATCTCGAAATTGAACCCCTTGCGCCGTGCCGCCGCGACGATGCCCGCCACGGTTTCGCGCAGGCCCGCGGCCGCGGCGCTGCGTTCTTCGCGCGCCACGATGTGCTGCAGGTTGCCCGCATAGGCCTGCAGGCCGCGCAGCCGCAGGCCCGGCTCGCCGGCGATGGCAGCGGCGAGCGCGAGCACCTGTGCCTCGTTCGCGGCGCCGGTGCGGTTGTAGCCGGCGCCGTAGTCGACCAGCACGGGGAGCGGATGCAGCAGCCCGCTCGCGGCCCGGGCCAAGTCGGCCACGTTGGCCAGGTTGTCGGCCACCACCATGACGCCGCCGGGCGCTGCGCGCTCCGCCAGCTTGACGAGGCGCGCGATCTTGCTCGGCGTGACGGCGGGCGAGGTGATCAGCACGCTGCGGATGCCGCCGTCGACCATGATTTCCGCTTCGCCCAGGGTGACGCAGCTCACGCCGATGGCGCCTGCGGCCACCTGGCGCCGCGCGATCTCGACCGACTTGTGCGTCTTGACATGCGGCCTGAGGCCGATGCCACGCGCCTTGGCAAAGGCGGCCATGCGTTCGATGTTGCGGGTCATCGCGGGCAGGTCGATCAGCAGGGCGGGCGTGTCGAGCAGGTGGCGGCCGCCGGGAACGCCGATCAGCGGCGAATTGGCGTGCAGGGGTCTGGGCATCGTCTTGTCTTCCTTTGTTCTTGAAATGGGGTGCCGCAATGCAGGAATGCATGCGCCGCGAAATGATCGCATCGAAATGCGTGCGCTTGCGGGGCTTCGAGTTCGATGCCACGGCCGAGCTCGCGATGGGTCGGCGCGACGTGGGCGACTACGTCAACACACTGGCGGCGCCGGGCCGTCCTCGGACGGCGTCTGCAGGTTTATCGAGAAAAGGTGAACTTTTCCCGATATTTCCCAGATTCGCTGTGACAAACATTAACAGTTGCCGGGGCACTCATTTAAAAATGTTAACGAAAGGTTTCCCGTAAACCTTCAGGCACCTTGGCCCGCGGCGCAGCACTGATGTTCAAGCCGCAGGAATGCTTCACAGAAAAACAAACACAAACGGACCTCCGAGCTGAAGATGCGAGACTTTTCTTTGTCCGACGTGCGGCTCTTCACGAAGGCCGCCCAGCTCGGAGGACTGACGCCGGCGGCCGATGCCCTGAGCGTGCCCAAGGCCTCCGCTTCACGCCAGCTCCAGCGGCTGGAGGCGATGGTCGGGCACCAGCTGCTGCATCGCGGTTCCACGCGATTCGCCCTCACGGAAGAGGGGCGGGAGTTCCTGGTGGCAGCCGGACAGGTGCTGACCATCCTGGACGACGTGATGCTGAGCCTGTCTTCAGGCGCAGGCACGCTGGCGGGGCGGCTGCGTGTAGCCGCTCCCCACTATTACGGCAGGGAACTGCTGGGGCTGCATCTGCCTGAATTCATGTCGGCCTACCCGCAACTGGAGGTCGTGGTCGAGACGGGCAACGACCGGGTCGACCTGTTTCGCGACGAGGCCGACGTGGCCATCCGGCGCGGACGGGATGGGTGCGACGAGATGGTGGCACGCCATCTGAAGAACGAGCCGATGGTGTTGTGCGCCACGCCGGGCTACCTTGAGCCGCGCCCGGCCATCGAGAGCGTGTCGGACCTGGCTTCGCACGCCTTCCTGGTCAGCGAAGTCGAAGGCCGCAAGAAGGAGATCAGTCTCTCGGTCACGGGAAAGACCCATCGGGTGGGCGTGGAGAGCGTGTTCCAGTCGGACGACCTGGAACTGATCCTGAAACTGACTTTGGCCGCCAAGGGAATCGGACTGCTTCCCTTGTCGCTGGCCCAATCGCACGTCGACAGAGGCGCCCTGACGTCGGTGCTGCCGTCACTGAAATTGACACCGCAGGAAATCAATCTTGTCTATTTGCCCTCGCGCCGCCACTCGCCAAAGATCAAGACTTTTGTTGATTACGTCTTGAATATCTTCAAGCCGTCTTGATACATGCGCGAATTGTCAATTGTCTGCAGGCACGCTCGGACTCGCTCTGAGCCGCAGCCCCTTACTCCAATAGCTGTCGTTTGAATTCAGAAAAAGCGTGCCATTTGGCACGCTTTCGATGGAAAAGTGTGGCCTCCAACCAGCGGTTGTTGGAATCGAAACTGTTGTTCCATATCGACGGTTGTCGTATCTGATTGGAACCAAATTACTCATTTGTCATACACTTGGTAACCATAAGAAATATGAGTTAACAAGTGAGATCGGACTGAAGGCGACAGAGAAATCGCCGCAGTCGCGCGGACGGCATCCATTTCGATCCATGTCGAAAGCGGTTGTCGATCGCTTTTCCAAATACCGGCCTTTGCAACGCCGGTGCCTTCTCCCGCGGCCCGAGCCGCTCAATTCATCACCGGCCTTTGGCCGGAGGTGGGCTTCTGTGTGTCTTGAATCTGGAGCAACCATGTCCATTAAAAAACTGACTCAAATCCTGTCCCATCGCCGCTTCGCCAGCCTGGGGGCGTGCGCGCTCCTGCTGGCCGGGCTGGCCGGGCTGACCGGCTTCACCGCCACCGCCGCAGCCCAGGCTGCGCCCATCCTCGAGGCCGGCCAGAAGAAGACCGTCGCCGTCGTCCTGACCCAGTCCAAGGTGGTGAAGGACGCGCAGGGCAGGGAGCAACTGGTCGATGCCGGCTCGGTCAAGCCCGGCGACATCGTCGAGTACCGGGCCGTCTACACCAACAACACCGGCAAGCCGGTCACCGGCCTGGTGGCGGACCTTCCGATTCCGGAGGGTCTGGAATACCAGCCGCGCACCGCCAAGCCGGGCGCGAACCTCGTCCAGGCCGCCACGAAGGACGCCGTGTTCGGCGCCGAGCCGCTCGTGCGCAAGACCGCCGGCAACAAGACCGAGCCGGTGCCCTATGCCGACTACCGCTCGCTGCGTTGGGCGCTGGGCCAGTTGCCCGCCAACGGCAGCACCGCCGTGAGCGCGCGCGCCAGGGTCGAAGTGGTCGTGCCGGTTGCACCGCAGGTCTCGGCGGCAACGCCGCAGGCGCCGCCGGCGACGGCACAGCGCTGATCGGCACGCCTTCCTTCACCGCGCCGTCCGAATTTTTCGAGTGCAACCCGACCGCCGCGATTTCGAACAACGAAACACGGCAGCCGGGTTTTTTCATGTCCCCGCCTTTTTTTGACAACCGAGGAGAAACCACGTGATTTCCACCCTGCCAACCCGGCGCGGCATCGGCTTCAAGCCGACCGCGTCCTGGGCCGGCGCCGCAGCATTGACGCTGGGCTTCCTGTTCGGAAGCTCAGCTGCACTGGCCGCGGCACCGCCTGCCAATACCGTCATCGGTAACCAGGCTTCAGCCACTTACTCCGACTCGGCCGGCACCACGCAGCTGGCCACGTCCAACCTGGTCCAGACCACGGTCCAGCAGGTGGGGTCCTTCACGCTCGACTCGGTCAACCAGGTCACGACGACCATCGTCAACACCAAGATCGGCGCCGCGGGTTCCATCGTCTATGCACCGCACACGCTGACCAACACCGGCAACGGCAGCGACACGTTCACGCTGACGGTCGACGCCGACACCGACAAGTTCTCCAAGGTCGAGGTCTACGCCGATGCCAATGGCGACGGCGTGCCCGACGGCACCACCCCGCTGTGCACGGCCGCAGCCGCGGGCGTCTGCAGCGTGCCCGCACAGAGCGTGGCAGGCAACAACGGCGTGTTCCGCTTCGTCGTGGCCTACACGATCCCCGGCACCGCCAGCAGCGCGACCGGCGCCTTCGACACGGCCACCCTCACCGCCACACCGGGCACTCCGGCGCTGTACACCGCGCCGAACACCTCGGCGGCCGACAAGGACGAGATCAAGCTGACGACGGCAGCGGCGTTCAACGTCAGCAAGTCGATCGGCATCCCGTCCGTCGCCGGTCCGGGCAACGCCGCCTGGCCGACCGCGACCAACGGTGGTCCGCGCTCGACCGCGGCATGCGCCACGACCTGGTCGGCCGGTCTCGCTTCCAGCGCGACCTGCCAGTACACGGTCTACACGCTCACCTTCAACAACACGGGCGGCGCCGCAGGCAAGTTCGCGATGTCCGACACGCTGCCCTCCGGCATGACCTACGTCGCGGGTTCCGCGGTGTGGAGCAGCGCGCCCGGCACGGCACTGGGTGACGGCGCTGCCGGCGATCCGGCCGGCATCGACTTCCAGGTGACCGGCAACACGCTGAACACCGTGGTCGCCTCGCTGGGCCAGAACGTGACGCAGACCGTGAGCTTCGTGGTGCTGGTGAACAACACCGCCGCGATCGGCACGTCCACCACCACCAACGTGGGCCAGTTCAACCCGGCGGATTCGCCCGCGGCCACCGCAGCGGCCATCGGCACGCTCGGCTCGAGCACCAACCCGTCGGCCTACACGGTCGTGGCGAGCTACAGCATCGCGGTGGGTACCAACCCGTCGACCGCTGCCACCGCCGTCGACACGACGCCCGGCACGCCCAACGGCACCGCGGCCGACCTGACCATCCGTCCTTCGGTCGTGGCCGGCGGCAGCGTCAAGTTCGCGCAGTCGGTGTTCAACGCGGGCACCGGCACCGACACCGTGAACCTCACGGTGGCGGCAGGCACGTTCCCGGCGGGCACGACCTTCGTGCTGTTCGCGGCCGACGGCGTCACGCCGCTGCTGGACACCACCGGCGACGGCGTGCCCGACACCGGCCCGATCGCGGCCGGCGGCAGCGTCAACATCGTGGTGCAGGCCAATGTGCCGTCCGCCACGGCAGTGGGCGCCGGTCCGTTCGCGGCCACGGTGACGGGTCGCTCCGCAGGCGACACGACCAAGATCGATGCCACGCTCGACCGCGTGACCATCGTCGTCGGTTCGCTGGTCGACCTGACCAACACGGCAGCAGGCACGGGCACGGGTTCGGTGGCTGACGGCGACCTGGGCCCCGGCCCGAGCCCGCTGCCCACCACGACCAATGCAACGGCCGCCGGCACCGGCACCGTGTTCGCCCTGTTCGTCAAGAACAACGACTCGGTCAACAACACCTACAACCTGGCGGCCAGCCAGTCGACCAGCTTCCCCGGCACCCTGCCGACCGGCTGGACGGTGAAGTTCGTGGCGTCGGGCGGCACCTGTGCATCGGCAGCGATCACCAGCGTGGCCGTCAATGCCGGCGCGCAAGGGCAGGTCGCTGCCTGCGTGACGCCGCCTGCCACGCAGTCGCCCGTCACCGCGCAGAAGGTCTACTTCCAGGTGCAGTCCACCGCCGTCGCCTCGACCGGTGTGATCGTGTCCGACACGAAGACCGACGCCGTGACCGTCACCGCCGCACTGGTGTCGAGCGCCACGCTCACGCCGAACAACAGCGGCCAGCTCGCACCGGGCGGCACCGTGGTGTATCCGCACACGCTGACCAACACCGGCAACCAGAGCTGCGGTGCGTACACGCTGACGGCCACCGTGCCGGCGGCCGACGCCACGCTCGGCTGGACCACCGCGATCTACCTGGACGTCAACGGCGACGGCCAGATCGACGCGGGCGACACGCTGGTGACCGGCGCGCAAGCCGGCCCGCTGGCCGTGGGCGCATCGCAGAAGCTGCTGGTGCGCGTGTTCGCACCGGGCGGCGCGAGCGCCGGCGCGACCGACACCACGACCGTGACCGCGACCTTCACCGGTCCCGCGAGCTGCGGCGCGCCGTCGGCCACCGACATCAGCACGGTGATCACCGGCCAGATCCGCGTTCTCAAGACGCAGGCAGCCGACGTCGCCTGCGATGGCACGGCAGACAGCGCATTTGCGGCAGCTCCGCTGTCGCTCAAGCCCGGCCAGTGCATCGTCTACAAGGTCGTCGCCACCAACGAAGGCACCTCGCCGGTCACCAACATCGCGATCAACGATGCGGTGCCTGCGTACACCTCGCTGAGCGCAACGCAACCTGCAGCGCAATGCACCGCGACCGGCGTGTCCGGTACGGCGCTCGTCTACGCACAGACCGCCACCGCGGTGAGCTGCGGCAGCGCCGCCAACTCCGTGGCCCCGAGCGGCACGGCCACGCTGACCTTCGCCGTGAAGATCAACCAGTGACGACAAGGGTTTGAGTCGCCGGCGGGCCTCGGGGTCCGCCGGCTTTCGCGAGGCGCTGCCGGTTCGGCGTGCTTCGCCTTTTTCCCTTGCCGCTTGCACGCAGCACGCAACCGCACCTGTTCCCGCAGGCGGCAGAGGAAAAAGTTTTCTTGAGTTTTGACGGCCTGCGCCACGCGCGGGAGCCGACGGAAGGTTCGTGGCGTGCGATTTCTTTTCGAGTACCTGAGCACCTGCTCGCAGCGATGGCGAGGCGGCATGGCCGCGGCCGTCGCGGCGATGGCGGTCGTGTGCTGCATGCTCGCCGGAAACGCCGCACACGCCGCGCCTGCGCCCGGCGGCACCGTGATCCGCAACGTCGCCACCGCGACCTACGTGCCGGACGGCCTCGCGCAGACCGAGACGTCCAGCTCCAACGGCGTCAGCGCCAGCGTGCTGCCGGTGGAGGCGCTGGTGCTCACGCAGGACCAGGCGGTCAACCGGCCGCCGGCCACCGTCGTCACGCTGAGCCACCTGCTCGCCAACACCGGCAACGTGCCGTCGAGCTACACCATCGGCCTGGTCAACAACGGCGCCGGCTGCGCGGCCGGCGCGCTGGTGCTTTCGGGGCTGCGCGTGGTGCGCGACAGCAACAACAACGGCGTGGTCGATGCGGCCGATCCGGTGCTGCCGCTGGGCGCCGCCGGCGCCATCGCGCTGCGGCCCGGCGAGACCGCCGCGCTGCTGGTGCAGGGCACCATCCCCGCCACGGCCAGCGGCAATGCCTGCCTGGTGCTCACCGCCACCACCGCGCTGCAGAACCTCGGCGCCGTCAATCGCGACACCGTCAGCGTGGGCGAGGCGGCGGTGCTCGCCCTCACCAAGTCCGCGAGCTACCCGGGCATCGTCGTTCCGGGCAGCACGCGCATCGACTTCACGGTGTCGGGCACCAACATCGGCGCGCGCGATGCCCGCCCCGGCAACACCGCGGCGCCGGCCGGTACGCCGTTGCTGGTGAACGGCACCCCCGCCAGCCTGCTGCTGGTGCGCGACCTCGTGCCCGCGGGCACGCGCTACATCGCGGGCAGCCTGCAGAGCACGGCGGCCGGCGCGGTGCGGCTGTTCCGCCTGCCGGGCGACGCGGACTTCAGCTACCGCACCGCCGAAGACGCCTCGGCGGTCGAAGTGGGCATCGGCGTGCCGGCGCCGCTCGCGCGCAATGCGTCGATCGCGATGCAGTTCGCGGTGCAGGTCAAGGCCGACCAGACCGGTGACATCCGCAACACCGCGCAGAGCTACTACAACGACGGCGCGGCACCGGCGGTGTCGCCGTCGAACACGGTGGTCATCACCTCGAGCCAGAACCGCATCGGCGTGGCCAAGGCGGCCTCGACGCCGCGCATGAACCGCGGCGCCGACGGCCAGCCCGACGGGACCGCCACCGTGACCTTCGACGTCAACGTGCGCAACTACGGCGCGGTGTGGCTCTACGGCGTGCAGCTGCCCGACGTGATGGAAGGCAGCGGCGCCACGCAGTTCGGCAGCTTCACCTCGGCCGCCGTGCCGGCCGCGAACCAGTACACGATCGTGCCGGGCACGCTGGCCATCGCGAGCAACCAGGGCAACGGCGTGAGCGGCACCGTGGCCGCGGTCAACAGCGCGTTCAACGGCACCGCCGGCGCGCAGAACCTGCTGGCGCCCGGCGCGGTGCTGCCGGCAGGCGCGCAGTTCACCGTGCGCTTCGACGTGCGCTTCAACGTCGGCGGCCGCGCCGGCACGCTCTACAACACCGTGCGCGCCCAGGCCGCACTCACGCCCGGCGGTGCGCCCGTGGCCTTCGACGACTCGGTCAACGGCAGCAACCCCGATGCCGACGGCGACGGCAACCCGAACAACGACAGCTCGCCCACGCCGGTGTCCACGCAGCTGCCCACGCTCTCGCTGCTCAAGACCGCTTCGGCGCCGCGGCGCGTGGCGCAGGGCGTGTACGAGCTCGACTACCACCTCAAGGTGACCAACACCGGCGTTGCCGCGGCGCCGAACCTGCGCCTCGTCGACAACCTCAATTGCACCTTCGACATGGACAAGCCCGACGGCCTCGTGGCCGCCTGGGAGCTGACGGGTCCGCCGAAGGCGCGCAACGGCGTGCTCAATGCCGCGGCCGGCTTCACCGGCCGGGCGCGCTGCGACCGCGAAGCGCTCGCCAGCAGCGACCCCTTCAGGCTGCCGACCGAAGCGGTGCTGAGCGTCACCGACGGCAGCCGCGCGCTCGCGCCGGGCCAGAGCGAAGAACTCTCCTTCACTGTGCGCATCACGCAGAAGCCCGGTGTCGTCGGCGGCCGCATGGCGCTCACCAACAAGGCCTGGGCCGCGGCCTTCGACCAGAACACCGTCAACGTCACGCCGGCCATGCTGGTGGCGGCGAGCGCCGGCTCGGTGCAGTCGCTGCTGGCCGACCCGCAGGGCACGGTCTACAACGCCGTCACGCGCGAGCCGGTGGCCGGCGCGGTCGTGACCTTCACGCGCCAGTCGTGCAGCAGCGGGGCGGTCACGCCGATCACCACGGACCAGCTGTACGGCGGTTCCTCGGGCCTCTACACGGTCAATGCCAACGGCAGCGTGTCGATGACCACGGGCGCCGACGGGAGCTACCAGTTCTTCCTGCAGTCGCCGCCGGTCACCGGCTCGTGCACCTACGCGCTCGGCGTGGCGCCGCCCGCCGGCAGCGGCTATGCGGCGCCGTCTCAGCTCATTCCGGCCACGGCCGGCACCTTCGGCCGGTGCGGTGCCATCGCGCCCAATGCCGGGCCGCCGCAGGGCGCGGACCCGACCACCCATTACTTCTCGCTCAACGCGGGCTTCGATGCCGCGGGCGCCGCCTGCGACGTGGTGCACAACCACATCCCGCTCGATCCGGGCAATGTGCTCGGGCTGGTGCTGCGCAAGGAAGGCAGCAAGCGCCAGGCCGAGTTCGGCGACTTCATGGACTACGCGCTGGTCGTCACCAACAAGACTGGCTTTCCGGTGACCGGAGTGCGCCTGGCCGACAGCCTGCCGCCGGGCTTTGCCTATGTGGCGAAGAGCGTGCGCCTGAATGGCTCGGCCGCCGTCGATCCGGCCGGCGGCGCGGGGCCGCAGCTTGTCTTCGACTACCCGGCGCTGAAGCTGGGCGTGGACCAGTCGGCCACGGTGCGCTATCGCGTGCGCATCGGCGTGGGTGCGCCCACCAACGGCGATGCCGTCAACCGCGCCCGCGCGAACTCGGGCCCGATGCAGTCGAACCTGGCCGCCTGGACCGTGCGCGTGACCGGCGGCGTGTTCTCCGACGACGCCTTCCTGTTCGGCAAGGTCTACATGGACTGCCGGCGCGACGGCCGGCAGGAGGGCGACGACGAGATCGGCGTGCCCGGCGTGCGCCTCTACATGGAGGACGGCACCCATGTCATCACCGACGTGGAGGGCAAGTGGAGCCTCTACGGCCTGAAGCCCGTCACCCACGTGCTGCGCGTCGACCAGACCACGCTGCCCCAAGGTGCGCGGCTCGAGGTGCTCGACCACCGCAATGCAGGCCGCGCCGAAAGCCGTTTCGCCGACCTGAAGAAGGGCGAGTTCCACAAGGCCAACTTCGTCGTCGGCAACTGCGACACCCCGGGCGTCGTGGCCGAGGTGGTGGCGCGCCGTGCGGCCATTGCCGCCATTCCCGACACCGAGGCCGAGGCGCAGGTGCGCATGCGGCTGGACCCCGAAGGCCGGATCGTGCCGGTGGGCGATGTGCGCTCGCTGCCTGCCAGCGGGCAGTCGTCGATCACGGGCAGCACGGGCAGCACCGGCTCCACGCTCGCCAGCTCGGCCCCGCTGATCGCGATGCCCGTGGCGCCTTCCGGTGCGAGCAGCTTCGTCAATGGCGCATCGGGCACGTTGAGCGGCACGCTCGGCGCCAGCGCGGCGCCGGCACCCACGCCCGCGGGCAGCCTGTTCGCGGCATTGAACGGCCTGCCCACCAACGCGCAGGGTGCATCGGCCACGGGCGGCGGCGCCACCGGCGTGGGCGCTTTTGCAAGCCGCCCGGTCAACACCGCCACCGCGATGCTGGAGCCGCGCCAGAACGCGGTGGCGCCGCTGCTGCCGCAGGCCGCGCCCAGCCCGGTCGAGCTCGAAGCGCTGCTGCCGCAGATCGAAGGCAATGCCCTCGGCTTCATCGACCTGAAGGACGGCGACACGCTGCCGGGCCAGTCGGTGAATGTGCGCGTCAAGGGCGAGGCGGGCCTCGCGCTGCGCCTCACTGTCAACGGCAAGGCCATCGAGGAGCGCCGCGTCGGCAAGAAGACCCAGGTGGCCGGCAAGAAGCTCGGCGCCTGGGAATACATCGGCGTGGTGCTGCAGCCCGGCCCCAACCGCCTGCAGCTCGAGGGCGTGGATCCGTTCGGCAACGCGCGCGGCACCGCGCAGCAGATCACCGTGGTCGCGCCCGACAAGCTCGGCGCGATCCAGATCGAGCTGCCGCCTTCGGCGCAGGCCGACCTGCGCACGCCGGTGATCGTGAAGGTGCGCCTGACCGACGCGGCCGGCGTGCCCGTGACCGCACGCACCCAGATCACGCTGGAGACCGACCGCGGCCGCTGGCTCGACGAAGACCTGAACCCCGCCGAGCCGGGCACGCAGGTGTTCATGGAAGGCGGTGCAGCCGAGTTCCGCCTGCTGCCGCCCGGCGAACCCGGCGATGCGCGGCTGCGCGTGACGGCCGGCAGCTTCGTGAAGGAAGTGCGCCTGGCGCTGCTGCCCGAGATGCGGCCGATGATCGGCGTGGGCATTGTCGAAGGCGTGCTCGACCTCACGAAACGCGGCGGCGTGCCGCTGGGCGCGATGCCTGCCGGCGCCGCCTTCGAGGCGGAACTCACCGGCTTGGCCGACGAGAGCAACAACCGCCGCGCCGCCGCCCGCACCGCCTTCTTCTTCAAGGGCACCGTCAAGGGCGAATACCTGCTCACGGCCGCCTACGACTCGGCCAAGACGCGCGACGACCGCCTGTTCCGCGACATTCGGCCCGACGAGTTCTATCCCGTCTACGGCGATTCCTCGGTCAAGGGCTTCGACGCGCAGAGCACGCAGAAGCTCTACGTGCGCATCGACAGGAACCGCTCCTACCTGCTGTACGGCGACTTCACCACCGCCAGCAGCACCGAGGTGCGCAACCTGAGCCAGAGCAACCGCGCGCTCACCGGCGCCAAGCATGTGTACGACGACGGCAACGTGCGCGCCACCAGCTTCTTCTCGCGCACCGCGCAGACGCAGCAGGTGGAGGAGTTCCGCGCGGTCGGCACCTCGGGCCCGTACTACCTGAGCGCCACGGGCGGCGAGTTCGTGGACAACAGCGAACAGGTCGAGGTGGTGGTGCGCGACCGCAACCAGCCCAACCTGGTGCTGCAGCGCACGACGGTGGCGCGCTTCGTGGACTACACCATCGAGCCGCTCACCCGCCGCATCCTGTTCACGCATGCGATCTCGTCGGTCGATGCGAACCTCAATCCGCAGTCGATCCGCGTGACCTACGAGGTCGATGCCGGCGGGCCGAAGTTCAACGTGGCCGGCACCGACGTGCAGGTGAAGGTCGGCGACAACCTGCAACTGGGCGTGGTCGCGAGCACCGACGAGAACCCCGAGAACCGCCGCAAGCTCGGCGCGCTCACGGCCGTGGCGCGCGTGGGCGACAACACCACCATGGCCGGCGAGTGGGTGCGCACCGAGTCCGACAAGAACGGCAAGGGCAGCGGCGGCCGCGTGGAACTGCGCCACCAGACCGAAGACCTTGCCGTGGTGGCGCTTGCCAGCAAGACCAGCACCGGCTTCGACAACCCCGGCGCCAGCTTTTCCGCAGGCCGCACCGAGGCCTCCGCGCGCGCCGAGTACCGCATCGACACCGGCACCGCGGTGCGCGGCGAGGCGCTCTTCAGCCAGGACGCGCTGCTCGGCGGCAGCCGCCGCGGCTTCACCGGCAGCGTGCAGAAGAAGTTCGGTGAACAGATGGTCGCCGAAGTGGGCCTGCGCCACGGCCAGAGCGGCGCGGGGCTGGGCACGAATTCGGGCTTCGACTACGGACAGGTCTCGACCTACAGCGGCAACCTGGGCAGCGGCGTGGGCGCCGGCAATGTCACCGCGCTGGGCGCCGCGGCCGCCGCCAATGCGAGCGCCCAGGACCTGACGACCGTGCGCGCGCGCCTGTCGGCCCAGGTGCCGGGCCTGCCGCAGGCCAACGTGTTCGTCGAGGGCGAGCAGGACATCCACAAGTCCGACCGCCATGTGCTGGCCATCGGCGGCAACTACGCCGTGACCGACAAGACGCGCATCTACGGCCGCTACGAGCTGGTCTCCAGCCTCTACAGCCAGGACGAACTCGGCACGACCGGCCCGAACAACGTCGGCATCCTGGGCGTGGAGAGCAGCTACATGGAAGGCGGCCGCGTGTACAGCGAGTACCGCCTGGCCGACAGCATCGACGGGCGCGCCGCGCAGGCGGCCACGGGCGTGCGCAACACCTTCAGGCTCGACGACCAGTGGCGCCTGACCGGCGGCATCGAGCACACGCGCCAGCTCGGCGGCCTGGCCAACAGCGGCAACACCGGCACGGGCTACGCGGGAGGCCTCGGCCAATCGACGGCCATCACCGGCGGCATCGAGTACGGCACCGACCGAATCAAGGCGAGCGGCGTGCTCGAAGGCCGGCGCGGCGACGACGCGAACACGCGCCTGTTCAGCGCCGGCTTCGGCTACAAGATCGACCGCGCGTGGAGCCTGCTCGCGCGCAGCGTGATGAGCGACAGCGAAGGGCAGGACACCAACGCGGGCAACGCGCATCACCTCGCGCGCCATCAGATCGGCCTGGCCTATCGCCCGGTCGACACCGACAGCTGGAATGCGCTGATGCGCTACGAGCGCCGTTCGGAGCGCGTGGTGGGCACGGGCAGCTCGACCGGTGCGCTGGACGGTGCGAGCGTCTTCGGTTCGGGCTCGGGCAACGCGAGCCTGCCCGGCCGCACGAGCGCCGACATCGTCTCGGCCCATGTCAACTACAACCCGCGGCCCGGCACCGTGATCAACGGGCGCTACGCGGCCAAGTGGTCGCGCGCCGACGACGGCTGGCTCAGGAGCACTTACTGGGCGCACCTGCTGCAGGCGCGCTTCACGCAGGACATCGACAAGGACTGGGACCTCGGCGTCCAGGCGGGCCTGCTCTACGGCAAGGGCGGCGCGCTGCAGAAGACGCTGGGCATCGAGGCGGGCTACCAGGTGATGAAGGACCTGTGGGTATCGGCGGGCTACAACTTCGTCGGCCTCAAGGACCGCGACCTCACCGCCAACGAATACACCAGCAAGGGCGCCTACATCCGCCTGCGCTTCAAGTTCGACGAGACGGGACTCGGCTTCCCGTCGGCCGGCGCCGCGGCTGCGGCGGGGGCGGTCGGCCCATGACAAGAAATGATTCGGCCGCGATGGCAGGACAGATGACTCACATGCTTTTCTCGAGCGTCCGGCGCGGGCGCGTCCTGTCGGTGCTCCTGGCGCTGCTGGCATTGCTGCTGGGGTCGGCGCCGACGCTGGCCGCGCAGGTCGCGTGCACGCCGCAATCGGGCTTCAACTCCTGCGTGCGCGTGACCTACGCCGGCAGCGACCAGACCTTCACCGTGCCGACCGGCGTGACCTCGGTGTTCATCAAGGCCTGGGGCGCGGGCGGCGGCGGACCCAACACCAGCTACTACACCGACCAGCGCGGCGGCGGCGGCGGCGGCTTTGCCTCCGGCACACTGGCGGTCACGGCCGGCACTGCATTGGGTGTTCGCGTCGGCGAGGGCGGTGGGGTCAACGACGCTTCGACGACCTACGGCGGCGGCGGCGCGGGCGGCAACGGACAGGCCACGGCCATCGGTGCGAGCGGCGGCGGCCTGTCGGGCGTGTTCGCCACGACCACCTACACACAGGGCAATGCGCGGCTCATTGCCGGCGGCGGCGGCGGTTCTTCGCCCGGCGCGGACACCGGCACGCCGGCCGGCGGCGGGGGCGGTGGGGCGAGCGGGCGCACCGACGGCGTGGCCGCCAGCGGACGGCCCGGCACCCAGACAGCGGGCGGCGCGGCGGGAACGGGCGGCGCCTGCAACCTCGGCGCACCGACGGCCGGCACGGCGCTGCAGGGCGGCAACGGCGGCTCCACCAACGAGAACCAGAACGAAGGCGGTGGCGGCGGCGGCGGCGGCTACTTCGGCGGCGGCGGCGGCCTGTGCCAGGGGGCCGTGCCCAACGGCATGGGGGGCGGGGGATCCGGCTACGTGGGCGGTGTCACCAGCTCGACCACGGCCGTCGGACTGAATTCGGCCGCCGACAACGTCGGCGGCGCGGCGGCCACCACGGGCGACACCCACTACGTGCCCGGCACCGGCACGGGCGGTGGCGGCGATGCCAGCGGCGGCAACGGCCTCGTGGTGATCCAGTTCAATGCGCCGGCATCGATCGCACTGAACAAGACGGCGCCGGCCACCGTGGCGCCGGGGGCGGCCATCGCCTACGTCCTGAGCCTGACCAACAGCGGCCCGGCCGCCACCGGCACCTCGGTGGTCGTGCGCGAGCAACTTCCGCCGGGCGTGATCGCCGCATCCGTGGCCGTGGGCACCGGCGTCACCTCCGTCAATTGCGGCACGCTGCCGAGCGCGGCCGGCGCGGCACTGACCTGCACGATGACGCTGCCGGCGGCCGGCATTCCCGCCAACACCGGTGTTCGCAGCTTCACGCTCAACGCCACGGCGCCGCTGGTGGCGGCAGGCACCGTGCTCACCAACTACGCGAACAGCAACGTGTCCGGCAGCGGAACGCCGGCCACGGCGCCGGGCGCGGCCTGCGTGTCCAACGCCACGGTGAGCTGCGACAGCGCCGACACCACGGTGGTCACCGGCGCCGCTGCGCTGGCGCGCTCGGGCGAGCGCACCGTCACCGACAACCAGCTGGCGAACGGCAGTGCGCAGGACGTGCTCGAGGCCATCGTGCGCGACGCGGCCGACAACCCGGTGGCCGGCACGGTGGTGACCTTCGCCGCCACCGCCGGCGTGGCCTTCAACGGCGGCACCGTCGGCGCGGCCGGCAGTTGCACCACCGGCGCCACCGGTCTCTGCCAGGTCACGGCGACCAGCACCGTGGCCGGCGCCAAGAGCAGCGGCGTCAGCATCCCGGCCGGCGCGTTGACCGGCGTCTTCACCGCGGGTGGCCAGAGCTATGGCGCGAGCCCGGCCGCCTACAGCTTCGTGGTCGGCGTGCCGAGCGCCGCGCAGTCGGGCCTGCGCGTCTCCACCGACGGCCAGGTGGCCAACGGTGCGGCGCAGGACGTGCTGCAGGCCTTCGTGCGCGACGCGAGCGGCAACCCGGTCGGTGCCGGCGTGGTCGTGAGCTTCGGCGCCACGCCCGACGTGGCCTTCAACGGCGGCGCGGTGGGCGCGGCGGCCAGTTGCACCACCACCGCCGCCAGTCTCTGCCAGGTGACGGCCACGAGCACCGTGGCCGCCACCTACAGCACCACCGCGGTGACGCTGGGCGGCGTGGCACTGGGCGGCAGCTTCACTGCGGGCGGCAGCAGCTACCTGCCGAGCCCGCAGCCCTACCGGTTCCTGTCGCTGCCGACGGTGACCATCCGCAAGACCTCGCTCAACGGCGTCGGCAGCTTCGACTTCACCGGCAGCAACGGGCTCGCCGCGCAGAGCATCGTCACCACCGTGGCCGGCACGGCCGCCAGCGCGCCGACGCAGACGCTCACGGCCGCGAGCACGGCCACCACCATCACCGAGAGCGTGCCGCCGGCGGGCTACACGCTGACGTCGGCCTCCTGCACCGGCCTGCCGTCCGGTGGCACCGCCACGCTCTCCGGCCGCACGCTCACGCTCAATGCCGCGGCGACCGCGCCGGGTGCCAACCTGGTCTGCACCTTCACCAACACCGGCGACACCGGCGGTACCTCGCCGCCGATTCCGCCGACGGTGAGCTGCCTGTCGAACGCGGCGATCTTCAACACCGCCTACAACGGCGTGAACGGCCCGCCGCTGAGCACCGGCCGCGACACGGTGTGGGAGTCGGGCGAGGGCGCCGCCAGCGGCGGGCCCGGCACGGTGGTCTCGTGGCAGCGCGCCTACGTGGGCAACAAGGCGCCCGGTGCGTGGATCGACTCGCCCTTCGGCAACGCCAACTGGAACTCGAACTACAACCCGAACCACACGGGCAACGTCGACGTCTACCACCGCTTCACCTTCAACATGGCGGCCTCGGTGAACCCGGCGACCTTCTCGCTGAAGCTGGACTTCTATTCCGACAACTCGGTGGCGGAAGTGTTCGTCAACGGCGTGCTGCAGAGCGTGCCCGGCGTGCCGCAGGGCGGCGGCGATCCCTACAACTTCCGGGGCTTCGATCCGGGCCGGCAGGCGAGCGCGACGCTGGCGAGCAACTGGCGCGCCGGCAGCAACACCGTGGTGGTGCACATCAAGAGCGGGGCGAATGCCGAAGGCTTCCTCGCGCAGGCCACCACCACCGCGGTCTGCGCGCCGCCCACCCTGGCGCTGTCGAAGACCACCACCGGCGGCGCCGGCGGCCCCTTCAACTTCACGCTGAGCAACACCACGCAGACCAACGGCGTGGTCAGCACCGTGGCGGCGGGCACGGCGGTGCAGGTCGACGGCAACACCGCGACGGCCGGCACGCAGCCCTTCTCGGCCGCGGCCCAGGGCACGGCGATCACCATCGCCGAGCCGGCGGTGCCGGGCTGGAACCTGGCGGGCGCGACCTGCACCGATGCCGGCACGCCCGTCGGCAGCCTGGGCAGCGGCGCCGATGCGCGCACCTACACGATCCCCGCGGCCAGCGTGCAGTACGGCAGGCCGCTGGTATGCACCTTCACCAATGCAGCCTCGGCCACGGTGACGGTCAGCAAGGTGAGCAACGGCGGCGTGGGTCCCTTCGGCTTCACCGGCAGCAACGGTCTGGCGGCGCAGACGATCACCACCACCGCGGCCGGCACCGCGGTCGCGGGCGCGATCCAGACCCTGACCGCGCCAGGCGTTGCCACCACCATCACCGAAGACCCGCTGCCCGCCAACTACGCGCTCACCGGCGTGAGCTGCACCGGTCTGGGCGCGGGCGGCACCGCCACGCCCGACCTGCCCAACCGCAAGGTGACGCTCGATGCGGCCGCCACCGTGGCGGGCAGCAACATCGCCTGCACCTTCACCAACACCTACACGCCGCCGTTCCCCAGGGTGCGGATCGTCAAGACCACCACCGGCGGCAGCGGCACCAACCTGTTCGGCTTTGCGCTCAGCGGACTCTCGGCCGCCACCGACAGCATCAGCGTGACCGGTGCCGGCACCGCGAGCGGCGCAGCCGGCCTGACCGGCACGGCCGGCCAGCAGGCCAGGATCCGGGAAAGCGTGCCCACCGGCTGGCCCGCGAATCCGATCAGCGCGAGCTGCCTGGACGCGGCCAGCGCCACGCCCACCGTGCCCTTCGGCACGCTGGTGGGCAACGAGCTCACGATTCCCGCGGCCAACATGGTGGCCGGGGCCAACATCACCTGCACCTTCGTCAACGGCTTCGGCTTCAGCGTGACGGGCCGCGTGTTCCTCGACAACGGCACCGGCTCGGGCGTGGCGAACGACGGATTGGTGAACGGCACCGAAGGCGGCATCGCCGGCGTGGGCGTGCGGCTGACCAACTGCGGCGCCACGGTGCTGTCGAGCGCCACCACCGACGGCGCCGGCAGCTACGCACTCGATGTGCCCTTTGCCACCGCCGCGAACGCACCGCTGTGCGTGGAAGAGACCAACACCGCATCGCGCCTGTCGACCGGTGCCTCGTTCGGCACCGTCCCGCTGCCCTCGGGCTCGGCGGTGGCCAGCGGCGGCACGAGCTACACCTACACGCGCGCCGGCACGCCCGACCGCATCGCCTTCGCCTTCGCCTGGAACGGCACGGGCCACACCGGCCTGAACTTCGGCGACGTGGACCGCAACACCTTCGCGGCCGATGGCGCCAAGAGCGGCATGCCGGGCAGCACCGTCAGCTATGCCCACACCTTCATCGCGCGCACCGGCGGCACGGTGCGCTTCGGCATCTCGAACTCGGTCGACACGCCCGCGGTGAGCGGATGGAGCGGCAAGATCTTTGCCGACACCGGCTGCACCGGCGCGCAGCAGCCCGGCGCCGCGCTGCTGTATCCGCCGTCGGCATCGCTCACGGTGGTGGCGGGGCAGAACGTCTGCATCGTGATGCAGGCGTTCATTCCGGCCAATGCGGCCAACGGCAACAACAACCAGAGCACGGTGCAGGCCAGCTTCGACTTCACCAACGCCGGCCCCGCGCTGAGCGCGAGCTACACGGTGCTGGACACCACGACCGTCTCGAACAGCGCGCTGGAGCTCAAGAAGGAGGTGCGCAATGTCACGCAGGGCGCGAGCTTCGGCGTGAACAACCAGGCCAAGTCGGGCGAGACGCTGGAGTACCGCGTCACCTATACCAACAACGGAACGACGCCCATCTCCGGCATGACGGTCAACGACACGACGCCCCAGTACACCAGCTTCGTGGCTGCGCAGGCCGGCACCACGCCCGTCTCGCTGACCGCCTGCAGCAAGAACACGCCGGCCAATGCGCTGCCCGCGCCTGCGGTGGCCTGTGCGGCCTCGCAGGTCGCAGGCGGCACCGGCGGGCTGCGGTGGTCCTTCGCCGGGTCGCTCGCGCCGGGCGCCACGGGTGCGGTGCTGTTCAGCGTGAAGGTGGACTAGCGGCGCGGCCGTCCGCGAGTCTTCAATCCGTGATCGGCGAGTCCGCTGGCTCCTGAATGCCCAGCGTCTCGCCCGCGAGCCAGATGTAGAGCTCGATGCGTTCGGACTCGTTCATCTTCTTGTGCCGGGCGGCCACTTCCTCGAACTTGACCAGCACCTCGCCCACGGTGGGATGCACATTCTTCGACAGATGCATCGGGATCTCGACCCACTTGGGCCCGGCACCGGTGGCCAGCCATCGCGGGTGGACCCGGAAATAGTCGGCGATGACGAACAGGTGGGCCGATTCGATGCCCTTGTTCCGCCCCGAAAGCCAATTGGTGATCGCCGCACGGGTCACCCCGCAGCGGCGGGCGAGGTCGGCCTGCCATCCGCGGCCGCTGACCGTCGTGAGGTCCTTCAGCCGCTCGGTGAAGGTGCCGTTCATCGCGGGCACCCCGCGATCTGGCCGCGGGGCGGCGGCGGGGTGGAGAGGCACAAGGAGCGCTGCGGCGTGGTCCGGACAGCGAAAGACGGATGAGGCATGAAATCCAGGGGTTGAAACAGTTCCGTGGCGCTCCCCTGCCAGGCTCTTCGTCCATTGGCTGCGCTAACGCATTCGCGCATTTTTTCACGAAAGCAGTTATTTTTCATCATCAGCGAGAGACATCTGTGATGAATTGATCCGGGCAATCGCAACCCGGCCGGATTTCATGAGCGCCTGCTGCGGCCACGCTGCCGCTTTCGTGCCGGCGAGGCCACTACCTCTTCGCAAAGCGGGGCCGCGCATCTCTTTTGATCTTGGCCGCCTCGATCTCTCGTTCGGAATGGAGCTGGTGCTTGCCGCAGTTGTCGCAGCGATAGAGGCGCAGCCACGGGAGCATTCGCATCCAAGGGGTGCGGCGCATGCGCTTGAGATGATCAATGCCGCACGGGCAGGCGGAAAACAGGTTGTGCATGAAGAGGGCGATCCAGATGTCATGGGCCCCCTTTGCCAAGCTCTATGGCTTTTCGGCAGATGTATTGCGATGCAGCATTCTTTCAGTGAACCGTGACATACGCCCTCCCATGTTCACGTCATTTGTAAAGCTATGTTGCTACATGTTGTAGGGCGTCCTGCGATCCAGGGCCTTGACGCGCCCGGGTTTCGGATCGGACGGTGCCTGCGTGCGTCGCCCCCAATGAGCAAGGGCGGAGACGATCAGGCCTTGTCGTGTTGCCGCGGTCCCTTGGGGATCAGAGCCTCGTGCGCGAAGTTTTCCTGGTTCGGTGCACGCGCCCTGAGCGCCAGCCACCAGAGCAGCGCCGCATTGACCGCCCAGCTGCCTGCGATCAGCAGCAGCGCGGTGTTCGCCACACCAGGCGAAAGGTCCAGCGTGAGCAGGCCCAGCGACCACGGCAGGCCGCCCGCGATGGCGACCAGCATTCCGACATCGCTTTCCGGCACGACCGCGCTCCCCAGCACGCACACCGCGCCGGCGACCGTGTAGATCGACGCCGCAATGCGCCAGCCGGGGCGAAAAGACAGTTGTGAACGCACCGTGGACATGACCCGAGCATCGCCGATTGCGGTGTCGGCCGTGAAGGCCGGATACGCGCAGGAACGTAGTGTTTTAGCGACGGTTCGTTGGCCGGCCTGCCAACCAGATCACGATCGCCGCGCTCCGTTGCGGCAGCAGAAGCTTCACACCCGTTTCGCGCGACTGTCACCTGACCGCGCCACCATGCGCGCATGGCTGGCCAACTCATCTCCATCGCCCTGACCGTCGACCAACACGACGCCGGGGATTATTTCTGGGTGCTCCTCGAATCCTTCGACAACTCGATGGAGTTCGAGCCGCTGATGGAGGCGGCCACAGGCTTCGCCACGTACGGCGATGCGCTGCAGGCGGGCTATGTCGTGCTCAAGGGACTGTCGGACGACCTGGGCGTCGGGCCTCGGGAGGAGGGCGACGATTCGAGCCTGATGGCAACCGACGACATCGGCGACGCCGACTGACGCATCGCGTCGCGTTGCACCGCGGCAAGGGTTGTTCGCAAGATTCGCAATACCGGGTCACCGCCTTCGCAAGAGTTCGCCCTTTCAGTCCTTATGCGAATCGCGGTTTCTGCGTAGATTGCGAAGCATGACGACACCCATTGGAACCACCGAAATCCGCGAACTGGTGCTGCCGGTGCATGCCAATCACCGCGGCACGCTCTTCGCCGGCCAGGGCCTGCAACTGATGACCAAGGCGGCTTTCCTGGCCGCGCGCGGCCTCGCGCAGCGCGAGGTGGTGATGGCCGGCGTGACCAGCGTCGCCTTTCTCTCGCCGGTGCCGGTGGGCTACCAGCTCATCCTGCGCGGCTGGGCGAGCCGCATCGGCCGCTGCTCGATGACCGTGTGCGTGACCGGCATTGCCGACGTGCCGGGCGTTCCCGCGGAAGAAGTCCTCAAGGGTGTGTTCGAGATGGTGGCGGTCAATGCCGCCGGCCGTCCCACCGGCATCGATCGCTCTTATCTGAACAAGGAAACCGCATGACGACCACCACGACGAACGAAACAGCCGCCCCGGCCGGCTTCAAGCCAAAGAAATCCGTTGCCCTGTCGGGCGTGACGGCGGGCAACACCGCGCTGTGCACCGTCGGCCGCACAGGCAACGACCTGCACTACCGCGGCTACGACATCCTGGACATCGCCGAGGTCTGCGAGTTCGAGGAAATCGCCCACCTGCTGGTGCACGGCAAGCTGCCCACGCGCGCCGAACTCAAGGCCTACAAGACGCGGCTGAAGGCGATGCGCGGCCTGCCGGCCAACGTGAAGGCCGCGCTGGAGAGCCTGCCCGCGGGCGCCCATCCGATGGACGTGATGCGCACCGGCGTCTCGGCGCTGGGCTGCGTGCTGCCCGAGAAGGACGACCACAACCTGCCCGGCGCGCGCGACATCGCCGATCGCCTGATGGCCTCGCTCGGCTCGATGCTGCTGTACTGGTACCACTGGAGCAGCCAGGGCAAGCGCATCGAGGTCGAGACCGACGACGATTCGATCGGCGGCCACTTCCTGCATCTGCTGCACGGCCAGAAGCCCTCCGAGGCCTGGGTGCGCGCGATGCACACCTCGCTGAACCTCTACGCCGAACACGAGTTCAACGCCAGCACCTTCACCGCGCGCGTGATCGCCGGCACCGGCAGCGACATGCACTCGGCCATCGCCGGCGCCATCGGCGCGCTGCGCGGCCCCAAGCATGGCGGCGCCAACGAGGTCGCGTTCGAGATCCAGAAGCGCTACGACGCGCCCGACGAAGCCGAGGCCGACATCCGCCGCCGCGTGGAAGCCAAGGAAGTCGTCATCGGCTTCGGCCACCCGGTCTACACGGTGAGCGATCCGCGCAACGTGGTGATCAAGGGCGTGGCGAAATCGCTGTCCGAGGAGGCCGGCTCCACCAAGATGTTCGACATCGCGGAGCGCCTGGAGACGGTGATGTGGGAGGTCAAGAAGATGTTCCCCAACCTCGACTGGTTCAGCGCAGTGAGCTACCACATGATGGGCGTGCCCACGGCGATGTTCACCCCGCTGTTCGTGATCGCGCGCACCAGCGGCTGGGCCGCACACGTGATCGAGCAGCGCGTGGACAACAAGATCATTCGCCCGAGCGCCAACTACACCGGGCCGGAAGACCTGGCGTTCGTGCCGATCGCGGCGCGCGTCTGAGCCACAGGGCCCCCGCTGGAGTCTCCGAGCGTTTTCGCGGGTTGGCCATGCAGGCGCAAACTGGCGCCCGCCACCGCGATGGCGATCCGTCGCGAGCGGCATGGAAAACAACACTGGAGACAACCGCATGACTTTGAATCGCCGTACCTTTTCCTCGGCGGCCCTGGCCGGGCTGGCACTTCCCGCCGTCCGCCCGGTCTGGGCCCAGGACGCCTTCCCGAGCAAGCCGCTCAAGATCGTCTGCCCGTTCGCGCCCGGCGGCGGCTCGGACTTCATTGCACGCGTGGCGTCCAACGTGCTCAGCCAGCGGTTGGGCCAGCCCGTGGTGGTGGACAACCGCCCGGGCGCCGGCGGCACGCTGGGCACCGAATACGCGCTGCACACCCCCGGCGACGGCTACACGCTGCTGCTGATTGCCGGCAGCTACACCGTCAACCCGTCGCTCTACAAGCTGCGCTTCGACCCGGTCGCCGACATGACGCCGGTGATCCAGTTGTCCAAGGGCGCGTACGTGCTTTGCGTGAACCCGGCCAAGGTTCCGGCGAAGAACCTGAAAGAGCTGCTCGACTACGCGCGCCAGAACCCGGGCAAGCTGACCTTCGCCTCGGCGGGCAACGGCAGCCACCTGCACATCGTGAGCGAGTACCTGTTCGGCATGGCCAAGGTCAAGGCTACACATGTGCCGTACCGCGGCACGGGGCCGGCTGTCACCGACCTGGTGTCCGGCAACGTGGACATGCTGATCGCGGGCACCGAGGCGCTGATGCCGCATGTGCAGTCGGGCCGGCTGCGCGCATTCGCCGTCACCACGGCGCAGCGCCTGCAGGCCTACCCCGACATTCCTTCGATCGCCGAGGCCGGCGGGCTGCCCGCCTACGACGTGGTGGCATGGCACGGGCTGATCGCACCCAAGGGCGTGCCGCCCGCCGTGCTCGCCAGGATCAACGGCGCACTCGACACCGGCCTGAAGGCCCCCGAGCTGAACGCCAAGCTGGAGCCCACCGGTGTGTCCGCTGCCGGCGGCACGCCCGAACAGTTCGGAGCGCTGATCCGCGCCGAGATTCCCCGCTATGCCAAGGTCGTGAAAGACAACGACGTCCGCTCCGAGTAAGCCGCTTTCCGTTTTGCCCCGATTCGCCACGATGAACCCACGACACAGAAAACAACTCCCCGGCACCGCGCTGGACTACATCGACGCCCGCGCCGCGGTCGACGCGCTGCACCCCGGCGCCTGGGACACGCTGCCCTACACCGCGCGCGTGCACGCAGAGAACCTGGTGCGCCGCTGTGACCTGGGCATCCTCGACGAATGCCTGCTGCAGCTCATCGAGCGCCGGCGCGATCGCGACTTTCCGTGGTTTCCCGTGCGCGTGGTGTGCCACGACATCCTGGGCCAGACCGCGCTGGTGGACCTGGCAGGTTTGCGCGATGCGATCGCGGCGGAGGGGGGCGATCCGTCGCAGGTGAACCCCGTGGTGCCGGTGCAGTTGATCGTGGACCACTCGCTGGCCGTGGAGTGCGGCGGGTTCGATCCGCAAGCGTTCGAGAAGAACCGCCAGATCGAAGACCGCCGCAACGAGGACCGCTTCCATTTCATCGACTGGACCCAGCGCGCCTTCGCCAACATGGAGGTGATCCCGGCGGGGAACGGGATCATGCATCAGATCAATCTGGAGAAGATGTCGCCGGTTGTCTACGTGCAGGACGGCCTGGCCTTCCCCGACACCTGCGTGGGCACCGACAGCCACACGCCGCACGTCGATGCGCTGGGCGTGATCGCGGTGGGCGTCGGCGGCCTGGAGGCCGAGAACGTGATGCTGGGCCGCGCCTCGTGGATGCGCCTGCCCGACATCGTCGGCGTGGAGCTGACCGGCCGCCGCCAGCCTGGCATCACCGCCACCGACATCGTGCTGGCGCTCACCGAGTTCCTGCGCAAGGAAAAGGTGGTCGGCGCCTACCTGGAGTTCTTCGGCGAGGGCACGCGGGGCCTCACGATCGGCGACCGCGCCACCATCTCCAACATGTGCCCCGAATACGGCGCCACCGCCGCGCTGTTCTACATCGACGACCAGACGCTCACCTACCTGCGGCTCACGGGCCGCGAAGATGCGCAGGTCGCGCTGGTCGAAACCTATGCGAAGGCTGCCGGCTTCTGGGGCGATGCCCTGAAGACCGCGAGCTATGAACGCGTGCTGAAGTTCGACCTCTCGAGCGTCGTGCGCAACATGGCGGGGCCTTCCAACCCGCACCGCCGGCTGCCGACTTCGCAGCTGGTTGAGCGCAATATCGCCGTCGGCCTGGCCGAGGCCCGGCTGCAGGAGGCCGCGGGGCTGATGCCCGATGGCGCCGTGATCATCGCGGCCATCACCTCGTGCACCAACACCTCGAACCCGCGCAACGTGATCGCCGCGGGCCTGCTGGCGCGCAACGCCAGCCGGCTGGGCCTCAAGCGCAAGCCATGGGTCAAGTCGTCGCTGGCGCCGGGCTCGAAAACGGTGGAGCTCTACCTGCGCGACGCGGGCCTGTTGACCGACCTGGAGCAACTGGGCTTCGGCATCGTCGCCTTCGCCTGCACCACCTGCAATGGCATGTCGGGCGCGCTGGACCCAAAGATCCAGCAGGAGATCATCGAGCGCGACCTCTACGCCACCGCGGTGCTCTCGGGCAACCGCAACTTCGACGGGCGCATCCACCCGTATGCGAAGCAGGCCTTCCTGGCTTCGCCGCCGTTGGTGGTGGCCTACGCGATCGCGGGCACGATGCGCTTCGACATCGAGCGCGACGTGCTGGACGTGGTCGACGGCAAGGAGATCCGCCTGGCCGACCTGTGGCCGAGCGACGAGGAGATCGACGCGATCGTCGCGGCCTCGGTGCGGCCCGAGATGTTCCGCAAGGTGTACGAGCCGATGTTCGCGATCCACGCGGACAGCGGCGAGAAGGTGAGCCCGCAGTACGACTGGCGACCGCAATCCACCTACATCCGCCGCCCGCCGTATTGGGACAGCGAAGGCGTGGGCGCGTTGGCGGCCGTGCCGCGCACGCTGCGCGGCATGCGGCCGCTGGCCATCCTGCCGGACAACATCACGACCGATCACCTGTCGCCTTCCAACGCGATCCTGTTGGACAGCGCGGCCGGCGAGTACCTGGCGAAGATGGGTTTGCCGGAAGAGGACTTCAACTCGTATGCCACGCATCGCGGCGATCACCTGACGGCGATGCGCGCCACCTTCGCGAATCCGCAGCTCGTCAACGAGATGGCGGTGGTCGATGGCGTGCAGAAGAAGGGATCGCTCGCGCGCATCGAGCCCGAGGGCAAGGTCGTGCGCATGTGGGAGGCCATCGAGACCTACCTGAACCGCCGGCAGCCGCTGATCATCGTGGCCGGCGCCGACTACGGCCAGGGGTCGTCGCGCGACTGGGCCGCCAAGGGCGTGCGCCTGGCCGGCGTGGAGACCGTGGTGGCCGAGGGCTTCGAACGCATCCACCGCACCAATCTGCTCGGCATGGGCGTGATGCCGCTCGAGTTCAAGCCCGGCACCACGCGTCTCACGCTGGACCTGGACGGCACCGAAACCTACGACGTGGTCGGCGAGCCCAGGCCGCGCGCCGACCTGACGCTGGTCGTGCACCGCAAGAGCGGCGAGACGCTCCGGGTCCCGGTGACCTGCCGGCTCGACACCGCCGAGGAAGTGTCTATCTACGAAGCCGGCGGCGTGCTGCAGCGTTTTGCGCAAGACTTCCTGGCCGAGAGCCGCCTCGCCGCCTGAGGCAACCACCGTCACCGTCACCATCCCCAACGCCATGGCATCCGTTCCCCAGATCAAGATTCCCGCCGTCTACATGCGCGGCGGCACCAGCAAGGGCGTGTTCTTTCGCCTGCAGGACCTGCCCCAGCAGGCACAGCAACCCGGCCCGGCGCGCGACGCGCTCCTCTTGCGCGTGATCGGCAGCCCCGACCCGTACGCGAAGCAGATCGACGGCATGGGCGCGGCCACTTCGTCCACTTCGAAGACCGTGATCCTCTCGCGCTCCACGCGGCCGAACCACGACGTCGACTACCTCTTCGGCCAGGTCTCCATCGACAGCGCTTTTGTCGACTGGTCGGGCAACTGCGGCAACCTGTCGGCGGCGGTCGGGCCGTTCGCGATTGCGCAGGGGCTGATCGATCGGACGCGCGTGCCGCAGAACGGCATCTGCACCGTGCGCATCTGGCAGGCCAACATCGGCAAGACCATCGTGGCCCACGTGCCGATCGTCGAGGGCGAGGTGCGGGAGACCGGCGACTTCGAACTCGATGGCGTGACGTTCCCGGCGGCCGAGGTGCCGCTCGAATTCATCGACCCGGCCGACGAGGGCGATGGCGAAGGCGGCGGCACGATGTTCCCGACCGGCAAGGTCGTCGAAGACCTCGAGGTGCCCGGCGTGGGCACGCTCAAGGCCACGCTGATCAATGCGGGCATTCCCACCATCTTCGTCAACGCCGCCGAGATCGGCTACACCGGCACCGAGTTGCAGGATGCGATCAACGGCGACGCGAAGGCGCTGGCGATGTTCGAGACGATCCGCGCGCACGGCGCCGTGAAGATGGGGTTGATCAAGGACATCGCCGAAGCGGCGAAGCGCCAGCACACGCCCAAGGTGGCCTTCGTCGCGCCGCCGAAGGACTACACGGCCTCCAGCGGCAAGGCCGTGCAGGCAGCAGATGTCGACCTGCTGGTGCGTGCGCTGTCGATGGGCAAGCTGCATCACGCCATGATGGGCACGGCCGCGGTCGCCATCGGCACCGCGGCGGCGATTCCCGGGACGCTGGTGAACCTGGCGGCCGGCGGGGGAGAGCGCGAGGCTGTGCGCTTCGGCCATCCGTCGGGCACGCTGCGCGTTGGCGCGGAGGCGCGCAAGGTCGATGGCGAATGGGTGGTGACCAAGGCCTTGATGAGCCGAAGCGCCCGTGTGTTGATGGAAGGCTGGGTCCGCGTTCCCGGCGACAGTTTCTGATTGATTGGAATTTTTCGAATGTCCACCCGCAAGCAACTCAAATCCTTCGCCGAGGCCCGCCGCGGCCTGATCGTTCCCGGTGCATTCAATGCGCTCTCGGCCAAGGTGGTCGAAGACCTGGGCTTCAAGGCGATCTACATCACCGGTGCCGGCGTCACCAACATGTGGTTCGGCATGCCCGACCAGGGCTTCATGGGGCTCGCCGAAATCGCCGACCACACGGCGCGCATCCGCGATGCGGTGTCGGTGCCGCTGATCGTCGATGCCGATACGGGTTTCGGCAATGCACTGAACGTGCGCCACACGGTGCGCACGCTCGAGCGTGCGGGGGCCGACTGCATCCAGTTCGAGGACCAGGTGGCGCCCAAGCGCTGCGGTCATTTCTCGGGCAAGGAAGTGATTTCCACGGAGGAGGCGGTCAGCAAGATCAAGGCGGCCGTCGATGCGCGGCAGGACCAGGACCTCCTGATCATGGCCCGCACCGATGCGGCCGCGGTGCATGGCTTCGAGGCTGCGGTCGAGCGGGCGCAGAAGTTCGCGGAGGCGGGGGCCGACATCCTGTTCGTCGAAGCGGTCACCACCGCGGACGAGATTCGTGCACTGCCGCAGCGCCTTGCCAAGCCGCAGTTGATGAACATGGTGATCGGGGGCAAAACGCCGATCTTCAATGCGACGGATCTGGGCGAACTGGGTTACGGCATCGTGCTTTACGCCAATGCGGCGCTGCAAGGGGCCGTTGCCGGCATGCAGAAAGCGCTGACGGTGTTGCGCGATGAAAAGCAGGTGCTGGAATCGAGCGGGCTGGTCACGACTTTTGCCGAGCGCCAGCGGCTGGTGGGCAAGCCGGAGTGGGATGCGCTGGAGAAGCGATATACGTGATGGGGTGCTGCACCTCACGCGCTCAGCAGCGCTCGCCCGAAACGAACTTCTTCGGAAAACACACATGACACTTTTGACACGACAGCTTCTCGAAGAGATGGAGAAAGATCAGGCGCTCAAGGCCCACTATGCGGGGCGCGGCGCATTCTTGAAGAACAAACTCATTGCGATTCCTGTGCTGATCCTGTTCTCCTGCATCCTCGTCCTATGGGGGTTGTACGAACTGAAGATGCTCCCGACCCTGTACACCGCGATTGCGTCGGTCGTGGCGATCCTCGCCGCGATAGCGATCAACCGGATTTTTGTTCGATCCAAAGCGGCTGTGATTCAAGATATCGATCAAGTCCCTGTGGTCCTGGCGCGAAAGATCTATGGCAATGACAGGGACGGCAACTACTACGCCATCTATAGCAACGGGCAGCATAGGCACAGCCATGAGTTCATCGACCGGGTTGCGCAGAAGATCCTGTCCATCGACGAGGAGCCGGATCCGAAGATCCGGCAGCGGATCAACCAGCTGTTTGCGGAGCGTCTCTCGGGGGTGGGGCCTCGCGGAGCCCAGCTTCCCATCGAGTTCACGTTTGGGGAGCCGGTGTATCACGCTGAAGTCAATCTCGCGCGTCTCAGGGACGTCGTCGCGCAGAACGACGACCGCTTTGCAATGATCGTGTTCGATCCGTTTCAAGTCGCGGTGATCGAGGCTGCACACCTCGCACGGAATTGAACTTTCAACCGTACGCACAACTGCGATGGCGGTGGATGCCTGGGGTGCGGACTTGTGCACGGAATTCACAAGTCGTTCGAAAAACAGCAGGCTTTTGGGGGGAATGCGAATGCCTCCACCGATCACGACGCAGTCGAAGGCCCAGCAGACATTGATCCTCCTTGCCACGAAGACTCATCGGCTCGACCTTCCAGGCGTAATAGCCGCTGAGGTGAACGGCCATGACCTTGCATAGCCTGCGAACGCCGTGATCGCCTTCATGACGCTCGATGAATGTCTACTTCACCCGGACTGCTTGGCAAAGCACGCTGCGGCCTTTCTAAAAAACACTCCGCGTCGGCGCTTCTTGTAGGGTGAAGCGGAACCCTGCGGCACGACGGTGCAATTGCTTGCCCGCTTCGACCTTGAATTCTTCTACATCACACTTGCCCATGGGATCGCACTCGCGCGGCGGCACCAGGCTCGCGTGCCTGACCGACGGGCCTGCGGCGCCGACGTCCGGCTAGTCTTGCAGCGCGGCCTGCGTGTGCTCGATGTGCTTCTCGAGCAACGCCACGGCGAGCGGAATGTCTTTCGCGATGCAGGCCCTCAGGATCTGCGTGTGTTCGGCCTGCGATGACTTGCGTCCCACCTTGTGCGACTGCAACGCCCGGAGGTGGCGAGCGATGCCTCGCACGCTCTCCTCGATCATCTTGAGCAGCTTGTCGCGACCGCAGGGGCGGTAGAGCGTCAGGTGGAATTCGAGATTCAGGTCGGCCCACTCCTGTGGCGACTCGCTGCCGGCATAGCGCGCGATGATTTCCCTGGCGGCGCGGTGGTCTGCGGGGCGCAGGTTCGGAATCGCCAGCTTGAGCGCTCTGGTTTCCAGCGCGATCCTGATGTCCAGTGCTTCGACCAGGTCCTTGATCGACTGCGATGCAACGGTCGATCCCTGGTGGGCCCGATGTTCGATGAGGCCCTCGGCCTCCAGGCGCTTGAGGGCCTCGCGAACGGGGATGCGGCTGACACCGAAGCGCTCGGCGAGCGCCTGCTGCTTCAGCTGCACGCCGATCCCCAGTTCGCCGCTCAGGATGAGTTGCCGCAGGGATTCCGTGACGGAATCGGCCGAGAGGATCTGATCGCCGATCGGTGCCTGGACCGCCATTCGAACTCCCTTGTTGTCTTCACCATGAACAGCGCGGAATTCTACGGAAGATCCAATTTCGGATCCGTCACTCGGTAGAGCAGATCCTGGATTGGATCCAATCTGGAACGCTTCTTGCTCAATATCTTCATAAAGGCGAGAGCGAAAGCAAAGGCCCTGAAACCGTGCGCTGCGCCCCATATTGGATCCAATGTTGGATTTAATCATGGAGCCATTCGGTAGGTGTTTGCCCTCGATTGGCCCCTGCCCCGGTTGCGGCGGGCGCGACTAGCTGCATAACATCGGCGCCTGTCTATACATCCGTAGACAAAGCCACATCATCTTTCTGGAGAGTTCATGTCCGAGTCGAGTTATCTGAACGGCACTTGCGTTTGGTCTGGTGCTGAGATGGGCCAAAACCATCGATGGGTCAAACAGTTTCCCTCGATCGTTCTCGCGCAAATCGATACAGCGTTGCAGAAGACGGAGGGGCTCGATTGGCGCAGGATCGATCGCCAGAACTTCCCGCTGCCCGATGCCGCCGCGTTCTTCGACGAGGTTCGCGAAGAGCTGGAGAACGGCTCCGGCATGGTCAAGATCCGCGGCCTCGACGTGAGCCGCTACGACCAGGAGCAGCTGCGCCGGCTCTGGTATGCCTTCGGTGCCCATCTGGGCACACCGATGTTCCAGAACTACCGCGGCGAGGTCATGCGCGAAATCAAGGACGAGGGGATGGGCGTCGGCGCGAAGCTCTACGGGGCGACGGTCGACGAACATGGCAAGCAGTTTCTGTCTTCCGGTGCCCGCACGCTGTCGCCGGGACAACTGCGCTTTCATACCGATCGCTGCGACGTGGTCGGGCTGCTGTGCGTCCGCCAGGCCTCCGAAGGCGGCGTCAGCAAGCTCGCCAGCAGCGCGACCGTCTACAACAGGATCCTCGAGCGACGGCCCGATCTGCATGCCCTCTTGTGCAAACCGATTCCCCGCAGCCGATTCGGCGAGGAGGCCGGTGGCGAGCACGTGGCCTACGATCTTCCGATCTTCGGCGTGCGAGACGGCAAGCTCACGAGCCACTTCTCGCTGACCTACATCGAGAACGCGCAGATGCTGCCCGGTGTCCGCAAGCTGAGCGATGCGGAGCACGAAGCCATCCAGATGCTGATGGATGTCGCCGAAGAAGAATGCTTCGAGATGCGCTTCGCGCCCGGCGACATTCAACTGCTGAACAACCACGTCATCTATCACGGCCGCACGGCCTTCAAGGACAACGTCCAGACCGGCGAGGATCGCATGCTCATGCGGCTGTGGCTTTCGGTGCCCAACTCCCGCGCGCTGCCCGGCGACCATGCCGTGCTGTGGGGCGATGTCGCCTCGGGCAAGCCGCACGGCGGGATCGCGCAGCCCGCGGCGGCGCTGACTGTCTGAAGCCAAACATCCAACACTGCCGACCCTCGATTCCAATCAACCCACGGAGCCCCGACATGAAATACCTCAAGAGCCAGCGACCCACCTCCAACGCCAGGCCGATCGCCTCGGTACTTGCCGCACTGATCGTGAGCGCCGCCTCGTGCGCGGCCTTCGCGGCACCGGACTACGGCAAGTGCGAAGTCTCCGGTCAGCGGGGATCGGTGAAGCTGGAAACCGCGGTTGCGGGCGCGCTGTCCGTGCGGCCCGTGCTGCCTTCTCCGGGCTGGTGGAACGGGGACTCGATCGACACGATCAAGGACGGGTTCGAGTACTGCATGGCCGCCAACATGGCCTACCGCGCAGGCCTCGATCGCGTGGTGGTGGTGAACCGCTCGTTCGCGCAGATCCTCACCGGACAGGCCCAAGGTTTCGACATCGCATTGAGCCAGATCACCATCACCGACGAGCGCAAGAAGGTGGTGAACTTCACCGACCCGTACTTCAGTTCGGACCAGGGGATCCTGGTGAAGGCCGGCGTCAAGGTCGACAAGGAGAGCATCAAGAAGCTGCGCCTTGGCGTGAAGCAGGGGACCACCATCCTTGGCTATCTTGCGGAGAACGTCAAACCCGTGGAGCAGCCCAAGGTCTTTGCCGAAGCGGCCGCGATGTACGCGGCGCTGGCGGCCGGCCAGGTCGATGCCGTGCTGTACGACACGCCCAACCTGCTGGCGCGCGCCAAGCAATCGAACGGCCTGTTCGAGGTGGTCGGCCGCTACGACACGGGTGAGCGCTGGGGCGGCCTCGTCAACAAGGACTCGGTGAACATGCCGACCTTCAACAAGCTGATCGAGGAGATGAAGCGGGACGGCACGTTCGCGCGATTGGCGAACCAGTACCTGACGCCCACGCTCGGTGCCGATCCCACCAAAGTGCCCGTCTTCAATCCCTGAGACCCGACCATGAACAGTGCAACGAAGCAGTCCGCCGGGATGCCCTCCCAGGTCACGGGGCAGGAGCGCCGCCTGAACATCGGAGGCATGCCGAAAGTGCCGCTGGTGCTCTTTGCCTTTGCACTGGTGGGCGTGCTTCTCGTCGTCGCGGCCAGCTGGTACACCATCCACTCGCTGCGTGAAGCGCTGAGGGGCAGCGCCTGGGATGGCTGGTGGATATCGGCGGGGGCAGGGGGCCTGGCGATCGCGTCGCTCGCGGTGGTCTGGCCGCTGGTGCGTGCGTTCCATCGCTGCCGGGGCGTTCGGGCGGCGGCGGGCCGCATGGATGTGGTGGCGGCGCGCATCGAGCGGTCCGACGCTCGCGTGCAGAGCTGGATTGCGCTGGGCTACACGCTGGCGCAATTCATCGTGGTGCTGGGCTTTCAGTTCCTGCTGGCCAACAACCAGGCGGTCGCCAAGACCTTCTTCCTGGTGCCGTTGATCGTCAAGACATTCCCGCTGGTCCTCGATGCGTTCTGGGTCAACGTGAAGATCTTCCTGATCGCGGAGGTCCTCGTGCTGGTCTGGGGATTGATCGTGGCCCTGGCGATGTTCGCTCCGGGGGCGGCAGGAAAACCCTTGCGCTTCATCGCCACCGCCTACGTGGACGTGTTCCGGTCGATACCGGCCGTGCTGGTGATATATCTCGTCGGCTTCGGTCTTCCGTTGACGGGCGTGCCCATCCTGAAGGACCTGTCCCTCACGACCTATGTCGTGGTCGCGCTGACGCTGACCGTCGGTGCCTACGTCGCCGAGATCTATCGTGCGGGCATCCAGAGCGTTCACTGGAGCCAGACGGCCGCTTCCCGGTCGCTGGGGCTGTCGCACATGCAGACGCTGCGCTTCGTGGTGGTGCCGCAGGGCGTTCGCCAGATCATTCCACCGCTTCTCAATGCGTTCATCGCGCTGCAGAAGGACACCGCGCTGGTCAACGTGGTCGGGGTCGTCGACTCGTTCAATCAATCGATGATCGTTGCCTCGAACTACTACAACCTGTCCGCCGCAACCACCGTGGCGCTGCTCTTCATCGTCATCTCCATCCCCCAGACGCGCTTCGTGGAGCGCATGGCCCGCCGTGATCGCGCCCGCATGCGCGCGGGCAACGCCTAACCGAGTTCCAGCAACATGTCCTTTATCGAGATCCGGGAAATTTCGAAGTCCTATGGCGAGCTGCCGGTGCTCAACCGGCTGGCGATGTCGGTCGAGGAGCACCAGGTGGTCAGCCTCATCGGTCCGTCGGGCTCCGGCAAGTCGACGCTGCTTCGTTGCATCAACGGCCTGGAGCCCATCGATTCGGGAGAGATACGGGTGCACGGCGACCGCATCACGGGACCGGGCGTCGATGTCAACTCGCTGCGCCGCGACATCGGCATCGTGTTCCAGGGCTACAACCTGTTCCCGCACATGACCGTGCTGCAGAACGTCACGCTCGCGCCGATCCAGGTCCTGAAGCAGTCGAGGGCAGAGGCCGAAGACCGCGCCATGGAATTGCTCCAGCGCTTCAGCCTCGCGCACAAGGCGAAGGAATATCCCGATCGCATGTCGGGCGGCCAGCAGCAGCGCGTCGCGATCGTGCGTGCGCTGGCCATGGATCCCATGGTGCTGCTGCTCGATGAAATCACTTCGGCGCTCGATCCCGAGCTGGTGTCGGAAGTGCTGAACATCGTGCGCGACCTGGCGAACGAAGGCATGACCATGCTGCTCGCCACCCACGAGATGGGTTTTGCGCGCGAGGTTTCGTCGAAGGTGTGCTTCCTGTGCGACGGCGTTGTCTGCGAGGAAGGGCCTCCGGAACAGATCTTTGCCGAACCGCAACGGGACCGGACCCGTTCGTTTCTGCGCAGCATCCGGGAGGCAAAGCGCATCTAGCGCGAACGATCGTGGAATGGCCGGATGCACCCTGCTGCGGCAGGCGCGGCTGGCTCTACTCTATATAGTGCGGCGCTGTCTTGAAATGTTCGGGCGAAGCACTGCGTGACATCGTGACGACGTCCCACACACCGCTCGCGCCGACGGTGTTCCAGCAGAACAAATCCCCATCATCCGAAACAGCCCTGGGCAGTAGGCGGCCTGGCTCAAAGAAGAACGGGAAGACCTCCGGATAGCTGGTCCGGAGTTCGCGCAGCGCCGGGAGCCGGATGAACCTCTGGTCCAACAGGTTCACATGTGGGCCTTCCCTCAGGATCGAGCGTGTCGCGTGTCGCGTGGCCGGCCTGGACGCGCCTTTTGCTAACTATCTACAAGTTCGACACGGGCCTGGTTGATATCGTCGCCGCGTGCCGCAAAACCGCACGGCAGTCCGCGAGGCGGATGTCGATCACGCAATCGAAAGACCGCAATGGGCCTGCCTTTTCTGATCACCACCGACAACCTGCAGCTGCTGAGCGAACGCAAGGTCCTCAAAGAGAGCGACTACGCGGCGCTGCGCGATGCCAAGTCTGTCGTGGAGGCCGCGCACCGGGAGGCCGACAACGTCGCGAGGCGGGCCATGCGCGAAGCCGATGCAAGCCGGCGGCAGGGCTACCAGGAGGGCCTCGAGCGCGCGAAGGCGCGGCACGCCCGCGAACTGCTGTCGGACGCCGTGGCGATCGAGCGGCAACTGCGCGCGCTGCACAGCGAGATGGCGCAGATCGTCGTCAAGGCCGTGGGCCAGTTCGTCGCCGGCTCCGAGCGGAGCGCGCTGCTCGAAAGTGCGCTGCTGCACGTGGACACGCTGATTCGCAGTGAATCGGCCATCCACGTGCGTGTGGACCCGGCGCAGGTGCAGGGCATGCGGGCCGTGCTGGACGGTCTGCACGGCGACAGACGCGAGGTCGCGAATGTGCGACTGGTGCCCGATCCGTCGCTGGCGCCGGGCGCCTGCATCGTGCAGACGGCGGCCGGCACGCTCGAGATCGGCGTCGACGCGCAACTCGAGGCCTTCCGCGCCGCGGCAAGCGACTGATCCGCGGCCGCATCCGTCCGCGTCTTGCGGACTCACTCCCCTTTCAAGGTTTCACGATCCGCCATGGCCATCCCTTCGAACCCAGCCCTCTCCCACATGTCGGCCCAGGCCACGCTCGAGCACGCGGCCGCCGTTCGTCGGGCCGAAGAGGCACGGCAGCGTGCCGAAGAACAGGCGCGCATCGCCGCAGCGGAAGCCAGGAAGGCCGCCGAGGCCGCGCGCAAGCTCGCCGAGGAACTGCGCAAGAAGGCCGACGAGGCAAGAAAGGCGGCCGAAGCCGCCGAAGCCAAGGCCGAGAAGAGCAGGGCAAAGGCGGACAAGGTCGAGGCGCGGGAGTTGCGCACCCAGGCCGACAAGGACGAGACCGCGGCGCTCAAGTCCGAGGTATCGGCTCATCTGGCTGAGAAGAAACAGGGGCTCGCCGATTCCAGGCTCGACGATGTGCGCCAGCGCCGGCCGAACGACGCGCCCTCCGAAGCCACGCTGGCCGCGCAGGCTGACGTGAAGGCGGCCGACAAGACCATGGCCCTTTTCGAGCCGCCGGTGGACGGCAAGGCGGGCACAGCCGCCGCGCCGAAAGAGGCGAAGGGGTCGAACAGCCTGCTCGACAAGATGAACAAGGCGGCCGATCCGGTGTTCGATGCACAGGTCGCCGGCGTCAAGCCGGCCAAGGACGATGTCGCCGCGCTCGACAAATCGGTGAACGAGTGGCTGGCTGCCGCGCAGCAGGACATGCGCGCGGCCGCGGTCAAGGCACAGGCGCAGGGCAAGGACCCGAAGGAGGCGATAGGGAACGAAGCGGCGAAGCTGCGCGATGCCATCGACAAGGACGGCATCTTCGAGCCGGCGCAGATGGGCAAGGAGATCGATGCGGCCGGGGATGCGGTGAAGTCCGAATCCCCCGCCATGCGCCAGTTGCGCAGCGAGCAGTGGGGTGTCGAAAGGGAAGGGCAGAAGCAGCTGGCCGAGGGGCGCAAGGCCGCGAAGGCGGCCGACGCTGCGGCCGGCAAGGCCGAGGCCTCCGCGAAGCGCTTCGACAGCGGCTCAGGCGGCAACGGCGCGACCGTCACCGACCATCAGAACGCCAGGCAATACGCCCGGGACGAAGCCGCGCGTCTGCGCAGCCTTGCCAACGAAGCCAACCGGCATCTCGACGGCCTGGTCAAGCGCTACGGCGGCACCGCGCCCGATCCCGAGGACCCGAACAGGCCCCGCGATTTCGTGGGCAGCGTCCCCGCCGACTACAGCGCTCGCGTGGCCGACCTCGAGGCTGGCGAGGCCTTGCGCGACTACGAGCAGGCCAAGGCGAGCGCCGGCCCCATCGGGCCGTACGCGCAGCCCCAGCAGAAGCAGCTGGATGCCGCCAGGGAGGCGCTGGACCTCGCGATCGACGCGCGCAGCCTCATGCATGCGATGCGCGACGACGCCGCCGCGGCGCTGGAGCAGAGCGACAGCGCTGCGGAGCTCCAGGACGCCGATGCCGCCTACGAGGCCGCGAAGGCGGCTCAGCCGCAGCCCTACAAGGTGAAGCACCACGGCAACTTCCTGCAGGGCGATCGCGAGACCACCGAATATCCGGAAGGCTACGACCTCACATTCGACATCGTCCCCGGTCAGAAGGGGGTGGACGAGAAGCAGGTCAAGGACATCGACGGCAAGCTCTACTACATGCTCGACCTCGGCGGGGACGAGGACGTGAAGATGGAACTCCATCCGGTGGTCGAGCGCCTGTGGGCCGCGCACCGCAAGGCCGATGCCGCCGACGCACGCGCGGCATCCGCCGCCAAGGCCCTGGGCGAAATCCAGAACGACCTGATCGGCAGCGAAGGCCGAGCGCCGAACATCGATGCGGGGCGCTTCACGAAGGATGCGGCCGGCATCCGGGCGCGCCTGGCGGATGCCGGCGGCAAGGTCGACACGGTCCGCGCCGGCTTCGGTCCGAAGGGCGGCCATCCGCAGGGGCCGTACGCGCCGCCCGAACCGCGGGGCCCCAGGAGCACGCCGACCGAGATGGGCGTGGCGCTGCAGGACCAGACCGCCGCGAAGAAGGATGCCGCCGCGCTCGAGGCGATGCAGGACCTGCGCCAGGCGCAGTACGACCAGCTCGCGGGCAAGCAGATCGCCGACGCAGACCTCGCCGGCTTGCGCACCAGGGCGCGCGATGCGCAGCGCGCGGCCGATGCGGCGAAGCCGGGGCTCGACCCCGAGACCGAAGCCGACATCGCCGACAGGAAGCTGCCGGCCGCGCGCGATGCGCTGCAAAAGCAAGCCGACAAGGTCGCCGAGCTGACCGCGCCGGGCAGCAAGGCATCGCAGGCCAGCAGGGACCAGGCGAAGACCGCGTACGACAGGCTGGACCTCGTGGTGCGCGACCACGAGACCCTGCTCGAGCTCGAGCGCGCCAAGCAGGCCGCGCTCGGCGCGCGCTACGCGTACGACACGACGGATTTCGCCAGGCCCGCCAAGACCCAGTTCGAGGAGAAGCGCTACGGCTCCACGTTCGGCGACACGATCGAAGACCAGGTCTACCCCGAGGACTACGACCCGACCTGGAGCATCCTCCCCGGGAAGGACGGCGGGGTCGATCCCAGGGGCCTGCCCAGCGGCCTCTCGCCCGAGGACGTGGAGGTCAGCTTCAACCCCTGCGGCAGCGTCTACACCGTGCGCTTCAAGAAGAATTCGGACATCTCGGGGCGCGAGAGCGACCTGACCATGGGCCACATGGTCAAGGAGGGCAGCTATGAGATGCACCCGGCCACCGCGAAGCTCTGGGACGCCACCAACACCGACAAGCGCAGCGGTGGCGGCCGGCTGACGCGTGCCCAGGATGCGCGCGACGATGTCGTGAAGGCGCGCCGCCAGATGGCCGCCGACGCGCCACCGGCCAAGGACGCAGCGCCGCTCCGGGGACCGGACGGCAAGCCCGTCCCGGCGCTGCACCTTGCCGACGACCTGACCTCGCGCAAGAAGGAGGTCGACCAGAAGGTGGTCGACGCGAGGAAGACGCTCACGGGCGCCGAGGCCGCGCTGGACGCCGCCTCCGGCGACAGGACGCGCCTTGCCCACGAACGCGACGACGCCCGGGCGAGCGTCGCCATCGCCGAAGCCGAGCGGACGGCGGTCGACGATGCGCTGATGTGGCAGGGCGCCAACCGCGCGCGCCAGCAGTACGACGCCAACGAACGCGCCGGCCGGTCGCCCGGCTCGTATGGCAAGGCCCCGAGCGAGAGGGCGGACGAGCTCCACGCGCGGGCCGAGACATCGCGCAACGCCTGGTACACCGCGCGCAACGCGCACTACAAGGAGGTCGCCACGCGCGAGCTCGACGCGGCCGAAGCCGCGCACGATCAATGGAAGAAGGCCCATCCGGGCATGTCCGAGAGTGGCAGCGAGACCTGGGAGGCGCTCGCGGCGGCCAGGGCCAGGGACAAGCACGCCGATCGCTGGCGCGCCGCCGGCGCGCTGGATGCGGCCGACGCCATCCAGTACCGCACGCTCGCCGACAACCTGAGTCCCGAGCTGCATGACGACCCGCGCGCCATGGCCGGGGTCTTCAACGAGTTCACCCGGGAGCTCGCCCAGCCGCTCGTCAATCGACACTTCGTGGAGAACGGCGGCCTGCCGGCGCAGATGGCAAACCGCACGCACCTGCGCAACGTGGTGGCTGATGCACTGGGGTGGCCGCCGAGCGTCGAGCTCGATCCGCAGGCGCCGGCCACGAACGACCGGCTGCGCCGCAGCCAGGACCTGTACGGCGGACTGCCCAAGACGCAGAAGGAACTGCTGGAGAAGATCGCCGACCGGATCGTCGAGGACGGCGGCAAGAACGCGCGGGTGACCGTCGTGCCGGTCGTCTACGGCCTGGAGCGGGACGATGGCGGCATCGTCAAGACGGCGATCTTCAAGGTCCAGAACAAGGACAGGCCGGGCGAGGTGGAGTTCGTCGACGAACAGGGCTGGACCTATGACAGCGTGGACGACTACCGGGCCAACAACAGCCTGCCGGCGCAGGGCGTCAAGCTCGCCATGCCCAGCGACGGCGACTTCTCGCTGGACGACAAGGGCAACGTGAAGCTCTTCGTCGGCGACGCGCGCACCGAGACCGGCTGGGAGACCTTCAGGCGCGAGACGCCCGTGGACTGGGTGGTGGCCGGCGTCGGCCTGGTGGCCGGCGTGGCGCTGGCGGTCGGGTCGATGGGCACGCTGGCCGCGCCCGGCGCGATGATCGCCGCGGGCTCGCTCACCCTGCTGACGGCGGGCTACGGCTTCACCACCTCCGCCATGAACCTCGCCCAGAGCGCCAGCCATGGGCAGAGCCTCAACACCGCGCAGTCGCGACTGGACATGCTCAACATGGGCCTCTCGGTGCTTACGGTGCCGGTGATCGGCGCCTCCACGCGGGCGACCGTGCAGGCCATGCGCGCGCGCAATGCCTTGCGGGCGGCGACCGCGGAGGCCGGGCGCAGCGGCGGCAGCGCGGCGGTGGCCGAGCAGCACTTCCAGGCCTTCCAGCGATTGACGGACAGTGCGAAGGCCTGGGGCGAGCCCGTCAGCGCCCTCACGCGGCCGTTCAGGAACCTGCCTGTGGGCCTGCTCAGGCGGACGGGGCCGCTGGACATCGGAAGCGCCGTTGCGCTGGAGGAGGGCGCGCGCTACCTGCACAGCCAATGGAACGACCTCGAGGGCAGCGAGCGCGCCAACCAGCTCGGCATGCTGGCGATGAACGCGCTCGGTTTCGCCTCGGGGCCGCTCGCCAGGGGCTATCTGCGCGTGCACAACACCACGGTCTCGCACTTCGGCGCGAACGGCAGGATCGTCGATCCGTCCGGGCCCGCGGGCGCCAATGCGGCCACGCATCGCCCCGCGGCCGGCTCGGTGCCCGGCATGCGCAGTCCGGCCGCGGCCCCCGATGCCGACGCGGCGGCCTTGCCCGCGGTGCCGGCCGCAGCCCGCAAGCCCGTGTCGCCGACCCCATCGGCCGACAACAAGTTCGACCTGGCTTCGGTGGCTGCGGTGAAGCTGCCGCTGTCCCGGGCGCTGCCCAGGCTCGACCTCGCGGCCGGCGCCGAGGGCGCAACGGCCCCAGGGGGAGGGCGCGGCCGGCCGCATGCATCGCGCCCTGCAACGGAGTCGGCGCAGCGCTCTCCGACGGACGTTGCCGACCCGCCCTGGCACCGTGTTCGATCGCCGCGCGAACAGGAGCGCATGAAGGCCGTCCACGATCCCCTGGCGCCATTTCGCGAATCCGCTGCGCCGGCTCCGGCTCCGGCTCCGGTCACGGTGCGGCTGGAACTGCCCACGGCCGGTCATGTCGTCTACAAGACGATGCTCGATGCGCTGACGATGAAAGCCGCCCTGACCCCGCGATCCGGCGAGGGCTGGCAGATCACGCACGGCGCCGAACATGGACTGGGGCGCACCGTCAATCCGACCAGGTCCAGGACCTCCTGTGTCAACTGCATGGTCACGTTCGACCGCATGCTGGGCCATCCGGGGCTCCGGATGCAGGCCGTGCCGTCGGCGGGGAAGACGCTGGACCCGGTCCGCGCGCTCCACGGCGACATGCCCGAGCGCAGCTTCGCCAACGCTGGGGACGCGCGGGCCTACGTGGCTTCGCTGCCGCCCGGCTCGCGCGGCTACGTGGTGCTCAACGGGCACGCCATGGATTCGCACGGCTTCAACTTCGTCAGCCGCAAAGGCCGGCCGCCGGAGTTCGTCGACGCGCAGGCGGGGCGGGTGGTGGACGATTTCGAGGCGCCGAGCATCCAGGTGCTGGTCACGCACAGGGGCGGGAGCACGCCGGTCGACACCACGGTCATCTCGGGCAGCCGGCTCGCGAACTACCAGGACGCTGTCGCCGCGACACCGAATCCGAAGGAACCGGTGGTGGCGGGCCTGCCGCGCGGCCTGCGGCCGTCCGGCGAACATGCGCAGGTCCAGGCGCGGCTGATGGCGGACGCGCCCGACGGACGGACGCGGTTCGTCGTCGCCCAGAACCGGCCCGTGGAGTTCCTCTTCGGCACCGACCCTCTCCCCGCGAAGTCCAGGAATACCTTCGCGACCTTCAAGCGTGCGGCCGCGGCGGCCGAGCGGATGGGGGGCGCCACCGTCTATCGCGTCGTGACTCCGCCCGACCAACCCCTGGTCACGAAGCGGGGGCAGGCCGAAGTCGCCGAGATCGAAGGCGCGCTGCGCGTGAACGCCAACCGGACCCTGCAGCCGCAGCGGTCCTCAATCCGCTGCGGGCCAACGCACGGCCGGCCTACGCCGGTGAGTCGACGCTGGCCGATGTGCAGGCCGCAACGCGCAAGCCGACACAGGCGGACATCGATCAGACGCACTACCTCGCCAGGGCGGGCGCACCCGACGGCCATGCCGTGCGCGACATTCCTTTGCGCCAGCGCTTCTCGAAGTGGGCGCGCGGCGATGCCCGGCACTTTCTGGGCGCACCGGAATTCGACGGCGTGAGTTTCGTGCTGGCCCGCGACGCAGGCCTCCTGAATCCCAAGGAAGGCGGCCCGGCCGCGCGCATCGAACTGCTGGACCGCTCCCATGTGTTCTCGGATTTCGAGTCGGCGCGCGCCGCTGCCGCCGCCATCGCGAAAACACAGCCGATGCCGCCGACCGCCGCTCCGTCGGGATTGCGCAGCTGGATGAATAACCTGACCCAGGCAGGTCGCGTCGTGCCAGGCGCCGCTGGCCACGATCTGGTCGGCGTGGTGCGCCTGGTTGGGCCCAAGACGCAACTGGCCGAGGTGGCCGCCACGGGCACTTTCAGGACCGACCAGGTCGACGGCATCGTCGGCATACGTCGCGACGGCGCCATCCATCCGATCAGCGTCAGCAACCGCGCGGCCGCGCATGCGCCCAAGCCCGGCGACGTCTTCGTCGATCCGAACAAGACCTTGGCGCAGAACGACAGGGTTTTCTCCCGGCGCGACAAGGTCAAGCTCGCCGCGAAGACGACGGGCTACATCATGGGGACCGGCCTGGTCTTCTACGCCGGGGTGCGCCTGGGCGGCGGCAGCCTGGGCTGGAGCATGGGCAGCGCATCGCTGGCCACCTATGTGGGTGCGCGCGACCTGATCCTGCGGCATGCCTTCCACGCATTCATGTACCGCGGCGCCGCCGCGGGCCTCAAGCAGGGCACGAAGATCCGGTTGACCAAGCACCTCGATGCCGAGCACCAGGACCTCTTTGCCCAACTGCGCAACATCGGCGACAAGGACAAGCGTGACGCGGCCCTGTTCCAGCTGGCGAGCCACCTCGACTCCTGGCACGCGACCCGGCGCGGCATCGGAGGGGGCCGGACCGACTACCGCCAGGCGCTGGCGACCCTGGCGCACGATCCGACCCACCAGGCGTCGCTTGATACGGTGACCAAGGGCGTGATCGAGCTGGGCGCGCGCCAGGTTACGGGCAGGCGCGGGATGCTGCACCGCGTGCCGCCGGCACTGCGCGAACGGTACGCGAAGGCGCTGGGCGAGTTCCAGGCCGATCCCCGCAACGCCGCCGCGGCGGCGTTCCTGATGACCGCGCCCGACGTGAACCGCGCGACCCAGTACACGGGTGCGATCCGCGGACGGCTGTTGCGCAACGTGCCCGGCGTCGATCGCCAGCGCTATGCAGCCGCCGTCGAGACGCTCGCCAGCAGCACCAAGGCGGCCGAGATCGACGCCGCGCTCAAGACCCTCCAGGGCCTGCCGCTGGACACGGGGCAGCGCCACGCGACCGGCGCGCGCGGCGCGTTGCGCGGCATCCCCAAGGCCGATCGCCATGCGATCCACCAGGCGGCCGAAACCCTGCGCGCGAACCCCTCGGACGAGGGGGCGGCAAAGGTGCTGGATGGGTCGCCGGGCAAGATCATGGCGCAGACGTCGCCACTGGGCCGGACCTTGCTCGGGATGCGCGTCACGAGCTTCGCACTGAGCAATTCCGGCGGCAGCCGCCTCTACCTCAACAACATCTTCGATCCCGCCGCCCAGCAATGGAGGTGGGACCAGGGCACGCTCGATGGCGCGCGCAACTGGGCCGGCAACGAAGGCAGCATCCATTTCACCTGGGCCAACATGACCGGGCTCGGCGCGAGCGTCGCCGGCCGCTACGCGTCGATCGTGAAGGCACGCTCGGGCAAGGACATCGAAGCCAGGGGCACCCAGGCATCGGACAAGCCCCCGCCCGCGCATTCCATTCCCGTCGGCAAGAACGGGCGACCGGTTCCGCGGTACGAATCCACCGAGGACTACAGCTTCGTGCGGCGCTTCATCGTGGGATTGGGCGATACCAAGGCGCTGATGCACACCGGCCTGAACGACAAGGGAGAGCCGTTGCTGAAACCCTCGAAGGTCGCCCGGCTGCCGCAGTTCTCGTCCTGGGGCGACGCGACCGGCGTGATCGGCATGGGGGTCGGCGACGCCATCCTGGGGGTCATGTACTTCAAGGCCGGGCTGCACGAACTCGCAGGCATACAGTTGATGAAGGTGGGCGCGAGCGGCGTCCTGTTCAGGGCCCTCAAGCGGGATTACCTGAGCGAGGCCAGGGCCAACCGCGGCATGGGACCCATCGTGTACCAGTCGCGGCTGACCAGTTATTTCAACGCGCCGCTGGGGACGGCCAAGCTCGATCCGACCAAGGCCTCGGAGGGCTGGATACGCCGCGGCCTGCCGCCGCTGGTGGTGCTGGCGCCCGGCGTGGCGGCGCTGGTCGCCGCTTCGGAAATGTCGCTGGCGGAAACAGAAAAACTGGAAGCGGCCGGCGTCTCGATACCGGGCAGATCTGCGGTCTCCGCGCCGTCGAAATCGCTGGCACCGGAGTCCTCGGCCCCGCCTGAACCTGCGCCTGCACCCAGTCTCACGCGACCGGCGCCTCCGCCGGTGGCGCCGACCACCAGGCCGCAGCCGCCCGAAACCAGTCCCGACCAACCCGCTCCCGCCACCTACTGGCGGGTCGACGGCGGCGTCCTGGAACGCTCGAGCTTCAGCCGCATCGCGCAGGACAAGGGCAAGCGCGACAAGGAGGAGTTCAGCGAAGCGTTGTCGCAGTTGTTCAATCTCAACCCGCGCTACAGGCCATCGCTGATGGACGGCGTCGTCGAGGTGCGCAGGGACGACCCCGACTACCTGCTCAACGGCACGAGGATCAGGGTGGAGTAAGGCAGGGAGCGGGGCGCGAAGTCGGACGCGCGGAGCCGGCCTACCCGGCGATGCCGTTGCGCGCGGCGGGTGGCTGCAGCGCGTCGAGCCCGGACAGCCGGCGGTAGGCGCCCGGAACCACCGCGTAGGTGCTCATGAAGGTCTTGTGCAGGTGACTCTGGTCGCTGAAGCCCGCCGCATGCGCGGCATAGGTCACGCGCGCGCCGCCGGCGATGAGGTCGCGCGCATATTCGATGCGGTGACCCACCAGCAGCTCGTGCGGCGTGAACCCCCACGCACTCTTGAAGCGGCGGTGCATGTGCACCGGATGCCAACCCACTTCCTGCGCGAGCTCTTCCAGCGTGAGCTGTTCATGAAAGCCGGCGGCAATGAGGCCGTAGAGCCGGTGGACGCGCTCGTCGCCGCGGTCGACGGCCTGCACGGCGCGCGCCGTCTGCATGGCCTGGGCGTAACCGATGCTGCAAAGCCCGGGTTCGGCGGTGACCGGAATCCATTGCTGCAGCCGACTGCGCAGCAAGGCGCGGCCGGCGATGCCCGCCTCCAGGTTGCCGCCATACGCGGCGTCGCGCAGCAGGCGATGGCATTCGCCGAATTCGCGCGCGGCGGACGGCTGAGGGAAGACGGCAAGGGACGCATCGCCTTCGGCGGGCAGGGCCTGCACGGTTTCTTCGCTCGGGTTGATGCAGCACGCGACCGCGAGGCTGCAGTAGAGCGCTTCCTCGCGCCAGGGTGCGGCGCTTGCCTGCACCGAATGCCAGACCTGGGGCGCGATGCGCATCAGCGTGTTCGGGGGCACCACCGTCACACGCGCACCTGTACGCACACGCAGCTCGGTGTCCGAGACCGACAGCATGAAGCCGCCGTGCCGGTGCGGCCGGATCTCGCGCTGGACAAATCGATTGGCGGTGAACTGGAGCGCCGCGAGGTCGGCGTCGCGCCAGTAGCAGGCAAGGTGTTCCATCGTGTATGCGCCGGGGCGTTCGCGTTGCCGCATGGGACCGTCTTCGGGCCCGGCAATTTTCATGGATGGTGCGTGTCGATGCCGCTGGCGCGCGGCTTTCAGTGGCGCAGCAGTCACTACGAGTTTGCGTAGTCTCGTGGCCGCGCTCGCGGGTGTCGCGACCGGAACCTGAGCTCGCGACGAGCAGAGCCCTCCGCCCCTTTTTGCTGCTTTGGGGTTCAGCTTGCTCGGTGAGCAACACCCGATGACCAGCGATGCTCGATTGCAGTCGACTTGCCTCTCCTCACGGATCGGCGCGCGGGCGTCTTGGCGACACGGGCTTGCTCTCCTGGTATCTCTCCCAGAGATAAAGACCGGGCAGAGCCAGAAGGTGCGCAAAGGCCGCGATGAGTCCGGTTGCGAACAGCGCGACAGCGAACAGCGGCATCGCCGCAATCTCCAGAATCGTCCGGATCAACTTCATGTTCATCGTTTCGGACCCCGGGTGTCCTGTGAGACGTAGTTGCGGCGCGTGTGGGCGCAATCGCCGATGGGTGTCATCACCGCTTCGCCAGCGCTTGGCGGCCGAGTTCAGTGATCTGATGCACCCGTGCCTCGGCGTGCCTCGGATCCGAAGAGATCACGACGGCCTCGATGAAACCGACCGTGTGGAGCATTTCCACACAAGTGACGCCCGGCTGCCCGGTGACGGCGAGCGGAAACTTGCGCCCTTGCAGTTCGCGCAGAAAGTCCATCGGCTCAAGCTTCATTGTCGCGCGGCCTTCCGGTGGCGGGCTGCCGCAGCGAAGCTCCCGCGGGCCATCGTCGCCCTCCTGTTTGCCGACGGCGACCGCCGCCAGTCCTCCATGTCAGGCTATTGGCACGCTGGACGCGGCGGCCCCTGACGCGCCCGCCTGCCGTCCCGCCGTCGATCAAACAATCCGCCATGCGTACTCCCTTGAATGCCCGTTCAGTGCACAAGCAATTTCCCCTTTCATGAAGACTGTCGCTATCCGCCAAAAGCGACCCCGGCTGCCCGTACCTGTCCTACGCTGCGCAAGGGCAGGTCGCAAAGGGTATTGCGACGCGCATGGGTGCGCCGCTCTGGCCTTGACGGCGGCGGCCGCTTCTCTCTGGGCCACGAGCGCGGGCGTCGTTCGGTTCGCCGGGGGCCAGGTTCTCTCGGCACTGCGGCTACACTGCCGCCGCTCGCCGCGGGCATCCGCCTGCGGTGGGCACAGGCCCTGAGCCTGACCTCTCGTCATAGGAATAAATCAACAGTGAACCGCATCGAACTCGTCGAAAAAATCGCCACCACCCACACCGTCAGCAAGGCCGAAGCTGCGCGCATCCTCGAGACCGTTACCAGCGCGATCGTCGGCGCCGTGAAAAAGGGCGATCCCGTGCAGATCGTCGGCTTTGGCACTTTCAAGCAGGTCGCGCGTGCGGCGCGCACCGGCTTCAATCCTCAGGCCGGCACCAAGATCAAGATCGCGGCGCAGAAGGTGCCGAAGTTCGTGCCTGGCGCTTCGTTCAAGGCAGCGGTAGACCCGAAGGCAGCCAAGCGCAAGGCTGACAAGGTCGCGGCCGCCAAGCCTGCCGCCAAGAAGGCTGTTGCAAAGAAGAAGTAAGCATCGCGCAGCAATGCGCAAGCGAGCGTGTGGCCCTTCGGGGCCGCTTTGCTTTGCGGGCTCTTTCGCAGCTACCTTCGACGCTGAACAGCCCGAGTCGTAAACACCACGGTAAGCGCCGCCGGCAGCTAGTGGTCGGACGGCGCTGCTGCTTGCGGTGGCAGCCGCGATCTGCTCTGCGATGGTCGTATCAAACGCAGAGCTTAAAAAATAGAGGGCTGCGACTGGCAGCAATTCGCGGTCCCGGAATTTCGGCATGCAACAGCGAAGCTCACGGTAACGGTATCGCCTGCCACCGCTTCGGTATCAAGCCTGAGTGGTGTTCATGCCTAGACCCTTGCCGTTTCCCCCTGGCGCAGTGCGTTCTGTGCAACTCGCGGAGCCAAGCCTCTAGTCTCTCAAGTTCTGAAGGAACACCGCCGCGATCATGGCGGCCGCTCGAGCGTCTTCGACGATGTCCTCCAGGCGCAATCGAGACCCGTTTTCCCGGCGAAGATCGATCGTGTATCGCAGAACGAGATCTCGGTCGGTCCTAAAAGACGGACTGCTTTCCAACAGCCAGTGATTCACTTCCGAGCGAGATGCGAGACGGAACAATGCACTTACCGGGAAGGCCGCGCGATATTTCTCGCCAGTCTGAAAGTGCAGGTTGAACCGGCAGGGGACCGTATCGTCATCCGACGAGCGTGACGACCAAGCGGCTTCATATTCGGTCGATACACCAATTGACCGGCCTTGTCCCGAGCTGCTTATCTGCATGGAAGTGATCTGGATGCGCTTTGATGCAATGAGAACGAAAGGCGTAAGAGCCGACTATAAATTTCGAAAGCAACACCCGGGTCGAGCACTGCGTTGTTTCTTACTGCACTTGTGATGCAGGACACACATCCGAGTGGTCGCCGCGATGTCTCGGAAACTCGACGAATGGGCGAGATGTCGATTCGTTGGATGGCAGTTGCGATCTGACGTCTCACAAATTGCATGGAGACCTGATCCTCTTGCCTTGAACTGCTTCGACGTTGACCCCGTCGTTGACCCCGTATCTCAGGAGTCGTCGGGCAGCGATGAGCGCGGCGTATTTCTGGCGTCCATTCGCAGATATACAGCGTGATCGTCTCTCCACAGCAAACCGCGCAGCTCCAGGCTGCGCATGGTCCTATTGACGATTTCGCGCGAAAGTGCCGCATACGAGGCAATCACTTCCTGCGATATCCGCTTGTCGTAGCCTCCTTTGCGGGCCGGTGCCAAAGAGGTGAGTTCATGAAGAACGCAGGTGATCAGCGGTTCTGACGGCAGTGAAGAGATGCGGTGCAAATGGACGCGCAGGTTTGCGATGCGGTTCATGACGAGTCTGAGAAATTCAAGCGCCACCGAGGGATGTCTTCTGCAAATTGCCCAGATGTCCTCCGCCGGAATGAAATAGACGGAAGCGGGCAAGGCTGCGACGAGGGTGGCTCTTGCATGGAGTGCCGCGTCGCTCATCTCGAGGTTCAGGCAGAAATCTCCTTCGCGAATGAAGTCGGTTGTGACATCGTCATCGACCACCACCCGAAGCAGGCCGGTAGCCACCAGGCATATTTGGCCGCTCCGCTCACCCTTGGCGTACAGAGTCTCGCTGCGCCGATATGTCCTGAGCTCACTGCGACCAACCAGGAATTCGCGCTCGGACAACGGGAGGCGTTTGAGGAGGCTGTGCAAAGACATGGGCGTTAGCAAAAATCAAGATCAACCCGGTCCGCACGGCTCACGGGACTGCAGTGGTTTCCGACGATCAGTTCGAGTGAAAAGGGGATGCGGCATCCGCACGTGGGTTGATAGCCACCGCGCCGCGGGCTTCAGGCGGCGGCGGAGACATCGGCTCGGCCGGCTGCGGCTGCGCCTCGGCGCACCAAGGCGGTGCTGCTCGCCAGCAGGCACGCGGTCGCGAAGACGGTGAGGGCGGATGTAATTGGGTGGCCCCTTGGTGATGGATGTCCAAGACATCTCACGCAACGTGCCAGCGCATGAAGCTTTGAAATCAATGACTTGCACGCGCCGATGGCGCGCCGCTGGATGATCCCAGGACGCTGGATGTCCGGTTTGCGGACACCTGCGCAACTTGAGCAATTGCGTGACCGTCAGGTGCTGCGGCGGCCCATCACACGATGGCATCTCATGCTCATCGCGGCGAGTTGTGAGCTGGGACACATTCATGAATCAAAAGTGAATGCGAAAGCCCACTGATATCCGTAGTATCAATTTGTTATCAGTTGCCTACGGAGTTCGCCGGGTGAAGGTCTTTAGAGCCAGCTTTCGTCGACGACGAAGGCCGCCAGGGCCGCTACAAGAATTTCTCCATGGATCGGCTGCGCTGCCAGTTCGAAGGGCAGCGCCATGGCGCCCTTTTGAGTCGGATCTCGTGCGGACAGAACTCTTCGTCGGCTGTGCATGTGCCTCCCTTTCGCATTCAGGCCGCCAACCGCCGCGCGGGGAGCCAAGGGGACATGTGCGTACGTCCACGTCTGATCAAGCCGCGACCTCCGTTCACCCAATCTGGCGGGCGGAGACCATTAATGAAGCACGCGTTTTCCAGCTCTGAAAAATTCGTCCATCGAGGATCCAATGTCCGCTCTCCCGCAGATCGCCGATATGCCCTTTCCGTCGCGCACGTCGACGGTGCCAACTCAGGCACCAAGGAATTGCTCCTCTCGGAAAGTCTCGCAGCCCCAACCCCGTGCGCCCATCCGGAGAGCCTGCGCCTTCGTTCTTATCGAGAATCTGCCGCAACTCGCTGAAGCCTATGACCTGGATTTCGCGAGGAGCGTGACCCGTGAGATCAGGCAGCGGCTTTGCGCTCGTTTCCTGACATCGGCCAAAGCCGACCTTGCGTGTCTACGCGATGACTGCTTTTTATTGTGGAGCAACGATTTCTTCGCGAAAGACGGTTGCTCCGCTTCGGATCGGTCCGCCAGCGAGCAACTCGAATCGCTGCTCTCGGCGCTTGGAAGCGAGCCCATATCCGCCAGAGGGATCACGGCGTTGGCGCGATTGCATGTGAACTGGATCGATGTGCAAGCGCCGGACCAGATGGGCGATTCGGAGATCGAGCTCACGCTATGGACCGCTCAGCCCTTTCCCGATGCACATGAAAAGCCCACCGATGGGTGGCGACAGAACTATCGTGCCGACATGGACGTGGCCGTACGTCTGAGTGAAGCGCTCCAGGCCGGGCGTCTCACTTTCGCATGGCGACCGGTCGTCAACGCCTACGCTTCGGCATCGATGCTTTACTGGGAAGCACGCCCGGACGCATTGACGTACCCAGGCCAGCAGACATCGCTCACTCCGGAGGTGTTCCTGCCGTGCTTGCAGCGCCTCGGCCTGACTCGCGCGTTCGACAGGCTGGTGGTACGGCAGGTCATCGACGCATTGAGACATCAGCCCCTGATGCAGCTCGGGGTGAGCCTCTTTGCACAAAGCGCGCGAATCGATCACTGGTGGGCGTCCGTCCTGTCGACTTTGAAGTCTTCTCCCGAACTGGCGTCCCGCCTGACAGTGGAGATTTCCGATTCGATGGCGTTCTCGAGTCTGCAGGTGGTCCGAGACTTCTGCGCCAGGCTCCGGGCGCTTGGCTGCCGGATCGCCATCAAGGATTTTGGTGCCGGGCGTGGCAACCTTGCGGCAGCCCAAGCCTGCCGTCCAGACATCATCAAACTGGAGGCATCGTTCCTTCGGCGGGCACGGGAAAGTGAATTCGGCGGCGAGTGTCTTCGCGACATGCTGACGCTCTGCGGCCATCTGGCGGTGTACGTCGTCGCTGACGGCGTCGAGCGCGAAGATGACCTGGGCGTCGCACTCGACGCCGGTGTGCAATGGGTTCAGGGCTATCACCTGCGCGGTACCGAAGAAGCCCCGAGACTTGCATCAACGATGAGTTCAATCCAGCGCAGCCTCGACGTGACCAAGGCGACGTATCGCGCTGAAACGCGATGAGGGGTTGATGCATCCTCTGGTCGCCGCTCGATCGAACCACGTCTCTTCACCTGACGAAGGCCAGTGTTCAAGTGTCTTCATGAACGCCTGGAAACTCGCGGGACGAACGGCGGCTTCGTCATCTGCGATCGCTCGCCCGGGGGGCATGCAGCACTTCAAAAAATGTATCTGCACCCGCTTCTTAGCAGTTTGAGCACGGCAGACCGAACGGCCTTGATCCAGCGCAGTGAGTTTCGGTCTTACCGGCGCAACGACCTGGTGATCGAGTCCGACGAATGGACGGATCGCATGTACTGCGTCACCGGCGGGTTGCTGCGGGTCGTGGCACGCGGCAATGTCGGCAACGCTGACGTCACGACCGACTTCATCCGACGTGGCGACATTTTTCACGGACCTTTGCTCAGCGAAGATCGCTATCAAGCCGCGTCCACGCTCATCGCCGCTCTGCCTTCGTCGGTGTACCTTGTCCCGGTCGCAGCGGTGCGCGAGCTTTGCGCGAAGCACCCCGAAATGGCGCTGGGCCTGGTCGATCTCACGCTACGGCGCACGGGCCTGCTGCGCAGGCAACTGCGACGCATCTCTTCGCTGTCCGCGGAGGCGCTGGTGGGCCGTGTGCTTCATGAGTTGACGCAGCTTGCACCTGTCGGGTCAGGCGGGTACGACAAGCGCATCACGCAGGCGGTGATCGCCTCCTATTCCGGGCTCTCACGTGAAGTGGTCAATAAAACCATGCGCGATATGGAAAGTCGCGGCCTCGTCCGGCGGGACGGGGAGGGCATTCATGTGCCTCCAGATTTTGGCTCGACAGACGTTGGCAACTTGCTGCCCGCGGAGAAAAAGCTGTCAAAAGAAGACTACCGACAGCGGGCGCCACCGCCTCTCCCGGATTCTTTTGAATCGGACAACTGACATGCCTCTTCCATGCGGCGAGGGCTTCATGCGTGGTTGCGTATCCCAATGAATCGATCTCCGATGAATAGTGATGCGGGTCACTTCCGATGCGCAATAGTCCGCGTGAGCGCGAACAGACGAAAGCAAAATATTCAGCTGGAGATTGCGCGTGCGCTGTCCTTCGGTAAATCCGGTAGCGGATCAACTCATTCCATCCTGACCGACTCGAGCAATCAACGGTTCTTCATGATCCAGCTGTTCTTTCGTTGCCAGTGCCATGCCAGAAGGCTGTCACGCATACATCGAAGGATGTGGATGCGTCTGCTGCCCGGAATGCGCTTGTATCTCTGCGCCAATTGCCGGAGACAACAACTTCTTTCCAGGCGTTTCGTCGATCGCGCACGTGCGACCCGGGATGGCGCCAGCGCGTCTCGAGGGGGTTGATATGGTGGGCGCCTCGGAAGCCGATGCGATGGCACTGGGCGGCGGCTTCTCGGAACGCTTGGGCCAGCTCGTCGCATCCAAAGGGCGCGGATGCAAAGCTGAATTGGCACGTCATTGCGGCGTCACCCGACCTGCGATTACGCACTGGCTTTCGGGTCGGAACAAGGGCGTCGAATCGACTTGCCTGTTTGCCATCGCGGATTACTTCGACGTCGATCCCCGCTGGCTGGCCGTGGGCACCGGGTCCGAATGGCCCATTCCTCCGATGGAGCGGAAAGCACATCCTCCTATCGGTGAGGTGCTGTCCAAGATCGAGGAAGTAGCTTCTCGGGGCAGACAGATAACACATGAGGAACGGGTCGGAATCTATATGTGGTTGACCGGTGAACGCTGCTGTTGTGCTTCATCTTCGAAATCCGTTTGATCCTCTGTTTGAGAGCATGGCTTGGTCATATAGACAGCCGCACCAGGAAGACAAATACAGGTCATGGTCTGATCTTCGTGGGCAGGCTCTGGAGCGAAGCGGCGCTTCTTGCTCTGGCCTGCAACTACGAGATCGGGATGCAGCATCGCCGCCCGCCAAGCCTGCAAGCGTAGGCGGGCCGTCGTGGCTGCGCCAGGCGGGTTGCTGATGTTTTGCACCTTTGACACGACGTGGGCCCTCATCGGCTATGGCCGAACGCCGCTCGCGCAGCAGGCCCAGCGTGAATGGCTCCACAAGTCGACCTACGGAATTTCGCGCGTGCTAGATGGCTGCTTCAGACCGAAAGCCGCCGATCGTGCTCCGATCTCTCGGTGACCGGTGTCCCGGTAAGCGGTCGTTGACTGGCTGTCTCTCTCAGCACGACCAAGACGGGCGGGGCTACCGGATTGGCGGCGACGCCAACCATCCCGTCCGCCGTGGAAGAGACTATTTCGCAGGCGAGAAAGAGGTTGGCGCCAAGAACGAGTTGTCCATCTTCGCAACGATCGGTCCGGCTGCCTCGCTCGCCTTTCTGACCTCGACCCATTCGGGATCGACGACAAACTTGCCCCACTTGGCCTCACGATCGGCCAAGCTCTCCCAGACAAGCATGTAGGTCAACGCGTTGCTGTCAGGTCCGACTGCAGTCGTCCAATATCCGAGTTGACCAATTCCCAGCCGGTTCCAGATGCCCACGGTGTGATCGCGAAATCTGGCAAGAACGTCGGGTAGCCGGCCAGGCATTGCGGTATAGACGCGTAGTTCGTAGATCATCGACATCAGTCCTGAAAAAAATGTTGCGAGTTGACGGGATGGTGGGCGTGACTGCCACGCTCACATTGTGCTGCCAGGGTGCTGATGTCGGAGAGCGGCCTCGACCGCAACCAGCCAGCCACGCCCTGCAAGCGCCAGAAAGCGCGCGAGCGCGGCCAGGTCTCGAAGGGCGGGTGATCAAGCGTGGCAAGCGCATTGCGTTCCTCGAAGCTGCGCTCTACAACCCGGAGGGCGAGTTGGCGGCCGAGGCATCCTCAACCGGAATGCTGGCAAGCCTCTAGTGCGTTGACGCCGACGGCGAGTTGCCTGGGACGGATCGGGCCTGCATGGGCTTCGCTCGCTCGTAGAAGACCCGTCGACAGCGGCGCAACGGAATGCCAGTACTTGCCCGCTGCCTTGACCCGAGGATGCATGCCGCCGCCATCGGCGTAGCGCTCGCCGATCTCAGTGCTTTTGTGCTTTACATGCCTCACGAATGTGTCGGTCGGTGGCATGGTGATCCCCGTGCTGTCGGTACCTGGCTTTCGGCCACGTGCGGGTACCTGTGGAAGTACCGACAAATTACGAAGATTCGATGCTGCGGCCCGACATCGCGAGAGGCAAAGAAAAACCCGCCACCCCTGTGAGAAGTGCGAGTTCTGAGGCAGCGTGAAGCTGCATGAAATAAGGGATTGGCCTGCCCGGAGGGGATCGAACCCCCGACAACCTGCTTAGAAGGCAGGTGCTCTATCCAACTGAGCTACGGGCAGATTCCGGGCCGGACAGAAGCAAAAACGAAAACACTGAAAAGAAAACTTGGTCGGGGCGAAAGGATTCGAACCTTCGACCCTCTGGTCCCAAACCAGATGCGCTACCAGGCTGCGCTACACCCCGACAAGCCTTCTATTCTAGCCCGGATATTGACCGGGTCTCGGGCTTTCTCAGCGTTTCTCGTATTGAGTCTTGCCGAAAAGAACCTGGCGCTCCTTGTCGCCGGTGAGCGGCTGGCGCAGATCGGCCAGCACTTTCACGCCGCGCTGCACGGCCGGGCGCGCGGCGATGCCGTCGAACCAGGCCTTCAGGTGCGGGAAGTCGGTGAGGGTGATGCCCTGGTTTTCCCAGCTGCGCAGCCACGGGAAGATGGCGATGTCGGCAATCGAATAGCTCTTGCCGGCGATGAACTTGTTCTTCGACAACTGCTTGTCGATCACGCCGTAGATGCGCTTGGCTTCATTGGTGTAGCGGTCGATCGCATAGGCGATCTTCTCGGGCGCGTACAAGCGAAAGTGATGCGCCTGGCCGAGCATCGGGCCGACGCCGCCCATCTGGAACATGAGCCACTGCAGCACGTCGTAGCGTTCGCGGTCGCCGGTGGGCAGGAACTTGCCGGTCTTGCCCGCGAGGTAGACGAGGATCGCGCCCGATTCGAACAGCGAGATCGGCTTGCCGTCCGGACCGTCGGGGTCGGTGATGGCGGGGATCTTGTTGTTGGGGCTGATCTGCAGGAACTCGGGTGCGAACTGGTCGCCCTTGCCGATGTTCACCGGGTGCGCGTGGTAGGGCAGGCCGCACTCCTCCAGCATGACGTGAACCTTGTGGCCGTTGGGCGTGGGCCAGGAATAGACCTCGATGGGCGATGCGGGCATGTCTCGGGCTCCGGGAGAAGGAGGTGTGTGATGGGAGGGAGGCAGCATATACGTGCCCATCCAAACCCGTGCCGGCGCGGGAATTCGTCCTGCGGCAGTCTCTTTCAGCCCACCTGCAGCTGGTGCGTGTTGCACCACATCCAGTCTTCGCCGGGTTCCAGGGACTTGATGACCGGATGCCCCTCGGCCCGTGAATGCCGCGTGGCATGACGGTTCTTCGACGAGTCGCAGCAGCCCACATGGCCGCAGTGCACGCACAGGCGCAAGTGGACCCAGGTGTCGCCGGTCTTCAGGCAGTCCTCGCAGCCACGCTGCGTGTGAGGTTGCGCGATGGAAGAGGGCACGTGGTCGCAGGCTTTGATGGGCACCGAAGAACTCCTTGATATCCGATTGAGTGGGTCAGGCGACAGCCGTCGTCTGCGAGAGATGTTGATGGATCAGCGCCACCGCAGCCGCGCCTTCGCCGATCGCACCGCCCACGCGCTTGACCGAGCCTGAGCGCACATCGCCCACGGCGAACACGCCCGGCACGCTCGATTCGAGCGCCGTGGCCGGGCGCGCAGGAAAACCGCTGCTCGCCGGCGCGCCGGTCAGCACGAAGCCGTGCTTGTCGACCGCGACGCCGCAGCCTTCGAGCCACGAGGTCTCGGGCTCGGCGCCGACGAACAGGAAGATGTTGCGCGCCGGGCAGTCGTGCTCGTTGCCGCTCGTATGACAGCGCCATGTCGCGCCCGTGAGGCCTTCGTCGGAGCCGCCGTGCAGGCGCACGAGTTCGGTGTGGGGCTGCAGCTCGATGTTGGGCGTGGCCTCGATGCGGTCGATGAGATAGCGCGACATGCTGGCCGCCAGCGAGGGTCCGCGCACCAGCACATTCACCTTGGCCGCATGCCGCGACAGGAACACCGCGGCCTGGCCCGCCGAGTTGCCGCCGCCGACCAGCGCCACTTCCTGCTGCGCGCAGATCTTCGCTTCGATGGCCGAGGCCCAGTACCAGATGCCGCGGCCTTCGAATTCGGCGAGACGCGGAACGTTGGGGCGGCGGTAGCGCGCACCGCTCGCGATGACCACCGTGCGGGCGTGGATCGTGCGGCCGTCGGCCAGCGCGATGGCGAGGGCGTCGCGCTCGTTGTTGCGGGAGCAGTCCAGCGAGGTCACCTTCGCCGGAATCAGCATCTCGACACCGAACTTCTGCGCCTGCACGAAGGCCCGGCCGGCCAGCGCCTGCCCCGAGATGCCGGTCGGAAAGCCCAGGTAGTTCTCGATGCGCGCGCTGGCGCCGGCCTGGCCGCCGAAGGCGCGGCAGTCGAGCACGATCACGCGCAGGCCCTCGGAGGCGGCGTACACCGCGGTGGCAAGGCCCGCGGGCCCCGCGCCGACCACGGCCACGTCGAACAGCTCGTTGTGCTCGACGGTGTCGACCATGCCGAGGCAGCGAGCCAGCGCGTCGTCGGAGGGGTTCACCAGCACCGAACCATCGGGGCACACGGCCAGCAGCTGGCAGGTGCCATATTGTTCGAGCAGCGCGGCGGCATCGGGGTCTTCGGCGGCATCGACCAGGTGATAGGGATAGCCGTTACGGCGCAGGAAGTTTTCCAGCCGCGCCATGTCGGCCGACTGCGGCTTGCCGATCAGCACCGGCCCGCTCGCGCCGGATTCGATCAGCGCCACGCGCCGCAGGATGAGTGCGCGGGTGATGCGTTCGCCCAGATCGGCTTCGGCGACCAGCAGTGCGCGCAACTGCTGGGGCGATACGAGCAGCGCCTCCACGTCTTCGTCCGCGTGACCGTCGACGAGGGCAGGGCGGCCGCTCAGCTGGCCGACTTCGGCCAGGAATTCGCCCGGGCCCTGCCGCACGATCGGCACCACGCGCCCGAGCCCGTCGCGCTGTGTGACAGCCACCACGCCCTTGAGCAGCACGAACATGCCTGGGCCGGTTTCGCCGGCGGTAAAGAGGCGCTCGCCGCGCGCGAATTGCTGCACGCTGCCGAAGCGCGCGATGCGCGCAATCTCGGTGTCACTGAGGACGGGAAAGGTCTGGTGAAAGCGGCTGCTGTCGGTGCCGGCTGCTGCGGTGGCCATGTGTGTCCAAGCTCCATGTCGCGAATCCACCGCATTAGACGACGAAGTAAGCCAGACGGGCTGTAACACCGTCATACGCATGCAATCTTCCTGACACGCCGGCTTCATCGCAGGTGCGGAGACTCCCTCGGCAGAAAGGGTTCCCCATGAAAGAACTGCCCAACCCGACGTTTCCGCTCTCGCAGCTCGGGCTGCGCGCGGCCTTGTGGCCTGCGCCCACGGTCGTCGCTGTCGCCGGTGCTTCCACCGCGGCCCGCGTGTCAGTGCCGCAGGCACCCGCCGTCATTCTTCCCCCGCCCGTCGAAGCCAAGCAAGGCGTCACGGTCGGCTGGGCCCGTCACCTGGACGACGTGCGCGCCGCGCAGCGCCTGCGCTACGACGTGTTCGTCGGCGAAATGGGCGCCCGCGTCTCCTCGCCGCTGGCCGGCCACGACATCGACCTGTTCGACGACTTCTGCGAGCACCTGCTGGTGCGCGACGAGCTCACCAACCAGGTCATCGGCACCTACCGCGTGCTGACACCGGCCCAGGCGCGCCGCGTCGGCAGCACCTACAGCGACACCGAGTTCGACCTGACCCGCCTGCGCGACCTGCGCGAGCGCATGGTCGAACTGGGCCGCAGCTGCGTGCATCCCGAGCACCGCCAGGGCGGGGTGATCCTTGCGCTGTGGGGTGCGCTGGCCGGTTTCATGCACCGCAACAAGCTGGACACCATGATCGGCTGCGCGAGCATCCCGATGTCGCACAACGGTGTGACGAATGGTGACGCGGCCGCCAGCATCTGGCGCCAGGTTTCGGCCAGCCACATGGCGCCGATCCAATACCAGGTGCAGCCGCGCCTGCCGCTGCCGGTCGAGCGGCTGGACAGCACGCTCGACGTGGAACCCCCGGCGCTCATCAAGGGTTACCTGCGCCTGGGCGCCAAGGTGCTGGGCGCACCGGCCTGGGATCCGGACTTCAACGCCGCCGACCTGCCGATGCTGATGCGCATCGACGACCTGCCGGCGCGCTACCGCAAGCACTTTCTCGGCGCATGAAACCGGCGGCCGTCCGTCCTGACGACGGGCCGCCCGCCCTCCCTCCGGGCATGATGGAGCCGCACAGGGCAGGAGACGCTGCGTCACGCGAGCGTCATTCAACTGTCACAAATGACATCGACACTGTCATATTTCCGCCTACGTCTGCTCCCGTGCCGCTTGCTCCAGAATCAGTGTCCATGTCACCAGCCCCCGCAGACCGGTCGCTCGCCGTCGCGGCACCCACGTTCACCCTGCTCGACCGGGATCACAGCATCCTGTCGTTCAACGAGCGCGTGCTCGACTGGGCCCACCGGCCCGAGGTCCCGCTGATCGAGCGTCTTCGCTACCTTTGCATCGTGTCTTCCAACCTCGACGAGTTCTTCGAGGTCCGCGCCGCGCCGCACCTGATTGCCGGCAGCGCCGGTGACCAGAAGGGCACCTACACCGTCGACTCGTTCGAGCAACTGGCCGAGGCGGCGCACAAGCTGGTGGCACGCCAGTACGCGCTGTACAACGACGAGCTGATGCCGACCTTCGCGACGCACGGCATCCACATCATTTCGCATGGCGAGCGCAACCCGGCGCAGCGCAAATGGGTGAGCGAGTATTTCGAGCGCGAGGTGCGCCCGCTGCTGATTCCCGTCGGGCTGGACCCGGCGCATCCGTTCCCGCAGGTGGCCAACAAGTCGCTCAACTTCATCGTGCGGCTCGGCGGCAAGGACGCCTTCGGGCGCGAGAACCCGATCCAGATCGTCAAGCTGCCGCGCGTGCTGCCGCGGTTGATCCGCATGCCGGCCAAGGTGTCGGACGGCAAGACGCTGTTCGTGGCGCTGTCGAGCGTGGTGCGCGCGCACCTGTCGAGCATGTTCCCGGGCCGCGAAGTGGGCGACTTCTCGCAGTTCCGCGTCACGCGGCACTCCGATCTCGCGGTGGACGAAGAAGACGTCAAGAACCTGCGCACCGCGCTGCGCCAGGGCCTGCAGCACCGCCACTACGGACAGGCTGTGCGGCTGGAGGTATCGGCCAGTTGCGCCGAATCGCTCGCGAGCTTCCTGCTGGCACAGTTCAATCTGCCGCCCGAATCGCTGTACCGGGTGCACGGTCCGGTGAACTTGGCCCGCCTCACGCAGCTGATCGACCTGATCGACGAGCCGCAGCTGCGCTTTCCGCCGTATTCGGCGTCGTATCCCGTCACGCTGTCACCCGCCCAGTCGTTCTTCGAGCGACTGCAGCGTGGTGACGTGCTGATCCACCAGCCCTTCGAGAGTTTCGACGGCGTGCTCGCCTTCCTGCGCGAAGCGGTGCTCGATCCGCAGGTGCTGGCCATCAAGCAGACCATCTACCGCACCGGCGCCGATTCGGAGTTGATGGACCTGCTGCGCGAAGCTGTGCGCCGAGGCAAGGAAGTCACCGTGGTGGTAGAGCTCAAGGCGCGCTTCGACGAAGAGGCCAACATCAACTGGGCCGAGATGCTCGAGTCGATCGGCGCGCAGGTGGTGTATGGCGTGGTGGGTCTCAAGACCCACGCCAAGATGCTGCTGGTGACGCGCCGCGAGGGCAAGCAGCTGCGCCGCTACGGCCATCTTTCCACCGGCAACTACAACCCGCGTACCGCACGCCTGTACACCGACATCAGCCACCTCACGGCCGATCCGCTGCTGACGGCCGACATGGAGGCAGTGTTCGTCCACCTGGCGAGCCAGAGCCGCCTGCCCAAGCTCAACCGCATGTGGCTCGCGCCCTTCGACCTGCACAAGAACCTGGTCGCGCAGATCGACGCGCTGGGCCTTGCCGCATCGAATGGCGAGCCGACGCGCATCGTCGCCAAGATGAACGCGCTGACCGACGACGCACTCATCGCCGCGCTGATCCTCGCGGGGCAGAAGGGCGTGAAGATCGATCTCATCGTGCGCGGCGCCTGCACGCTGCCGGCGCAGGTGCCGGGCCTCACCGACAACATCCGCGTGCGCTCGGTGATCGGGCGCTTCCTTGAGCATTCGCGGGTCTTCTATTTCCGCAACGGCGAGGACGAGTCGCTCTACCTCTCAAGCGCCGACTGGATGAACCGCAACATGATGCGGCGCATCGAGCTCGCCTGGCCCGTGACCGACCCGGGCCTGCGCCAGCGCCTCATCGACGAGTGCCTGGTGGCGTACCTGCACGACGGCCGCGACGCCTGGGACCTGGGGGGCGACGGCATCTACACGCGGGTCGATCGCGACACCCATCCGGGCGAAGAAGGCGCGTCGCGCGCCGTCGAGGCTCACGGTGCCCAGACCGCGCTCATGAACCGCTACGCATCGCGAGGGCATCATGGCGATGCATCCAGCAACTGAAGACCGAAAGACGATGACCATGGACTTGATCTTCTGGCGTCATGCCGAAGCCGAGGACTGGACCGAGGGTTGCGACGACATGCAGCGCTCGCTCACCGCACGCGGCGAAAAGCAGGCCAAGCGCATGGCCAGCTGGCTCGATCGGCAACTGCCCGACGGCACCCGCATCATCTGCAGCCCCGCACGGCGCTGCGAACAGACCGCCCTCGCGCTGGGCCGCAAGTACAAGCTGCGCAACGAACTGGCGCCCGACACCACGGCCGATGCGCTGCTGGGCGCGGCCGGCTGGCCCAACGGCAAGTCGGTGGTGCTAATGATCGGCCACCAGCCCTCGGTGGGGCAGGCCATTTCGCTCTTGCTGGGCCTGAAGCAGGACAGTTGCCCGGTGCGCAAGGGCGCGCTGTGGTGGATCCGCACCCGCGAGCGCGACGGCGACGTGCAGACCGTCGTGGTGACGGTGCAGTCGCCAGAACTTCTTTAAGTCAAGCGCCGGTCAGTTCGACGCGCCAGTTGCTGGTCTTCTGCCAGGCCAGCACTTCCTCGCGCAGGAGGTGCGCCGACTGCGGATAGGCATCGGCCCAATCGGGTGCGCACACGATGGTGAACGCCCGCGCGCCCAGTGCCGCGAGGTGCAGCGCCTGCGGATCGGGGTCACGGCGCGCATGGCAGAGGATCACCGCCAGCCGCAGCGCCAGCAACTGCATCACGAAGGTCTCGTCGTCGAGCGCGGCTTCGAGCTTGCGCAGCTTGCCGCGCTGTCCCAGCACCAGTTGGCCGAGCGCGTGCAGTTCGTTCACCGCGAAGCCGGGCGCGTCGGTGTTGTCGAGGATGTAGGCGCCGTGCTTGTGATAGTCGCTGTGCGACACCAGCGCGCCGATCTCGTGCAGTTGCGCGGCCCAGCCGAGCTTGCGCAGCGCGCGGCCCGCGCGGTTGGATGTGCTGCCGCCGCGTGCGGCAGGGGCCAGTTGCACGAAGAGCCCGGCGGCGGCTTCGCCCACCCGCTTGGCCTGCGCCGCATCGACCGCGAAGCGCGTGGCGAGCCGGGCCACCGTGGCGGTGCGCATGTCGGCGACGCTGTCGTCGCGCTCCAGAAGTTCGTAAAGCACGCCATGGCGCAGCGCGCCCTGGGCGACCTTCATTTCTTCGATGCCGAGCAGGTCGAACACCGCACGCAGCACGCTCACGCCGCCGCCGATCACGGCCTTGCGGTCTTCGCGCATGCCGTCCATGCGCAGCTTGTCGGCGCTGCCGGCCTTGAGCAGGCGGTCGAGCAGCCAGTCGAGGCCCTCGCGGGTGACGAGGCCGGGCTCCGCGCCGGCCGCCGCCAGCACGTCGCCGACCGCGCCGATGGTGCCGGAAGCCCCGTAAGCCACGTCCCACTGATCGCGGATGTAGCTGCCGAGCGCGTCGTCCAGCACCGCCTTGGCGGCCACTTCGGCGGCGCGGAAGGCGGCGGGCGTGAACTGGCCTTCTGCGAAATGCTTCATCGACCACGCGACGCTGCCGACGCGGTAGGACTCCACCAGTTCGGCTTCGAGCGCGCGGCCGATGATCATTTCGGTGGAGCGCCCGCCGATATCCACCACCAGACGGCGTTCGCGGTCGGAGGCGTCGGTGTGCGGGAGCATGTGCGCCACGCCCTGATAGATAAGGCGGGCTTCCTCCCGGCCCGGGATCACGTCGATGCCGAAGCCCAGGATGGTGCGTGCGCGCAGCAGGAATTCTTCGCGGTTGCGCGCCTCGCGCAGCGTTTGCGTCGCTACGGCGCGCACCTGCGAGCGCTTGAAGCCGGCCAGGCGTTCGCCGAAACGCGCCAGCGCGTCCCAGCCGCGCTGCATAGCTTCGGTGGTGAGATTGCGGGCGCTGTCCAGGCCATTGCCCTGGCGCACCGTTTCCTTCAGGTACTCGGTGCGATGGATCTGGCCGTGGTCGACCTGTCCGATTTCGAGCCTGAAGCTGTTGGAACCGAGATCGACTGCCGCGAGGCGGGTGCCGTTTTGCATGTAGTTGTAGTGAAGAGGGCGGTGTTGTCTTTGATCGTAGCGCCGTGACAGGCGCGCCGCCTCCCGAATCGCTCAGCGGCGAGGTTGGGAGGCTAGGCGCGGTGCATGACGATTGTGTGACAGCGTCACACGTCCGAAGGGAGAAGGAAAGGCATTTTCCCTCGACAGCGGGGTGTCATATTGATGTCACACAAGCTTTCTAGAGTCCGTTCCAAGCCCGAAAGGGACTACTTCTTACTTCTAAAGGAAGCTTCATGAAAACGACGTTCAAATTTGCAACCGCCGGTCTCGTGGCCGCGCTGTTCTCCATTCCCGCCCTTGCCCAAGACGTGACCGGCGCCGGCGCCAGCTTCCCGGCACCGCTGTATGCCAAGTGGGCTTCGGACTTCAACAAGGCCACCGGCGTCAAGATCAACTACCAGTCCGTCGGTTCGGGCGCTGGCCTGAAGCAGATCGAAGCCAAGACCGTCGATTTCGGCGCTTCGGACGCTCCCCTGAAGGACGACGAGCTCCAGGCCAAGGGCCTGATGCAGTTCCCCACCGTCATCGGCGGCGTGATCCCCGTGGTCAACATCACCGGCATCAAGCCGGGCGAGCTGAAGCTCAACGGCCAGGTCCTGGGCGACATCTACCTGGGCAAGATCACCAAGTGGAACGACCCCGCCATCAAGGCGCTGAACGGTTCGCTGGCCCTGCCTGACGCCGCCATCGCCCCGGTTCGCCGCGCCGACGGTTCGGGCACCAGCTTCCTGTTCACCAACTACCTGAGCAAGGTCAACGCCGAGTGGAAGACCAAGGTCGGCGAAGGCACGGCCGTGAACTGGCCCACCGGCGCGGGCGGCAAGGGCAACGAAGGCGTCGCAGCCTTCGTGAACCGCCTGCCCAACTCGATCGGCTACGTCGAGTACGCCTACGTCAAGCAGAACAAGATGACCTATGCCCAGCTGCAGAACGCTGCCGGCAACTTCGTCTCGCCCGACGACAGCGCCTTCAAGGCCGCTGCCGCAGCCGCCGACTGGAACAAGAGCTTCTACCAGGTGCTGACCAACCAGGCCGACAAGGGCGCATGGCCCATCACCGGCGCCACCTTCATCCTGATGCACAAGGTGCAGGACAAGCCCGCCAACGCGACCACCGTGCTCAAGTTCTTCGACTGGGCCTACAAGGGTGGCGACAAGACCGCTGACGACCTCGACTACGTGCCGATGCCCGACGCCGTCAAGGCCACCATCGCCAAGGCATGGGGTGACGTGAAGGACGCATCGGGCAAGCCCGTCGCGTTCAAGTAAGCAACCCACTCACCAGTCCAGAACGGCGTATCCATGAGCAGCACTTCGCTCGGGGATGCGCCGCCTTCGTCTTTGCCGGAGCGACCCGTGTCATCCACTCTTCCTGCTGCCGCCACGTACGACCTCGCGGCCGACCGTGGCCGCGCCACTGCGCCGCCACCGCCGGTGAAGGCGCCGCGTTCCGGCCCCATGGCCGACCGCCTCTTCGGCTGGGCCGCCAAGGGCGCCGCGCTGCTGACGCTGGCGATGCTGATCGGCATCCTGGTGTCGCTGATCGCCGGTGCCTGGCCCGCCATTTCCAAGTACGGCCTCAGCTTCCTCACCAACAGCACGTGGGATCCGGTCAAGGAAGAGTACGGCGGCCTCGTGATGATCTACGGCACGCTGGCCACCTCGTTCATCGCATTGGTGATCGCGGTGCCGGTGAGCTTCGGCATTGCCCTCTTTCTGACGGAGCTGTCGCCCAACTGGCTCAAGCGCCCGCTGGGCACGGCCATCGAATTGCTCGCCGCCGTGCCGTCCATCGTGTACGGCATGTGGGGCCTCCTGGTGTTCGGCCCGATTCTCTCGACCTGGGTGCAGCAGCCGCTGCAGAAGCTGCTGACCGGCGTGCCGTACCTCGGCGCCCTGGTGTCCGGCCCGCCCGTGGGCATCGGCATCTTGTCGGCCGGCATCATCCTCGCGATCATGATCATTCCGTTCATCGCCTCGGTGATGCGCGACGTGTTCGAAGTGACGCCGCCGCTCCTGAAGGAGTCGGCCTACGGCCTGGGCTCCACCACCTGGGAGGTCGTCTCCAAGGTCGTGCTGCCGTACACCAAGGCCGGCGTCATCGGCGGCATCATGCTCGGCCTCGGCCGGGCGCTGGGTGAAACGATGGCGGTCACGTTCGTGATCGGCAACATGAACCAGCTCAACTCGCTGTCGGTGTTCGAGGCTGCCAACAGCATCACCTCGGCCCTGGCCAACGAATTCGCCGAAGCCGGCGCGGGCCTGCACCAGGCTGCGCTGATGTACCTGGGCCTCGTGCTGTTCTTCATCACCTTCGTCGTGCTGACGCTTTCCAAGATCCTGCTGGCCAAGATGAAGAAGAGCGAAGGAACCAAGTCGTGAGCACAGCGCAAGACCTCATCAACGCCAAGGCGCTCACCGAGACGCGCCAGGCCAAGTTCGCCTCGCGCAACCGCGTCAACAAGATCGCGCTCACGCTGTCGCTCGCCGCGATGGTGTTCGGCGTGTTCTGGCTCGTGTGGATCCTTTGGGAAACGCTGCGCCTGGGCATCGGCGGCCTCGCCATTGCCACCTTCACCGAGATGACGCCGCCGCCGAACGAAGTGGGCGGCATCGCCAACGCGATCTTCGGCTCGTTCGTGATGGTGATGCTTGCCACCTTCGTGGGCACGCCGATCGGCATCATGGCCGGCATCTACCTGGCCGAGTACAACCCCAAGGGCTGGCTCGCCTCGGTCACGCGCTTCGTCAACGACATCCTGCTGTCGGCGCCCTCGATCGTGATCGGCCTGTTCGTCTACGCGGTGGTGGTGGCCTACTTCAAGACCTTCTCGGGCCTGGCCGGTGCGCTGGCGCTCGCGCTGATCGTGATTCCGGTGGTGATCCGCACCACCGAGAACATGCTGCAGCTGGTGCCGCCGGGCCTGCGCGAAGCGGCCTACGCCCTGGGCACGCCGAAGTGGAAGGTCATCATCAGCATCACGCTGCGCGCCGCGCGCGCCGGTGTGGTCACCGGCATCCTGCTGGCCGTGGCGCGCATCGCGGGTGAAACCGCGCCGCTGCTGTTCACCGCGCTGAACAACCAGTTCTGGACCGCCGACGTGAGCCAGCCGATGGCCAGCCTGCCGGTCACGATTTTCAAGTTCGCGATGAGCCCGTACGAGAACTGGCAACAGCTGGCCTGGGCCGGCGTGTTCCTGATCACCGTCGCCGTGCTCGCCCTCAATATCCTGGCGCGGGTCCTCACGCGCAACAAACACTGACTGAAGAAGAAGATCTCCCATGCCAAATACCGTCGCACAACCGTCGCGCTCGAAGATCTCGGTCAAGGACCTGAACTTCTACTACGGCAAATTCCACGCGCTCAAGGGCATCAACCTCGAGATTCCCGAGAACAAGGTCACGGCCTTCATCGGCCCGTCGGGCTGCGGCAAGTCGACCTTGCTGCGCACCTTCAATCGCATGTTCGAGCTCTATCCCGAGCAGCGCGCCGAGGGCACGATCGCCCTGGACGGCGAGAACCTGCTCACCTCCAAGCAGGACGTGGCACTCATCCGGGCCAAGATCGGCATGGTGTTCCAGAAGCCCACGCCGTTCCCGATGTCGATCTACGACAACATCGCCTTCGGCGTGAAGCTGTTCGAGAACCTCTCGGCCAGCGAGATGGACGACCGCGTCGAGTGGGCCCTGAAGAAGGCCGCCCTCTGGACCGAAGTGCGCGACAAGCTGCAGCAAAGCGGCTCTGGCCTCTCCGGCGGCCAGCAGCAGCGCCTGTGCATTGCGCGCGGCATCGCGATCAAGCCCGAAGTGCTGCTGCTCGACGAGCCGTGCTCCGCGCTCGACCCGATCTCGACGGCCAAGATCGAAGAACTGATCGCCGAGCTCAAAAACGAGTACACCGTGGTCATCGTGACGCACAACATGCAGCAGGCGGCCCGCTGCAGCGACTACACCGCCTACATGTACCTGGGTGACCTGATCGAATTCGGCGCGACGGAACAGATGTTCTTCAAGCCGCAGCGCAAGGAAACCGAGGACTACATCACCGGCCGTTTCGGCTAAGGAGACACCATGAGCGAGAAACATCTTTCCAGCCAGTTCGACAGCGAACTCAACGGCGTCTCGTCGCGCGTGATGGAGCTCGGCGGCATGGTCGAGTCGCAGATCCACACGGCGGTCTACGCGCTGCTGCAGTTCGATGCCGAGGCGGCCGACCGCGTGATGGAAACCGAGCACCGCGTCAATGCGATGGAAATCGACATCGACCGTGAGCTCTCGTCGATCATTGCGCGCCGCCAGCCGACCGCGCGCGACCTGCGCCTGCTGATCGCCATCAGCAAGACCACGGCCAACCTCGAGCGCGTGGGCGACGAGGCCAACAAGATCGCGCGCATGGTCAAGTCGATCATCGAGAGCGGTTCGGCCCGCCAGCTGCCCACGACCGAACTGCGCATCGCCGCCGACCTGGCCTCGGGCCTGCTGCGCACCGCGCTGGACGCGTTCGCGCGCCTGGACACGGCCGCGGCGCTGTCGATCCTGAAGGACGACGACCTGATCGACAAGGAGTTCGACGGGTTCGTGCGCAAGCTGGTCACCTACATGATGGAAGACCCCCGCACCATCTCGGCCAGCCTCGACCTGCTGTTCCTGGCCAAGGCCATCGAGCGCATCGGCGACCACGCCAAGAACATCGCCGAATTCATCATCTACATCGTCAAGGGCGCCGATGTGCGGCACACTTCGATGCAGGAAATCGAGTCCGCGCTGCAGTGACCCCGGCGGCAAGACTCCCCAAAACAGCATGAAGAAACCCCGAGTCCTGATCGTCGAAGACGAGTCCTCGATCGCCGAGCTGATCGCCGTCAACCTGCGCCACAACGGCTTCGAGCCGATCTGGTCGGAAGACGGTGCCGCAGCCCAGCGCGAAATCGACGCCTTCCTGCCCGACCTGATCCTGCTCGACTGGATGCTGCCGGGCCAGAGCGGCCTGCAGCTGGCGCGCCAGTGGCGCAAGGACCCGCGCACCAAGGCCATCCCTATCCTGATGCTGACCGCGCGGGGCGACGAGCCCGACAAGGTCGCAGGCCTGGATGCCGGCGCGGACGACTACATCACCAAGCCGTTCTCCACGCAGGAAATGCTGGCCCGCATCCGTGCGGTGCTGCGCCGTCGCGCCCCCGAGGTGGTGACCGAGCGCGTGGAAATCGGCGAGCTCGCGCTCGACACCTCCACGCACCGCGTGACCTGGCAGGGCGCCGCGCTCAAGGTCGGTCCGACCGAATTCAAGCTGCTGGCTTACCTGATGCAGCATGCCGAACGCGTGCACAGCCGTGCGCAGCTGCTCGACAAGGTGTGGGGCGACCATGTCTACATCGAGGAGCGCACGGTCGACGTTCACGTCAAGCGCCTGCGCGAATCGCTGGGTGCCGCCGCGCCGATGGTCGAAACCGTCCGGGGAGCAGGCTACCGCCTGACCGCCCAAGTCACGGTTTGAACGCCGTGGCGTCCCTTGGCCGCGGGCGCGGATAATCGCCCGCCATGCCTTTCCGAATCGCTACTTTTTTAATAGCGTCCCTTGCAATAGCAGCGGGCGCTGTCGGCATTTTTGGCTGGAAGTTCGGATGGCTGGGCGCCTGGTTGGGCTCGGTGCTGTGGCTGGGGCTCGATGCCTGGCGCGCCGAGCGGCTGCTGCAGGTGCTGCGCAACGACGCCGCCGGCCTGCCGACCCGGGGCCCCGGTGTCTGGGGCGAACTGGCCGAACGCATCCGCAAGCTGCTGCGCGACCGCGAGCAGCAGACCCGCCAGGCTGAAGACCGCCTGCAGGAATTTCTGGCCGCCATCCAGGCGTCTCCCAATGGCGTGATCCTGCTCGACGAGCAGGGCCGCATCGAATGGTGCAACCAGACGGCGGCCGGCCAGTTCGGCATCGATGCCGAGCGCGACCTGCTGCAGCACCTGGCCAATCTTGTGCGCGATCCGGCCTTCGTGGCCTACCTGGCGTCGTGGAACTACAGCCGCGATGTCGTCATCGACGCTTCCGGCCCGGGCCACACGCATCAGCGCAGCCATCCAGTGCGGCTGTCGGTGCAGGTGCATCCTTACGCGGGCAACCGCCGCATGCTGCTCACGCGCGACATCACGGCGCTGGAGCAGGCCGAGGCGATGCGGCGCGATTTCGTGGCGAACGTGTCGCACGAGATCCGCACGCCGCTCACGGTGCTGGCGGGCTTTGTCGAGACGTTGCAGAACCTGCCGCTCGATGCGGACGAACGCACGCGCTATCTCTCGCTGATGGGCCAGCAGTCGCACCGCATGGAAACGCTGGTGAACGACCTGCTGACGCTGTCACGACTGGAGGGCAGCGCGTCGCCTTCGGGCAACCAGTGGATCCGCATCCGCGCCCTGCTGGCGCAGTGCGAGGACGAGGGGCGCGGCCTGTCGGGCCGGCTCGCGCCGCTGGGCCATCGGCTGTCGTTCACCATCGATGCCGAGTCCGAGATATCGGGCGCGCCGACCGAGTTGCAGAGTGCGATGTCGAACCTTCTGAGCAACGCGATCCGCTACACGCCCGGCGGCGGCGAGGTGGCGGTGAGCTGGCGGGTGCTGCCCGATGGGCGCGGCGAGTATGCGGTGAAAGACACCGGCCCCGGCATCGCCGCCGAGCACATTCCGCGGCTCACCGAGCGCTTCTATCGCATCGACCGCAGCCGTTCGCGCGAGACCGGCGGCACGGGGCTCGGCCTTGCGATCGTCAAGCACATCGCACAGCGGCATGGCACCGAGTTGCGCATCGAGAGCACGGTGGGCAAGGGGAGCCGGTTTGCGCTGGTGTTCCCGGCCACGCGGGTGCGCGAGGCGCGCGTGCTGGTGAAGTGAGCCGTTTCAGGCCGACCGCTTCTTCATCGTCCACTGCAGCAGCGCACCGAACAGCAGGGCCGTGAGCACCAGAGCGCCGGCGCTCATGATCCAGAACGCCATCGGCGACTGCATGGCTTCCCATGGACCCAGGCCACGGTAGGCGAGCAGGTAGCTGCCGCCCAGCCCCAGGCCCCAGAGCATCGCGCAGTAGATGACCAGCGGCGCCAGCGTCACGCGGTAGCAGCGCAGCAGGAACACGCAGAGCGTCTGCAGGGCATCGGCGACGTGATAGAGCGCCACGGCCAGCAGCAGCGCGGCCGCCACCGCGATCACGGCGGGATTGTCCGAATACACGTTGGCGAGCTGATGGCGCAGCGCGACCATCACGCCCGCGTAGAGCAGCGCGCACGACAGTGTCAGCTCGAAGCCCAGCCGGCAGGCGTGCCTGGCCTTCGCCGCATCGCCGGCGCCCAGCCAGAAGCTCACGCGTGCACTGGTCGCGATGGCCAGCGACAGCGGCGTCATGTAGGCCACGGCCAGCAGGTTCGAGGCGATCTGGTGCGCAGCCGCCGCGGCCGTGCCCAGGCGCGCGATGAACAGCGCCATCAGCGTGAACGAGGTCACTTCCACCAGCACCGCGAGGCCGCCGGGCACGCCCAGCCGGGCGAACTGGCGGATTTGGTGCCAGTCGGGCGGCTCGATGCGTTTCCAGAGCGCATAGCCGCGGTAGAAGGGGCTACTGTGCAACAGCCAGACGGCGCAGCCGAGCATCGTCCAGTTCACGCACAGCGTGGCCCACGCGCAGCCGACGAGGCCCATGGCCGGCAGGCCGGCGCCGCCGAAGGTGAACCAGATCGACAGCGGCAGCTTCACGACCAGCGAGCCCAGTTGCAGCCAGGTCACGAGTTGGGGCTTGCCCAGGCTCTGGTTCAGCGTGCTGAAAAGGCGAAAGAGAAGGGCGGGCGCCAGCGCGAAGGCCAGCACGGCGAGGTAGGCCTCGACCTCGCCGCGCATGTCCGCCGGCACCTGGGTCCAGCGCAGCGCGCCGCCGGGCAGGAGCAGCATCACCATGCCCACCGCGATCAGGATCGCGGCCAGATACAGCGACTGCCGCACCGAGCGGCCCACCTCATTGCCGCGGCCCGCGCCGTGCAGTTCGGCCCATACCGGCAGCAGCGCCTGCAGCACGCCCATCAGCGAGACATACACGCTCACGAAGATGGCCGCGCCGACCGAGAGCGCGGCCAGCGCGTGTTCCGAATAGCGTCCCGCGATGATGGTGTCGGTCACGCCGAAGGCCATCACGGCCAGCTGGCCGACCAGCACCGTGCCGGCGTGGCGTGCGATCAGTCCCCGTTCACCTGTCACGGATCAGGGCACGATCTTTTGATAGAGCAGCAGGTCGTCCGCCGCGCTGCTGGGGCGGCGCAGGGTGCCGCTGAAGCGCCACTTCTCGAGGGGAATGATGGTGTGCAGCCGTTCGATCGTGTCGGGGCTCACCACCAGCCAGGGGCAGTCGGTGCCCAGCAGCAGCGGCTGCAGGTTGAAATTGCCGTGGTGGCGCAGCGCCGCGATGTGCGGCCGGCTGAGTGCCAGTTCGGCGATGCAACTGGGCTGGCCCACGCGCTCGGCGACGGCGTGTACCTGGGGCAGGTAGCTGCGCGCGTAGTCGATGGGCGGCAGCCAGAGCGTCATCAGCAGCATCCAGCAAAGCGCAGTGCCGCCGGCCGGAAGCACCAGCGTTTTCCAGAGAGCGGCGCGGTGGCGCCCGGTGCGCCAGCGCACCAGCCAGCACCAGGCAATGGTCGCAGCCAGCGCGAGCACGAAGGCGATCGGCGAGAACTCGGCCACGAAGCCCGGCACCAGGCGCGCGACGCTGGCCGCGGGCTTGCGCGGCATGCCGGTCAGCATGGCGATCCAGTAGAGCCAGCCCAGCACGGCCAGGCCGCTGAAGAAGAGCACGTTGAACCAGTCGATCAGCGCCGAGGCGCTGCGCCGAAAGGTCGGCAGCGCGAAGGCCGCGAGCGTGGCAAAGGCGGGCAGCGCCAGCAGCAGCGAGCGGTCGGAGTAGTCGGTGGTCCAGGTGGCGGCCAGCGGCACGAGCGCGAACCAGAACGGCAGCGCGACATGGCGCGCCGTGAGCTGCCGGCGCCAGCGCCAGAGCGTCCAGATCGCGAGCGGCCAGACCGGCCAGGTGAACCACAGCAGCAGCTTGGCCTGGCTGCGGATTTCCCCGAGCACCGAGTTGCCGTCGAGCGTGATCTTCCACTGCGACAGGCCGAGGCCGAACACCAGCGCGGCGGCCAGCAGCGTGACGCCGACCATCGTGAAGAGGGCGCCGCGGGTGTAACCGGGGCCGTCGTCGGTGCTGGCATCGACGCCGGCCTTGGCGGTGCGGCGGCGTTCGTAGGCGATGTAGAGCGCGCTGCCCGTGGCAAGCGCCAGCCCGACGGTCGGGGCGCCGCTCAGCGTCATGCCGAGCGTGCCGATCACCAGCGCGATCACCGGGCCTGCGCGGCGGTACGGCAGGGCAGCTACGCCGTAGAACAGGTGCGAGGCGAAATACAGCTGTGCGAGCGCCGGCGTGGTTTCATGACCGAGCTGGGCGAGGCCCAGGCAGGCGATCAACGCGAGCAGGCCGCCATCGGCGATGGCGCGCGCGTAGTCGGTCGGACGCGCTTCGCCGCCGAAGGCGAACGCCACCGGCTGCGCGCGCGCGGTGCGGGCGAGGTAGTAGACGGCGTACCAGGTGGCGGTGAAGGTGCCCCAGAGCAGCAGCGCGAAGACGAATCGCACGGCCAGGTCGGGGTTCAGCCACGCGGGGGCGAGCTTGATCGCCAGGGCGCCGATCCAGTACGGGACCAGCGCGGGCGTCTCGGGCTGCATGCCCAGCAGCAGCGGATCGAACCAGCGCGCGATGCCTTCGGTGCTTCGGGCCAGTTCGGCCATGTAGCCGAAGGCGGTGATGTCGGCGCTCTTCCACGGTCCACGGCCGACCAGGCCCGGCAGCAGGTAGGCCGCGCACAGCAGCAGCAGTGCGATGCGTGGCAGCCGGCGCACGGCATTCTGGGCAACGATCGCGGGAGTGGGCTGGTTCAAAAGGGCGAAAGGAGATTCGGAATGAAAAAGGGCAGCGCGGTAAACCGGGCTGCCCTCGACGCCAAAGCGCGTGCTTTACTTCGAAGCGGCGCCGGTGGTCTTGCCGAAGCGGTTGCGGAACTTCTCGACGCGGCCGCCCATGTTGTCGACCGACTTCTGCGTGCCGGTGTAGAACGGGTGCGATTCGCTCGTGGTGTCCAGCTTGAACAGGGGCAGCTCGCGACCGTCGTCGGTCTTGCCCATTTCCTTGGTGCTCGCGCACGAACGGGTCACGAACTTGAAACCGTTCGACATGTCGACGAACAGGATTTCGCGGTAATTCGGGTGGATGCCTTCTTTTGCCATGGTGTTTCCTTTTGCGCTGTTGGAATCAATGCGCGGTCGATGCGAGAGCCACAAGCGCGCCAACTGTCGAATGGACTGGGTCGGCGGCTGTCCCGGGGTGAGGGGATCGCTGGGCAGGACGCCCGGCTGCACTTTTCGCGGAGCCAGCGATTATCGCATACTGGCCGTTTTGCGCGAAAAGCGGCCTACAGATGACTTCCACAGCGTTGCGAGCCGGCCTCGTCGGCTACGGTTTTGCCGGCCAGACCTTTCACGCGCCGGTGCTTTCGGCGGTTCCGGGGCTTGAACTGGCGGCCGTGGCGAGTTCGCAGCCGCACAAAGTCCACGCGGACTGGCCCGGCGTGGCCGTGGTGCCGGACGTGGCGGCGCTCGTGGCCCGTGCAGACATCGACCTGGTCGTGGTCGCCACTCCCAATGCCCAGCATCACCCGGTCGCCAAGGCGGCGCTGGAGGCTGGCAAGCATGTGGTGGTCGACAAACCTTTCACGCTCGACGTGGCCGAAGCGCGGGAGCTCGAATTGTTGTCTCGGCGCAACAATCGCGTCCTGGCGGTCTATCAGAACCGGCGTTTCGACGCCGATTATCTGACGCTGAAGGACCTTCTCGCGAGTGGCGAGCTGGGCCGGCCGGTGTACCTGGAATCGCATTTCGACCGCTTCCGGCCCGAGGTTCGCGAGCGTTGGCGGGAGCAGCCGGTGCCGGGTTCGGGCTTATGGATGGACCTTGGCTCGCACCTGGTCGATCAAGTCGTACAGCTCTTCGGTCGGCCTGACACGCTGCAGCTCGACACGGCCGCATTGCGGGACGGTGCATTGGTTGAAGACTATTTCCACGCCGTGCTGCGCTATGAGAGCGGCCCACATGCGCCTTTGCGCGTGGTGCTTCATGCCACGACGCTCGCGGCCCACCCCGCGCCGCGCTACATCGTGCACGGCACGCGCGGCAGCTACGTCAAGCACGGCGTCGATCCACAGGAAGATGCGCTGCGTGCCGGCCAGCGGCCGCCGGCCGAAGGGTGGGGTGCCGATCCGCTCGATGGAGAACTCACGCTGATCGGCAGCGACGGTGCGCCGCACTTTCGCGCCTTGCCGACCCGGGCCGGCAATTACGTCGACTACTACGCGGCGGTCCGTGACGCGATCCTGGGCAAGGGTCCGAACCCGGTCCCGCCCGAGCAGGCCGTCGCGCTGATGGAGCTCCTTGACATCGGCCGCCAGAGTGCAGTCGAAGGCCGCGCCATCCGTATCGAACGCCCATGAAAAAAGCGCGTCGGTCCGTGAGGGCCAACGCGCTTTTGCGGGAGAGCGTGAAGCTCAGCCGCCGCGACGCATCATGTCGAAAAATTCGACGTTGGTCTTGGTCGCCTTCATGTTCTTGAGCATCAACTCCATCGACTCGATCTCGTCCATGTTGTACATGAGCTGACGCAGGATGCGGGTCTTCTGCAGGATCTCGGGGGCCAGCAGTAATTCTTCGCGGCGCGTGCCGCTGCGGTTGAGCTGGATCGAGGGGAACACGCGCTTTTCGTACAGGCGGCGGTCCAGGTGGATTTCGGAGTTGCCGGTGCCCTTGAACTCTTCGAAGATCACTTCGTCCATGCGGCTGCCGGTGTCGATCAGCGCGGTGCCGATGATGGTCAGCGAACCGCCTTCTTCCACGTTGCGCGCGGCGCCCAGGAAGCGCTTGGGGCGCTGCAGCGCGTTGGAGTCCACGCCGCCGGTCAGCACCTTGCCCGACGAGGGCACGACGTTGTTGTAGGCACGGGCCAGACGGGTGATCGAGTCCAGCAGGATCACCACGTCCTTCTTGAGTTCGACCAGGCGCTTGGCGCGCTCGATCACCATTTCGGCGACGTGCACGTGGCGGGCTGCGGGCTCGTCGAAGGTCGAAGCGATGACTTCGCCCTTCACCGTGCGCTGCATTTCGGTCACTTCTTCAGGGCGCTCGTCCACGAGCAGCACCATCATGTGCACGTCGGGGTAGTTGGCGCTGATCGCGTGGGCGATGTGCTGCATCATCACCGTCTTGCCGCTCTTGGGCGGCGCCACGAGCAGGGCGCGCTGGCCTTTGCCGATGGGGGCGATGATGTCGATGATGCGGCCCGTGATGTTCTCTTCGCCCTTGACGCCGTCGCGTTCCAGCTTCATCTGTTCCTTGGGGAACAGCGGCGTCAGGTTTTCGAACATCACCTTGTGCTTGTTCTGCTCGGGCGGACCGTCGTTGACCTTGTCCAGCTTGGTCAGTGCGAAGTAGCGCTCGCCGTCCTTGGGCGTGCGCACTTCGCCTTCGATCATGTCGCCGGTGTGCAGGTTGAAGCGACGCACCTGGCTCGGCGAGATGTAGATGTCGTCGGTGCTGGCGGTGAAGCTGGTGTCGGGGCTGCGCAGGAAGCCGAAGCCGTCGGGCAGGATTTCGAGCACACCGTCGGCGAAGACCTGTTCGCCGGCCTTTGCGCGCTTCTTGATGATCGCGAACATCAGCTCCTGCTTGCGCATGCGGCCGACGTTTTCGATCTCAAGCGCTTCAGCCTGCTTGAGGACTTCAGACACGTGGAGTGCCTTGAGTTCGTTTAAGTGCATGGAATGACCCCTCGCGGGGTAATCGAAACGGAAAACGGGGGGAGGTTGAATGTGTAGCGAGAACTGCTGCACTAACCGGGGAACTCGAACCGGTTGCCTGAAAGGGCCGGTGATCTGTGGGAGATTATGACAGGAAAAACGCGCCGGCCAACGCATTGCGCGTTGGCCGGGTGAAATGCCTTCAGGCGAGTTGCTGGTCGATGAAGGCCGTGAGTTGCGCCTTGCTCATGGCGCCGACCTTGGTGGCGGCCAGCTGGCCGTCCTTGAACAGCATGAGCGTGGGGATGCCGCGGATGCCGAACTTGGCGGGGATGTCGCGGTTCTCGTCCACGTTCAGCTTGGCGATCTGCAGCTTGCCTTCATAGGTGGCCGACACTTCGTCGAGGATCGGGGCGATCATCTTGCAGGGACCGCACCATTCGGCCCAGTAGTCGACCAGCACCGGCTGGCTGGACTTGAGCACGTCGGCTTCGAAAGAGGAATCGGAGATGTGTTTGATGAGTTCGCTGGCCATGTGATGTGTCCTTGTGCGCAGAGAGTTTCGGTGCAGCTAAAGTGCAGGTCATTGTGACAGAAACCAAGGGGTGACGTGCCATGCGCAGCCGCTATGGCGGCGATAGCCAAAGGCCTTGCGGATCACGTCCTCGCACTCTCAAACCCCTCGATAGAACATGAACGAAGGCCACCCCGTCCACGCCTTGTGGTGCGACCCCGCCGACGGCGTCGTCGCGCGGATCGTCCGCGCGCTCGCCGAACGCGAGCTGCATGCGGCGCGCACCGTGGTGCTGGTGCCGTATGCGCAATTGATGAGCGTGGCGCGCGGCATGTGGGCGCGTTGCGGCAGCGCGGGCTTCGTGCCGCGCTTCGAGACCACGCACAACTGGGCGCGCAGCGCGGGCGGCTTTCTGCCGACGGGCTACGACATCGCATTCGACATGGCACGCGACCTCATCACGGCCCAGGCGCTGCTGTCGCAGTCCGGGTTCAACAACGAGCGCTTCGCCTTGGCAGGCCGCGTCGTCGAGCTGGCTTACCAGCTCGCGCCGCTCGCGTCGGCATCGCTCCCCGATGAGCGCGTCGGCGAGTGGGCCCGGCGTGCCGCGCAGGTGGCCGAGGCGGGCAGCGAGTCGGAGTGGTTCCGCATCGAGAGCGCGCTGATCCGCATCGCCGTCGCCTGGGCCGCGACCTCGGGCTACGCAACCGACGTGTTGCTGCGCGAGAGCGTGCGCAACCAGGTCGATGCGCTGATCGTGCTCGAAGGTTTCCAGACCGATCCGCTCACCCAGACGCTGTGCACCCTGTGGGGCGAGCACGCACTGCATCTCTCGCTGGTGCCCGCGAACACGCCCGTGGACCCCGCGGCGTCGCACGTGGCCGCAGACCCCGAGGACGAGGCCCAGCTCGCCGCCGCCTGCGTGCTGCGCCACCTCGCCGAAGGCCGCGCGCCGGTCGCGTTGATCGCCACCGACCGCGCGCTGACGCGCCGCATCAGCGCCCAGCTCAAGGCCCAGGGCATCGTCACGCACGACGAAACCGGCTGGAAGCTCTCGACCACCCGCGCCGCCGCCACGCTGATGAGCGCGCTGCGCGCCTGTGCCCACGACGCCGCCAGCGACCAGGTGCTCGAGTGGCTCAAGAGCGGCGCCGATGGCGATGCGTTGGCCGTGCAGGCGCTCGAAGTGCGTCTGCGACGCGAGGGCCTGCGCGACTGGTCCGCATGGTGCAGCCTCGTCGCCCGCAGCGAGAAGCCGAGCGATGTGGCGCTGCTGCCCTACACCGAGTCCATCGAGGCACGCCGTGCAGCGATGATGAAGTCCAGGCCCGTGGCCGAGTGGCTGCGCGCGTTGCGTGAGCTGCTCGAAGGCAGCGGGCAATGGACGCCCCTTGCCGACGACATGGCCGGCGGCAAGGTCATCGCCGCGTTGTGGCTCGATGCCGAGGCCCACGGCGATGCCGACGAGTTCCCCGGCGGCCGCCACACGCTCGCCGAGTTCACCGCCTGGGTGCGCGACGTGCTCGAAGACGCGAGCTTCGTGCCGCCCGCCGGCGACCAGGCGCCCAAGGTGATCGTTCTGCCGCTCTACCAACTGCTGGGCCGCGCATTCGGCGCCGTGGTCATCCCGGGTTGCGATGACCGACGCCTGCCCGCATCGCCCGAACCCCCCGGCAACTGGAGCGCCGCCCAGCGCCTCGAACTGGGCCTGCCGTCGCGCGAAACCCTTGAAGCCGCGCAACGCTCGGCCTGGACCGCGGCCCTGCACAACCCCTGGTGCGAACTGGTCTGGCGCGCGTCCGACGCGAGCGGCGAGCCCGTTCGTCCGAGCCCGCTGGTGCAGGCGCTGCAGCTTGACCACGTGCTGCAACCTGCCATCGATCCACGCCCTGCGCGCGACGTGACCGTGCAGCCGACCACGGTCCCCACACCTTCGGGTGCATTGCTCCCGCTGGAGAACATCTCGACCAGCGTGTACGAAGACCTGCGTCGCTGCCCCTATCGCTTCTTCGCGCTGCGGCAGCTGGGGCTGCGCAGCGCTGACGAGCTCGACGTGGAGGTCGACAAGCGCGACTTCGGCAACTGGCTGCACGCCGTGCTCGGCCATTTCCATGAGGCGTTGATCGAAACCCCGACGCAGGATGCACAGGAGCGCGTGGAACGCATCGAAGAAGCCGCGCATCGCGCCACGCGCGAGTACGGCCTTTCCGACGCCGAGTTCCTTCCGTTCGCCGCGGCGTGGCCCGCGGTGCGCGACGGCTATCTCGAATGGCTCGCGGGGCATGAGGCGGGCGGCGCGGTGTTCGTCGAATCCGAGCCCTGGAAGGAGCAGCCGCTCGGCGGCCTGCGCCTCGTCGGCCGCCTCGACCGGATCGACCGCACATCCGATGGCCAGGCCCTCGTGATCGACTACAAGACCGAGTCCGCGAGCGTCACCAAGGAGCGCGTGAAGGACCCGACCGAAGACACCCAGCTAGCCTTCTACGCGGCCCTGGTGGCCGACGACACCTTGCGTGCGGCCTACGTCAACGTGGGCGAGAAGTCCTCGGGCACGCAGACCGTCGAGCAGCCTGCGGTGGTCGAGGCAAGGGATGCGCTGGTGGCCGGCATCATGAGCGACTTCACGCGCATCGCCGAGGGAGCGGCGCTGCCGCCGCTGGGCGAGGGCGCCGTCTGCGACTACTGCGCGGCCCGTGGCCTGTGCCGCAAAGACTTCTGGGAGGTGTCCAAGTGAACGGCGCAGCCTACGAACACAACGGCCGGCACGTCACACGCGAAGCCTTCTACACCGTCGCCTGCGATCCGCGCCGCTCCGTCGCCGTCGAAGCCTGCGCGGGTGCAGGCAAGACCTGGATGCTGGTGTCGCGCATCCTGCGGGCATTGCTCGAAGAGGGCGACTCCGCCTGCGAGCCGCACGAGATCCTCGCGATCACTTTCACCAAGAAGGCCGCCGGCGAGATGCGCGAGCGTCTCGACCAATGGCTCGAACAGTTCGCCGAGCAAAGCCCCGAAGAACTGGTCAAGCAGCTCGTGATGCGCGGCGTCGAACCTGCCGCCGCGCTGGCTGCAGTGCCGCGGCTGAAGGGCCTCTACAGGCGCCTGCTCGAAGGCGGCCGCCCCGTGCAGTTCCGCACCTTCCACGCCTGGTTCGCCGGCCTGCTGCGCAACGCGCCGCTCGCGGTGCTGCGCGAGCTGGGCCTGCCATCCAACTACGAACTGCTCGAAGACGATGCCGAGGCACGCGGCCACACCTGGCGGCCCTTCTTCGAAGCAGTCACCGCCGACAAACATGCGTTGGCCGACTACTACGCCGTCGTCGCGACGCACGGCCGCTCGCAGACGGCCAAGGCGCTGGGCGAAGCGCTGACCAAGCGGGTCGAGTTCTCGCTGGCCGATGCGGAAAACGCCGTACAGCACTTCAGCGCACTCTATCCGTCGCTCGAAGGCCTCGACGAACCAACCGATGCCCTGCGTGGCGAGCCGGTCCGCCGCCGGTGGCTAGACCGAGCCGCCGCGCTCGGCCGCGAGACCAACAAGACGCCGCAGAAGGCGGCCGAGGCCATCATCGACGTGTTCGGCGTCGGCGAGCCTCCAGTCGAATCGCTCTCCGCTGCGCTCGCGCACCTGAGAAAGAACTTCTTCGTCGCGAGCGAAGACCGGCTCAACAAGAACCTGCAGAAATTCCCCGCCGCGCAGGAGGCCGAGGCCGAGCTCCAGGTGCTGTGCGCCGCGCAGGCCCAGCACGCCGCATGGCTCTACCAGCAGCGCATGACGCGGCTCACGCGCCTTTTGATCGCCGCCTTCGCCGACGTCAAGCGCGCCCACGGCTGGGTCGACATGAACGACGTCGAGCAGGCCGCGCAGTTGCTGCTCGGCCAGTCCGCGTTGTCGGGCTGGGTGCAGGAGCGGCTCGATGCGCGCATCGCGCATCTTTTGATCGACGAGTTCCAGGACACGAATCCTCTGCAGTGGCAGGCCCTCTACGGCTGGCTCAGCGCCTACACCGGCGCGGGCGGCAGTGCGCCACGCGTGTTCATCGTGGGCGATCCGAAGCAGAGCATCTACCGCTTCCGCCGCGCCGAGCCGCAGGTGTTCATCGCCGCGAAGAAGTTCGTGCGCGAAGGGCTCGACGGCGAGTTGCTCAATTGCGACCACACCCACCGTAACGCACGCGCCGTGGTCGGGCTGGTCAACCAGGCCATGCTGGCCGCGCAGGATGCGGGCGAGTTCGACGGCTATCGCGCCCACACCACCGAGCGCGGCGACGAAGGCGAATTGCTCAAGCTGCCGGCCATCGACCGCGATGCGCTCGGCGACACGGCAGAAGCCGCACCCGCCGACGACGGCATGCTGCACTGGCGCGACAGCCTCGTCACGCCCCGCGTGCTGCCCGAAGAACAATTGCTGCAGAAGGAATGCGAGCAGGCCGCGCGCTGGGTGGCGCAGCGCATCGCCGATGGCATACCGCCCCGGCAGATCATGGTGCTGGCCCGCCGGCGCAATCGGCTGTCTGCGATGCAGGACGCGCTGCGCCAGCGCCACATTCCCGTGCAGCAACCCGAGAAGAACGAGCTGCACGATGCGCCCGAGGTGCAGGACATGGTCGCGCTGATCGACGCGCTGGTCTCGCCCGCGCATGATCTCTCGCTGGCGTGCGCGCTCAAGTCGCCGCTTTTCGGCATCGACGACGAGGTGCTGGTGCAACTGGCGTTGCGGCAGCGCGAGCATCCGTCGTCGAGCTGGTTCGCATTGATCCAGAAAGGCGAGGGCCTGCCGCCGGTGCTGGTCGAGGCGGGTGCCCGCCTGAAGAAATGGCAGCGCTGGCTTGTGACCCTGCCGCCGCACGATGCCATCGACGCGATCTTTCACGATGGCGATGTGCTCGCGAAGTTCGGCGCCGCCGTGCCCGCCGCGATGCGTCAGAGCGCGCTGGCCAACCTGCGCGGGCTGATGTCCGCATCGCTCGAGATCGAAGGCGCGCGCTTCGCCACGCCTTATGCGCTGGTCCGCGCCCTGCGTGCCGGCGGCGTGCGCGCGCCGTCGGTGGCTGCGCCCGATGCGGTGCAACTGCTGACAGTGCACGGCGCCAAGGGCCTGGAAGCCGACACCGTGCTGATGCTCGATTGCGATGCCGCACCGCCGCGCGCGCAGACCATGGGTGTGCTGGTCGAGTGGAAGGGCAGCGACAGCGCGCCGACGCGCTTCGTGTTCCTCGCGAGCGAGAAGACGCCGCCGGCCTGCGCGGCTGCGCTGCTGGAAGAAGAGCAACGCGCGCGTCATCGCGAGGAGCTCAATGGCCTCTACGTCGCGACCACGCGGGCGCGCGAGCGATTGGTGCTGTCGTCGGTGAAGCCGGCACGTGCCAACGAGGGCAGTTGGTGGGCGCGGCTGGAATCGGCCTGCGAGCCGATCGAGGCCGACGAGCCGCTGGTTGCACTGCCCGTCGAGACGGGCGTGGCCAGTTTCTCGATGAAGCAGATGCCTCCGGCGCCTGCTGCCGCCGATCAGCCTTCCGCCAAAAAGGCCGCCGACGCCACCGTCGACGCGCGCGCCGCGGCCTTCGGCCAGGCCATGCACCGGCTGCTCGAATGGGCGGTGCCGGGCGAGGCGCTGCCCTCGGCCCACGTGCGTGCAGCGGCCCGCGAATTCATGCTCGATCCACAGCAGGCGCGCGGCGCCGCGACGCTCGCCGAGCGCATCCGCGCAGGCGCAGGTGCCTGGGTGTGGGACGATCGCAGGGTCGATTGGCATGGCAACGAAGTCACGCTGGTCCACGAAGGCGAGACCCTGCGCATCGATCGGCTGGTGCGCGAGCGCGACAGCGGTGCCTGGTGGATCCTCGATTACAAATCCGCAGCGCGCCCCGAACGGGACGCGACGTTGATCGCACAGATGCAGCGCTACCGCGCGGCGGTGCAACATGCCTACCCCGGTGCCACGGTCCGCGTCGCGTTCCTCACCGGGCAGGGCGAACTGGTAAATCTCGAATGACCCTTTCCCCAACCGTCGCCGTGATCGGCGGCGGACCTGCCGGCCTGATGGCGGCTGAAGTCCTCGGCGCATCCGGCGCGCAAGTGCACGTCTACGACGCAATGCCCTCGGTGGGCCGCAAATTCCTGCTGGCCGGCCGCGGCGGGCTGAACCTCACCCATTCGGAGCCCTTCGATGTGTTCATGAGCCGGTTCGGTGAGCGCCGAGCGCAGCTCGAGCCGATGCTGGTGCAGTTCGGGCCGCAGCAGGTGCGCGAATGGGCGACGGGCCTGGGCATCGAGACTTTCGTGGGCACCTCGGGCCGCGTGTTTCCGACGGACATGAAGGCCGCGCCGCTGCTGCGCGCGTGGCTGCATCGGTTGCGCTCGGCGGGGGTGCAGTTTCATATGCGGCATCGGTGGCAGGGTGACGGGGCATTCGATGCGAATGCACTGCGCTTTGCGACGCCGGCAGGCGAGGTCACCGCCAAGGCCGACGCGGTGGTGCTGGCCCTGGGCGGCGCGAGCTGGGCGCGCCTGGGCTCCGACGGGGCGTGGGCACCGTGGCTGCAGGCACAAGGTGTGACGGTGGCGCCGCTGCTGCCCGCCAATTGCGGCTTCGACGGCGCAGGCTGGAGCGAACATTTTTCGAGCCGCTTTGCGGGGCAGCCTTTCAAATCGGTCGCGATCACCTTCACCGACAGCCAGGGGCGCCACTTTGCACGCAAGGGCGAGTTCGTTGCGACGGCCACGGGCATCGAAGGCAGCCTGATCTATGCGGCGTCGGCGCTGCTGCGTGACGAGATCGCCGCCCACGGCAGCGCAACACTGCTGCTCGATTTGCTGCCCGACCGCAGCACCGAACAGGTGCTGGCCGCGGTGAAGCACCCGCGCGGGGCGCGCTCGTTGAGCAGTCACCTCAAGAGCCGGCTCGGCATCGAAGGCATCAAGGCGGGCGTGCTGCACGAAGCGCTGAGCAAGGAGGCGATGCAGGACCCGGTGCAACTCGCCGCCACCATCAAAGCGGTGCCGCTGAAGCTGGTCGCGACGCGGCCCGTCGACGAGGCGATCAGTACGGCCGGTGGCGTGCGCTTCGACGCGCTCGATCCGGCGCTGATGGCGACGGCGCTGCCCGGCGTGTTCGCGGCAGGAGAAATGCTCGATTGGGAAGCGCCGACCGGTGGTTATCTGCTCACGGCGTCGATGGCCAGCGGGGCGGCTGCGGCGCGCGGAGCGATCCAGCGGTTGGGCCTGTAGCAGCAGGTCGGCTCAGCGCTCGCACGGCCAGAAGAACACCTGCTCGGGGTCGGCCGCATCGAGGTTGTCGATGTGGCCGCTCTCCCTGAAGCCGGCTTCTTTCAGCAGCGATTGCATCGCCCCGTTGGAGCGGTTCGTGGAGGTGAAAAGCTTGGGGCGTTCGCAGATCGACTGGAAGTGATCGACGAGCCTCAGGCCGAGTCGCCTGCGGCGAAACTTCTCGCCGACCATCAGCATCTCGATGAAGCCGCAGTCGAAGAAGTGGTGGTGCAGGACGCCGTAGGCGGCGATGTCGCCATCGACCTCGATCACGTGGCAGAAGCGGTCCTCGATCCACCCTTGGATCTGCGCGGCGCGCATCATGCGCGGCCACGGTGTCGAGACGCACCAGTGCTTCGAGATCGCTGATGTGGGCGGGCCGGATGTCCAAGTTCATGGATGGCTGCGCGAAGTTCTGGGAGGCTGAGGTGTCCGGGGCCGGTAACTCCTGGACACAGCGCGTGAGCTCTCTGGGAACTCACGGCTTCTGAATGTTAGGTTGACGAGCCTTACCCCTGGCACTGACTACGCAGTTAGGGCTGCTTGGTTCCCCACCTGACCCGGTTGGCCACTTCACCATGCAGGGAGGCCCGTCAGCCTGCATTCTAACCGGGTGAATTTGCCCCCTTCGCACAGGCGTGAATGATTTCGGAGGCGGTAGGGAAACAAGCGTGAAGTCGCCTCTCCGCGCCTTTTAGAATGCCCGCAATGTCTTATCTCGTGCTCGCTCGCAAGTTCCGTCCGAAAACCTTCGGTGAGATGGTCGGTCAGGGGCATGTGGTGCAGGCGCTCGAGAACGCACTGACCACGCAGCGCCTGCATCACGCCTATCTTTTCACCGGTACGCGGGGCGTGGGCAAGACCACGGTCTCGCGCATCCTGGCCAAGTCGCTCAACTGCCAGGGGCCGGACGGGCAGGGCGGCATCACCGCCACGCCGTGCGGCGTGTGCCAGGCCTGCCGCGACATCGATTCGGGCCGCTTCGTCGATTACACCGAGCTCGACGCGGCCTCCAACCGCGGTGTCGACGAAGTGCAGTCGCTGCTCGAACAAGCTGTCTACAAGCCGGTGCAGGGGCGCTTCAAGGTCTTCATGATCGACGAAGTGCACATGCTCACGAACACTGCGTTCAACGCGATGTTGAAGACGCTCGAGGAGCCGCCCGAATACCTCAAGTTCGTGCTCGCGACCACCGATCCGCAGAAGGTGCCGGTCACGGTGCTGTCGCGCTGCCTGCAGTTCAACCTGCGGCCGATGGCGCCAGAGACGATCCTCGAACACCTGACAGGCGTGCTGCAGACCGAGCAGGTGCCGGCCGAGCCGCAGGCGTTGCGCCTCCTGGCGCGCGCGGCGCGCGGCTCGATGCGCGATGCGCTGTCGCTCACCGACCAGGCCATCGCCTTCGGCAACGGCGAACTGATCGAGACCGGCGTGCGCCAGATGCTCGGCAGCGTGGACCGCGGCCATGTGTTCAAGCTGATCGAAGCGCTCGCGCAGGGCGACGGCAAGACGGTGGTCGACACCTCCGAGGCCTTGCGCCGCGATGGCATGTCGGCTGCTTCCACGCTCGAAGAAATGACGTCGGTGCTGCAGGCCATGGCCGTGCTGCAGGCGGTGCCTTCACGCGCGGAGTCCGCTGATTCGGCCACCGACCCTGATGCCGCCGACACCGCGCGCCTCGCATCGCTGATGCCGGCTGACGAAACGCAGCTGCTCTACAGCCTCTGCCTGCATGGCCGTGGCGAGCTGGGCCTGGCGCCCGACGAGTACGCCGCGTTGACGATGGTGCTGCTGCGGCTGCTGGCCTTCAAGCCTTCCAACGCGGCTGCTTCGACGGCTTCCCCGGAAAAAAAAACTCTGAATGAAGCCCAGGGCGCGGCGCCAAGGGCTCCGGCTCCCGTCGCTCGCCCTGTTCCGGCCCCGGCGCCCGTGGCCGAATCACCGCCTCGGGCAGCGCCTACGCCGCCCGTTCCGGCACCCGCTGCAGCATCGAATGCGCCGGCATCGGTTCCCGCGGGTCATCGCCTGGCCGTGGTCGACGAGCCCATGCGGCCTTCGGACCACAGGCCTTCTCCCACGGACGCTCCCGCCAAGGTCGTCGGCATGCCGATCCGCGTGCAGCCGCCTCCCGGCCAGCGCGATGCGCCGCGCACCGACGAGCAGCGCGGGCCGGCCGCACCGATCCCGCCCAGCGAGGACGGCGACTTCTGGTATGCCACGGTCACCCAGCTGGTCGCGGCCGAAAGCATCACGGCCCTCGCGCGTGAACTCGCCTTGCAGTCGCAGCTCGTGGGGCGCGACACCGATCAGTGGATCCTGCGCATCGAGCGCGAAACGCTCAACCAGCCCTCCAGCCGCGAGAAACTGACTGCGGCGCTCAACGCACTCGGCCACGACATCAAGCTCGCGATCGAGATCGGCGGCGTGGTCGACAGCCCCGCGCGCCGCAACCGGCACGCAGCCGACGAGCGCCAGCGCGTGGCCGAGGAAGCCATCCACAGCGACCCCGAGGTACAGATGCTGATGCGTGACTTCGATGCGAAGATCGTCCCCGGAACGCTGCGGCCCGCCTGAGGCGAACGCTGCAGCCGCGTCTCTTATCCTTCACCCCTTTTCTTCACCACACATACAGGACCAACGATGTTCAACAAAGGACAACTGGCCGGCCTCATGAAGCAGGCGCAGGCAATGCAGGACAACCTCAAGAAGGCCCAGGAAGAACTGGCCCACATCGAGGTCGAAGGCGAGTCGGGCGCGGGCCTCGTGAAGGTCGTCATGACCTGCAAGCACGACGTCAAGCGCATCACCATCGACCCGAGCCTCCTGGCCGACGACAAGGACATGCTCGAAGACCTCGTGGCTGCCGCTTTCAACGCGGCCGTGCGCAAGGCCGAGGAAACCAGTGAGCAGAAGATGGGCAAGCTCACGGCCGGCATGCCGGGCCTCCCGCCCGGCATGAAGCTGCCGTTCTGAGCGATTGATGGCCGACGCCAGTTCGCTCGACGCATTGGTCGATGCGCTGCGCCGTTTGCCCGGCGTCGGCGTCAAGTCGGCTTCGCGCATGGCGTTCCACCTGCTGCAGCACGACCGCGACGGCGCGCAGCTGCTTTCGCGCGCCTTGCAGCAGGCGGCCGGGAATGTGCGGCACTGCGAACTCTGCAACACCTTCACGGAAGCACCGATCTGCAGCGTGTGCATGGACTCGCGCCGCGACGGCACGAAGCTCTGCGTGGTCGAGACGCCCGCCGACCAGGCCGCGCTCGAACGCACCGGTGCCTTCCGCGGCTATTACTTCGTGCTGATGGGCAAGCTCAGTCCGCTCGACGGCATCGGTCCGAAAGACATCGGCCTGCAGAAGCTGTTCGACCGCGCGCTCGATGGCACGGTGAGCGAAGTCATCCTCGCCACCAACTTCACCGCCGAGGGTGAGGCCACCGCGCATGTGATCGGCGAAGCACTCAAGCAGCGCGGCCTTACCGTAACGCGGCTTGCGCGCGGCGTGCCGGCCGGCAGCGAGCTCGAGTACGTGGACCTCGGCACCATCGCGCACGCACTGGTCGATCGTCGATAGTGCGCAATCAACCCGACATGACCCTTTCCCTGCTCACCATCGCCTACTGGTGCGTGTTCATCGCCTGCGGCCTGCCGTACCTCGCGGCATGGATCGCGAAGGCCGGCAGCTTCGGTCCGCGCGACAACGTCCAACCGCGCGACTGGGCCGCGAAGCAGAGCGGTTGGCGTGCGCGCGCCAACAGCGCACAGGCCAACACCTTCGAAGGGCTGCCGTTCTTCATCGGCGCGGTGATCATTGCGCACCAACTGGGCGTGAACCAGGCGCGGCTCGACATGCTGGCGGCGGCCTATGTCGTCTTGCGCGTGATCTACCTTGCGATCTACATCAAGGGTCTCGGCGGCGTGCGCAGCGCGGTCTGGGCGCTCGCGTTCCTCGTCAACATCGCGATTCTTTTCCTCGCGAAATAAGCCATTCGACAGAGGCTTCGTGGAGGCCTTCGTACTTACGTGGAAACCCGCACGGGATGACCCCGATGCAGGCAACGGGCGCGCACCCCTAAGCTCGATTCACTTCACAAGAATCAAAGAGCCCGCAGGACCGCTTCATGCTTCATCGCAGAACCCTCATTTCCGCCTCCGCCGTCGCTGCCGCAGCGATTGCGCTGCCGCGGGTTTTTGCGCAAGCCAAGCTGGAAAAGACCAAGGTCTCCATCGCGGTCGGCGGCAAGGCCGCTTTTTATTACCTGCCTCTGACCATCTCCGAACAGCTGGGTTACTTCAAGGCCGAAGGGCTCGAAGTCGAGATTTCCGATTTCGCCGGTGGCGCACGCGCGCTGCAGGCGGTGGTGGGCGGCTCGGCCGATGTGTGTTCGGGCGCGTACGAACACACCATCAACCTGCAGGCCAAGAACCAGTTCTTCCAGGCCTTCGTTCTGCAGGGCCGCGCGCCGCAGATCGCGGTGGGCGTATCGACCAAGAACATGGCCGGCTACACCGGCATCCAGGATCTCAAGGGGAAGAAGATCGGCGTCTCGGCACCGGGCTCGTCGACCAACATGGTGGCCAACCTCGTGCTCTCGCGCGGTGGGCTCAAGGCAAGCGATGTGAGCTACATCGGCGTGGGCGTCGCGGCCGGCGCGCTCACCGCACTGCGCTCGGGCCAGATCGACGCCATCAGCAACACCGATCCGGTGATGACGATGCTCGAGCAGAAGGGCGACGTGAAGATCATCAGCGACACGCGCACGCTCAAGGGCACGCAGCAGGTGTTCGGCGGGCCGATGCCCGCGGCCTGCCTCTACGCGCCGATCGATTTCATCCAGAAGAACCCCAACACCTGCCAGGCGCTGGCCAATGCCATCGTGCATGGCCTGAAATGGCTGCAGACGGCAGGGCCGGGCGACATCATCAAGACGGTGCCCGAGACCTACCTGCTCGGCGACCGCGCGCTGTACCTCGCGTCGTTCGACAAGGTGCGCGAATCGATCGCCACCGACGGCCTCGTGCCGTCCGATGGACCCAAGACGGCACTCACGGCCATCGCGAGCTTCGACACCAGCGTGAAGGCCGACAAGATCGACCTCATCAAGACCTACACCAACGATTTTGCTAGGCGCGCGAAGGACAGGTTCAAAGCCTGACTCCGAACGTCCCCGCGACCCGGCCTTGGCCGGGTTTTTTAATCCTGCAGACATGTCCGACCACGCACTCGAACTCCTCTCCATCAGCTGCACGTTCCACTCGAAGGACGACCCAGGCCAGCGCTACACCGCCGTCGCCGACACCACGCTGCGCATCAAGGCGGGCGAGTTTGTCTCGGTGGTCGGCCCCACGGGATGCGGCAAGTCGACGCTGCTGAACGTGGGCGCCGGACTGCTCGAACCTTCATCGGGCACGGTCAAGGTCTTCGGGGAGACGCTCGCGGGCGTCAATGCGCGCGCGGGCTACATGTTCCAGACCGAGGCGCTGATGCCGTGGCGCAGCGCCGTCGCCAACGTGATGGTGGGGCTGCAGTACCGCGGCGTGTCGGACGCCGATGCGCGCGAGCAGGCCGAGGCCTGGCTCTCGCGCGTGGGGCTCTCGGGCTTCGGCGACCGCTATCCGCACCAGCTCTCGGGCGGCATGCGCAAGCGCGTGGCGCTCGCACAGACGCTGGTGCTCGACCCCGACATCATCCTCATGGACGAGCCCTTCAGCGCGCTCGACATCCAGACGCGGCAGCTGATGGAAAACGAGGTGCTCGAGATCTGGAGCGCGAAGAAGAAGGCGGTGCTCTTCATCACGCATGACCTCGACGAGGCCATTGCGATGAGCGACCGCGTGGTGGTGCTCTCGGCCGGCCCCGCGACGCACCCCATCGGCGAGTTCGACATCGACTTGGCCCGCCCACGCGACGTGGCCGAGGTGCGCACGCAGCCGCGCTTCGTCGAGCTGCACACGCAGATCTGGGAGGTGCTGCGCGACGAGGTGCTCAAGGGCTACGCGCAACAACTGAGGAAGGCCGCATGATCCCGCGCCTGAACGAGCGCAACGCGCGCTTCTGGCAGCTGGTGTTGCTGGTGCTTATCCTGGTGGGTTGGCACCTGGCCTCCCGCAATCAGCAGTTCGCCTTCTTCGTCGGCGAGCCGATCCAGGTGGCGGGCCGCATCTGGAGCTGGTTCCTGCCGTTCGAGGTGCCGCCGAACCTGCTGTTTCCCGAGGGGCTGAAGGGCAATGCCGACATCTACCGGCACCTGGGCACCACGCTGCTGGAGACGGTGCTGGCCTTCGGCATCGGCACCGTGCTGGGCCTCGCATGCGGACTCTGGCTGGCGCTCGCACCGACGGCGAGCCTGATCCTCGACCCCTACATCAAGGCCGCCAACTCGATGCCGCGCGTGATCCTGGCACCGATCTTCGCGCTGTGGTTCGGCCTGGGCATCTGGAGCAAGGTGGCGCTGGCGGTCACGCTGGTCTTCTTCATCGTGTTCTTCAATGTCTACCAGGGTGTGCGCGAGGTGAGCCCGGTGGTGCTGGCCAACGCGAAGATGCTGGGCGCCAACCAGCGGCAGCTGCTGCGCACCGTGTACCTGCCGAGTGCCACGAGCTGGGTGTTCTCGAGCCTGCACACCTCGGTGGGGCTGGCCTTCGTCGGCGCGGTGGTGGGCGAGTACCTGGGCTCGGCGCGCGGCGTGGGCTACCTGATACTCCAGGCCGAAGGAACGTTCGACGTCAACACCGTCTTTGCCGGTATCGTCGTGCTCACGGCCTTTGCGCTGCTGCTCGACGGGCTGGTCGGCCTGATCGAGAAGCGCCTCATGAAGTGGCAGCCACGCAGCGGGGAAACCGAAAAACTCTAGCTAGCTATTTGAAATTCGAAATCTGAAAGGGAGAGAGTCATGTTGAGCAAGAAAAACGGACTGCCAACGACTTTGCGATCGCGCAACGAGGCCGCCAGGGTCTCGAACGAAGAACTGTTCTTCGACCTGGTCTATGCGTTCTCAGTCACGCAGCTGTCGCACTATCTGCTGGACCACCTGAGCCTCCTGGGCGCGCTGCAGACATTGGTGATGTGGTTCGCCGTCTGGCTCGGCTGGCAGTACACCGCCTGGGCCACCAACTGGTTCAACCCGGGGTCGCTGCGCATCCGGGGCATGCTGTTCGGGGTGATGCTGCTGGCCATGGTGATGGCGTCGGCGCTGCCCGGCGCGTTTGCCGAGCGGGGGCTGGTGTTCGCCTCGTGCTTCGCGGCCATCCAAGTGGGGCGCACCTTCTGCATGCTGATCGCGGTCGGCAGCAAGAGCCCGCTGGCGCCCAACTTCCGGCGGCTGCTGGCGTGGAACTGCGTGGCGGCGGTGTTCTGGATCGCGGGCGGGCTGTCCGAAGGGCCGTGGCGCCTCGGGTTCTGGTTCGTCGGTGTGCTGTGCGAATACGTCGCGCCGATGGTCGGGCTGGTCTTTCCAGGATTGGGGCGTTCCTCGACCGCGGAGTGGACCATCGACGGCGGCCACCTCGCAGAGCGCTGCCAGCTCTTCGTGATCGTGGCGCTGGGCGAATCCATTCTGGCGAGCGGCATCGCGTTCGGCCATCACGCCGAGTGGCATTTGGTCGACGTGTACGCGCTGCTCGTGGGCTTCGCGGGCAGCCTGGCCATGTGGTGGATGTACTTCGACACCAGCGCCAAGGAAGCCACGCATGCGATCGAGCATGCGAAGGACCCGGGCCGCATGGGCGCCAACTACCACTACACGCACGTGATCCTGGTGGCCGGCATCATCGTGTGCGCGGTCGCGGACGAACTCGTGATCGGCGAGGGCTCACACCATGCCGAACTCAAGTACCTCGGGCCGCTCTTGGGCGGGCCGGCCATCTACCTCTTCGGCAATGCGCTGTTCAAGCGGGTGGTGCGCGGTTTCCTGCCGCAGTCGCACCTCTACGGGCTGATCGCGCTCGCGGCGCTGGCAGTGTTCGCGTCGCACCTGACGGTGCTGGTGGTGGGCACGCTGACCACGGTGGTGATGATTGCCGTGGCCGCACTGGAAGCCGTGGTGCGCCGCCGGGCGTGGGCGGCCGAGGCGCACTGAGCCGCAAGCGCCGCCGGCGTCAGCGCTTCTTCTTCGAGGGCGTGCCGCCGCGCTTCTCGCGCACGACCTGCTGCTTGCCGCCCGCAGGAACCTTGACGACGTTCTTGCCGCGGGCCGTGCTGGCCTGGGCAGGCGCGCCGCCGCGCTTCGAGGAGGCTGCGGCCGCATGGCCACGCGCCACCGCCACGCCGGCACCGACACGGGCCGCGGGCGCCGCGCGAACCGGCAGGTACACGACCACGCTGTAGCCACGCTTGAAGGCGTGGTTGGGCTTGACATCGTTCCACTCGGCCACGTTGGAGGGGGCAAGCTTGTAGCGGCGCGCGATGCTCGCCACGCTGTCGTTGCGCCCGGCCTTGACGGTGGTGCGGCGATTGACGATCTCGGGCTGGAAGCTCAGGTGGCCGCCGTCGGCCACCACGGCCGCGACGTCTTCCTTCACGCGGGCGCCGCGCGGCACGATGAGCGTCGAGCCGGCCTTGATGAGCATGCGCGGCGGCACGTTGTTCATCGCGCGCAGGTCGCTTTCGCTCATGCCCGAGCGCTGGGCGGCGTCGGCCACCGTCATGGTGTTGGGCACGACCCAGGCGGTCCAGCTGGCGTACTGGCCTTGCGAGTAGGCGTCGAAGTTGCGCTGGAACACGGCCGCGTTGTCCCAGGGCAGCAGGATCTGCGGCGTGCCCGCGGCGATCAGCACCGGCTTGTGCGCGGCCGGGTTGAGCGCGCGAAAGTCCTCGATGCGCACGTCGGCCAGCTTGGCGGCCAGTTCCACGTCGAGGTCGCGGGTGAGCGTGACGGTCTGGAAGTACGGGTGGTTGGCGATCAGCGGCAGCTCGGCGTTGAAGGCCTGCGGATTGGCCACGATGTTCTTCACCGCCTGCAGCTTGGGCACGTACAGCCGCGTCTCGGCGGGCATGTTGAGGTCGCTGTAGGTGGTGGGCAGGCCCGCGCGCTGGTTCTTGGCGATGGCGCGGCTCACGCTGCCTTCGCCCCAGTTGTAGGCGGCCAGCGCGAGCTGCCAGTCGCCGAACATGCCGTAGAGCTTCTGCAGGTAGTCGAGCGCGGCGCGGGTGGAGGCCAGCACGTCGCGGCGGTCGTCGCGGAAGATGTTCTGCTTGAGGTCGAAGTCGGTGCCGGTGGCCGGCATGAACTGCCACATGCCCGCGGCGCGCGCGCTGGAGACGGCCTGCGGGTTGAACGCGCTCTCGATGTAGGGCAGCAGCGCGAGTTCGGTCGGCATGTTGCGCCGCTCGAGTTCCTCGACGATGTGGAACATGTACTTGTTCGAGCGCTCGGTCATGCGCTGGATGTAGTCGGGCCGGCTCGCATACCACTGCTCGCGGTCGCGCACCAGGTCGCTCTCGAGGTTGGGCATCTTGAAGCCGCGGCGGATGCGGTCCCACATGTCGGCGGGCGGAGCCAGCGTGACCACGCTCTGCGAATGGGCCTCGCTGCTGGACAGGGGAGAGAGCGCGTCGCGCGGGTAGACGGGAGCCGCGCTGCCGGCGACCTTGGGGCCGGTGCCGCCGGCGGTGGCGCCGGTCTTGGGGGAAGTGCTGGAGGAGGATGAAGGGGTGTCGGTCGGTGCCGCGCAGCCTGCGAGCACCAGTGAACCTGCAAGGCAGGTGGCAGCGATAAATTTCATCGGAAGTCGTTTTTCCATTGGCGCAGTGCGGCGAACACATCGGCTTCGGCCGCATCGGCGGAAAGCTCGGCGTGCTTGCGCACCGCTCGAAGGACAGTGGCTTCGCGGCTGCGAAGAAAGGGGTTGATCAGGCGTTCGGTCGCCAGCTGCGCGGGCAGTGTGGGCTGCCCTTGCGCGCGCAGGCTTTCGCAGCGCGCGTTGTAGTGAGTCAGATCGGCATTGCCCGGTTCCACCGCGCGGGCGAAACGCAGGTTAGCAAGTGTGTATTCGTGGGCGCAGCAGACGCGGGTGTCGCCGGGCAGCGCGGCGAGCGCATCGAGCGAGGCCAGCATCTGCGCGGGCGTGCCTTCGAAGAGGCGCCCGCAGCCGCCCGAGAACAGCGTGTCGCCGCAAAAGAGCAGCGGCGAGCGGCCTTCGGCGGCCGGAAGAAAGTAGGCGATGTGGCCGGCCGTGTGGCCCGGCACGTCGATGACCTCGAAGCTGAGGCCGAGCGCTTCGGCGATGTCGCCTTGCACATGCGGCGTGAAGGGCTCGGGAATTCGTTCGCGGGCGGGGCCGTGCACCGGCGCGCCCGTTGCGGCATGCAGGGCAGCCACGCCGCCGGTGTGATCGGCGTGGTGGTGCGTGACTAGAATCGCGGCCAGCTGCAGCTTGTGGTGCGCGAGCGCATCGAACACCGGTTGGGCGTCGCCCGGATCCACGACGATGGCGCTGGACCCGTCGTGCAGCATCCAGATGTAGTTGTCAGCGAAGGCGGGCAGCGGAACGAGGGTCATGAGCGGTCAAATTATAGGTTTGCAGGATTGGTTCGCGACCCCCCCGGGACGCTACCTCCTCGCGTGGGAGCAGGCCCAGTTCGACCAGGCGGTGGCCGATGTGTTCGGCTACCACGCGCTGCAGCTGGGCGCAGCCGAGGTCGAGGGCCTGCGCACCAACCGCATGCCGCACCGCTGGCTGGCGCTGAGCGACCCGATGCGGCCGGCCAAGGCCACGCTCCTGACCGACTTCACGGCGCTCCCGTTCGCGGCCAACAGCCTCGACCTGGTGGTGATGCCGCATGCGCTGGAACTCAGTCCCGATCCGCACGCCACGCTGCGCGAGGTCGAGCGGGTGCTGGTGCCCGAGGGCCGGGTGGTGATCTGCGGGCTCAACCCGGCCAGCCTCTGGGGCATGCGCCAGCGGCGCGCGCACCTGTACCGCAAGCTCGGCATCGGCGATCTTTACCTGCCCGAAGGCGGGGAGTTCATCGGCTACTGGCGCATGCGCGACTGGCTGAGGCTCTTGAGCTTCGAGGTGGAATCGGGCCGCTTCGGCGTCTACCGGCCCGCGGTGCGCAGCGAGGCCTGGCTGGAACGCTGCCGGTGGATGGACAAGGTGGGCGAGCGCTGGTGGCCGATCTTCGGGGCGGCGTACTTCCTGGTGGCCGTGAAACGGGTGCGCGGTATGCGCCTCCTGAGCGCGGACTGGCGCCGGGCCGCGGCACGCGCTACCGCACCGGTGTCGATCGCGGGCAAGGTGCATCGGCACCAACCGGACCAGACGGATTGATTGAGCAGATTGAATCGAATACAGAGAAACAAGGAAAAGAGAGCTTGAACGAAGTCGTGATCTACACCGATGGTGCATGCAAGGGCAACCCCGGACCCGGGGGGTGGGGCGCGTGGCTCAAGTCGGGCGCCACCGAAAAGGAACTGTTCGGCGGCGAACTCAACACCACCAACAACCGCATGGAGCTGACCGCCGTCATCGAAGGCCTGGCCGCGCTCAAGCGGCCCTGCAAGGTGCTGCTCTACCTCGACAGCCAGTACGTGCGCATGGGCATCACCGAGTGGATCCGCGGCTGGAAGGCCAAGGGCTGGATGACCGCCAGCAAGCAGCCAGTGAAGAACGTAGAGCTCTGGCAGCGGCTGGACAAGCTGGTGGCCGAGGGCGGCCACACGATCGAATGGCGCTGGGTCAAGGGCCACTCGGGCGACCCGGGCAACGAACGGGCCGACATGCTGGCCAACAAGGGCGTGGACAAGGCGCTGGGGCGGATCTGACGTAGGGTCAGCCCCGACGCCGCCGGGGCGGGCGCTTGCTAGAGTGCCCGCAACGCAGCGAAGCCGGCCGACGCAGGGGCACGATTGTTGCTTGGGTTTTGGTATTCCACCCGCCGGTGGCACCGTCCATTCGTTCGCAGCATGAACCTCGACTACTCAACGGACACGGTCGAACGCAGCCAGCGCTTCGACTACTGGAGCGATGTGGTGCGCAAGCACTTCATTCCGGCTGCGAGCCGCGTGCCTGACCGCGAGCACTTCAACGCACACTTTTCCGTCCGCTCGCTCGGCAACCTGACGCTGGCCGAGATGTCCTCGCCGCGCCACTACTGGGAACGCGATGCGCAGCACCTGCGCAGCGGGCCGAACGAAGACTTCATGCTGAGCCTCATGGTGTCCGGGCACGGCGTGCTGTCGCAGTCCGGCCGCGAGGTGGTGCAACGCAACGGCGACATCGTGCTCTACGACGCTGCGCGCCCCTTCACCTTCGATCTCCTGCCCGAGTCGAACCTGCTCGTGCGCATTCCGCGGCTGCAGCTGTTGTGCCGGTTTCCCGAGGCCCAGAACCTCACGGCCATGCACCTGGCCAACGGCCACCCCATCGCCAGGCTGCTGGGCAGCATGATCCGCGAAGCGGCGGTGCTCGAGCTGTCGGGGCAGGAGGGCATGCAGGCCAGCCTTGCGAGCTCGCTGCTGGACATGCTCTCGGCGGTGCTGCAGTTCCAGGTCGGATGCACCGACGCCGTGCAGTCCTCGCACACTGCGCTGTTCCAGAAGACGCGCGACTACATCGCCGCGCACCTGGACGATTGCGAACTCGACGTCGAGCAGATCGCCACCGCGCAGCACGTGTCCGCCCGCACGCTCGCGCGTGTGTTCGCCGAGCACGGCACCACGCCGATCCAGTGGCTCTGGAAGCAGCGGCTGGAGGCGAGCCACAGCGCGCTGCGCGAAGGCCGCGTGCGGCAGGTCACGCAGGCGGCGTTCCAGTACGGCTTCAGCGATCTCTCGCACTTCTGCCGGGTCTTCAAGAAGGCCTATGGCGTGACGCCGCAGACGCTGCTGCGCGGGCACTAGGAGCGTCACCACAGCCCGCATTCCGCCGCGCGCGGGAGGTTGGCGGTTCCAGCCCATCGCGCTGGCTCTTGCAGCCAAGCCGCGCGCGGCGTTGCTCCCTATCGTGAAGTCCACAAAGCTTCCTTCACGAACGGAGACGACGATGAATGCTTCCCCGCCCGCAGATGCGGTCGATGCCGGCGCGCTCGCCCGCTGCGCGGCCCTGGACCTGAGCCCCGAGCGCCGCGCCGCGGTCCAGGTGGTGCTGTCCGCCTGGATTCCCGCAGCCAACGAACTGAGCCGCAAGATGAGCGATGCGGCCTACCGCGAGCTGATGCCGGTCACCGCCTTCGCGCATGCGCACGACCTGCCCGAGGACGCCGCATGAGCGAGCTGCTCGAACTCGGCCTCGCCGAAGCCGCGCGCCTGGTGCGCGAGCGCAAGGTCTCGCCCGTGGAGCTGGTGGAGGCATCGCTCGCACGCATCCGCGCGCACGACGGCGTGCTCCGATCCTTCATCACGGTGTTCGAGGAGCAGGCGATGCAGGTCGCGCGCGCCGCCGAACTGCTCTCGGGCGCGGGCCACGAGCTCGGTCCGCTGCAGGGCATTCCGATCGCGCTGAAGGACAACGTCGCGGTGCGCGGCAGCCGCACCACGGCGGGCAGCAAGATCTTGGCCGACTGGCTGCCCGAGGCCGACGCCACAGTCACCACGCGGCTGCGCCAGGCCGGCGCGATCTTCATCGGCAAGACCAACATGCACGAGTTCGCCTGGGGCGGCACCTCGGCCAATCCGCACTACGGCGCGGTGCGCAACCCCTGGGACCCGGCGCGCTTTCCGGCCGGCTCCAGCGGCGGCTCGGCGGTGGCGGTGGCCGCGCGTTTCTGCTTCGGCGCGATCGGCACCGACACGGGCGGCTCGATCCGCCTGCCTTCGGCCATCAACGGCATCGTGGGCCTGCGCCCGACCTACGGGCGGGTCAGCAACCACGGCGTGATTCCGCTCGCATGGAGCATGGACACGGTGGGCCCGATGACGCGCACCGTCGAAGACTGCGCGCTGATGTTCGGCGCCATCGCGGGCTTCGATCCGAAGGACGCGGGCAGCGCGCAACGCGCCTGCGACGACTACCTGAAGGACCTGGGCGGCGGCTGCCGCGGCCTGCGCATCGGCATCGTGCCCGGCTACTTCTTCGAGCACCTGCAGGCGCCGGTACACGACGCGGTGAAGGAGGCCTTGGCCACCTTTGTCGACCTGGGCGCCGAGCTGGTCGACATCGACATCGGCAACATCCACGGCAACATCTCCGCGCAGCTCACCATCGAATCGGCCGAGCCCAGCACCTACCACCAGCGCAACCTGCGCGAGCGCCCCCAGGACTACGGCGACGACGTGCGCACCCTGCTGGAGGCCGGCGAATTGCTGCTGGCCACCCAGTACCTGCAGGCCCAGCGCTACCGTGCGCTGCTGCGCGCCGAGTTCCTCGAGGCCTTCAGGAAGGTGGACGTGTTCGTCTGCCCGTCGCTGCCCTTCGTCGCCACCCGCATCGGCGAGACGCGCGTGGAGATCGAACCCGGGCAGGACGAAGACATGCTCTCCGCAATCATGCAGTTCACCGGCGTCGCGAGCCTCACGGGGCTGCCTTCGCTGAACGTGCCCTGCGGTTTCGATCCGGACGGCCTGCCCATCGGCATGCAGATCATCGGCCGGCCCTTCGCCGAGGCCGCGTTGCTGCGCGCGGGCCAGGCCTTCCAGGAGGCCACGGCCTTCCACAAGCGCGCGCCCGTGCTCGGCTGAAAAACTTCGCTGGCCGGTCCAGCACATCGCAATGGCGCTGCGAGCCAAGCGTGCGCGGCGGCCCTTCGATACCTTCGATGGACAGCTTCAGACAAGCCTGTTCCTCGCACCAGTCCACAACGAAACGGAGTCTCCCAGTCATGCCGAACAACGATCTGCACTACCTCGAACTTCTGGAAGTCGGCCGCCGCATCCAGGCCAAGGAACTGTCGCCCGTAGAGGTGACGAAGGCGCAACTCGAGCGCATCGGCGCGCTCGACGGAAAGCTCAAGAGCTATGTGCGCGTGCTCGGGGATTCCGCGCTCGCCGAGGCGGCGCGCGCCGAAGCAGAAATCGCCAAGGGAGAGATCCGCGGCCCGCTGCACGGCGTGCCGATCGCCATCAAGGACCTGTGCTGGACCGAAGGCGTACCGACCGCCGCCGGCATGACGCTCTACAAGGACTTCGTGCCCACCACCGACGGCACCGTGGTGCGCAAGCTGCGCGAGGCGGGCGCCGTCATCCTCGGCAAGCTGCAGCTCACCGAAAGCGCCTATGCGGACCATCACCCCTCGGTCTCGCCCCCGGTCAACCCATGGAATGCGGCGCACTGGCCGGGCGTGTCGTCCAGCGGCTCGGGCGTGGCAACCGCGGCGGGCCTGTGCTACGGCTCGCTGGGCACCGACACCGGCGGCTCGATCCGCTTTCCCTCGGCCGCCAACGGCCTCACGGGCCTCAAGCCGACCTGGGGCCGCGTGAGCCGCTACGGTGCCTTCGAGCTGGCCGCGACGCTGGACCACATCGGCCCGATGACCCGCAGCGCGGCCGATGCGGGCGCGATGCTCGGCGCGATTGCCGGCGCCGACGTGAACGACCCGACCGCCAGCCTCGCGCCAGTGCCAGATTACCTCGCCGATATCGGCAAGGGCATCGCGGGCCTTCGCATCGGCATCGACACGCGCTGGACCACCGAGGGCGTCGACGCACCCACGCGCGAGGTGCTGGACGCCGCCATCGCCGCGGTGCGCACGCTCGGCGGCGACCTGCGCGAGGTGCGCTTTCCCGATCCCGCGCAGGCCATCGAGGACTGGTTCCCGCTGTGCGGCATCGAGGCCGCCGTGGTGCACGAGAAGACCTATCCGTCGCGCAAGGACATGTACGGCCCGGCGGTCGCAGGCCTCATCGACCTGGGCCTCGCACAGCGCGGCGTGGACTACCAGAAGATCGTGCTGCGCCGCCACGACTTCAGCGGCAAGGTGAGGGCGATGTTCGAGGACATCGACCTGCTCCTGATCCCCGCCACCGGCATCGCCTCGCCGACCATGGAGCGCATGGCGCAGATGGGCGTCGATGCCGACCTCATGGCCGCGATGCTGCGCTACACCTGCCCGTTCGACATGACCGGCAGCCCGACCATCACGCTGCCCGGCGGCTTCACCGCGGGCGGCATGCCCGTGGCGTTCCAGTTCGTCGCGCGGCATTTCGACGAGGCGCTGCTGGTGCGCGCCGGCGCGGCCTTCCAGCAGGTCACCGACTGGCACCGCCGGCACCCGGCGCTCTGAGCCGCCGTGGCTTCCCGCTTTCCTTTCTTTTCTTTTTCCTTCTCCTGAAAGCACATCACCATGAAACTAAGTCACGCGCTTTTCTCCCTGGGCTGCACGATGGTGCTGGCCACCGCCGCGACCGCGGCCCTGGCGGCCGAGCCGTTGAAGGTCGGCCTGATGGAAGACGTCTCGGGCGACCTCGCCGTGCTGGGCAAGCCCAAGCTGAACGGCTCGCAACTGGCGGTGGAAGAGATCAACAAGGCCGGCGGCATCCTGGGCCGGCAGATCGAGCTCATCCACCTGGACCCGCAGGGCGACAACGCGCGCTACCAGGAGTTCACGCGGCGTCTCCTGAGCAAGGACAAGGTGGACGTGCTGATCGGCGGCATCACCTCGGCCTCGCGTGAAGCCATTCGCCCGATCGTCGACCGCACGCAGACGCCGTACTTCTATACCAACCAGTACGAAGGCGGCGTGTGCGATGCGAACATGATCAGCATGGGCGCGGTGCCCGAGCAGCAGTTCTCCACGCTCATTCCGTACATGGTCGAGAAGTTCGGCAAGAAGGTCTACGTGGTCGCCGCCGACTACAACTTCGGCCAGATCTCCGCCGAGTGGAACCGCACGATCCTCAAGGACGTGGGCGGCACGGTGGTCGGGGAAGAATTCATTCCGCTGGGCGTCTCGCAGTTCGCGCAGACCATCCAGAACATCCAGAAGGCCAAGCCCGACTGGCTGCTGATGCTCAACGTGGGCGCCGCGCAGGACTCGTTCTTCGAGCAGGCCGCGGCCGCCAAGCTGAACCTGCCGATGGGCTCCTCGGTGAAGGTCATGCTGGGCTTCGAGCACAAGCGCTTCGCGCCGCCCGCGCTCAACCGCATGCACGCCACGGCCAACTGGTTCGAGGAGATCGACACCCCCGCGGCCAACGAGTTCAAGAAGCGCTGGCACGCCAAGTTCCCGAACGAGCCCTATATCAATGACATGGGCTACAACGCCTACAACGCGCTCTACATGTACAAGACGATGGTCGAGAAGGCCAAGTCGACCAAGCTGGCGGACATTCGCAAGGTGATCGCCGCGGGCGAGGCCTGCATCGAGGCGGCCGAAGGCAAGGTGTGCATCGACCCCAAGAGCCAGCATGCCTCGCACGAGATGCGCCTCATCGCAGTGGACGAGAAGCACAACGTGAAGGTCCTCAAGGACTACGGAACGATCCAGCCGTACTGGCTGGGCCAGATCGGCTGCGACCTGACCAAGAAGAACGACCGCAAGCAGTACACGCCGTCGGACCTGCCCAAGAAGCTCTGACGCCTCCGATCGACCGGTCCAGCAGGGAGCAGCGGTGTTCGCCGAAATCTTCTCGTTCTTCTACCAGTTCGCCGACGTGTTCGCGTTCCTCATTCTTTCGGCGGCCGGCCTGGCCATCGTGTTCGGGATGATGGGCGTGATCAACATGGCGCATGGCGAATTCATCATGTGCGGCGCCTACGTCACCGTCGGCCTGGTGCACGCGGGCTTTCCGCTGCCGCTCGCGCAGCTGTGCGGCACGCTCGCCGCGGGGCTGATCGGCGTGGCCGTGGAGTGGAGCCTGGTGCGCAAGCTCTACAAGCGGCCGCTCGATTCGCTGCTCGCCACCTGGGGTCTGAGCCTCATCGTGACGCAGGGCATGCTGCTGGTCTTCGGCTCCACGCTCACCGGCGTGGGCACGCCCGAGGGCAGTTTCGTGGTGGGCGACTACACCTTCTCGGTCTACCGCATGGTGCTGTTCGCGGCAGCCGTGGCGGTGCTGGGCGGCATCTATTTCATCTTCATGCGAACGCGCTTCGGAGTGCATGCGCGGGCCACGATGCAGAACGCATCGATCGCGCAGGCCACCGGCGTGCGCGTGGGGCGCGTGTATGCACTGAGCTTCGGCATCGGCGCGGCGCTGGCGGGCCTGTGCGGGGCGCTCTATGCGCCCACCATGACGCTGATACCCACGATGGGCGCGGCCTTCCTGGTCGAGGCTTTCGTGACGGTGGTGGTGGGCGGTGCCAATGTGCTGCTGGGCACCGCGCCGGCCGGCATCCTGCTCGCGGTCATCCGCACCGGCCTCAATGGCTGGGGCGGGCAGATCGTGGGGCAGATCGGCATGCTGCTGGCCGTCATCGTGGTGATCCGCATCCTGCCCGAAGGGGTGTCCGGATGGCTGGCCCGCAAGACGCGCTGAACCCTGCACGGAGTCACACGAATGTTCCAACTCATCAACGGGCCGCAGACGCTGGGTGCCACGCGCGTCTTCTGGCTTCCCTTCATCGCGGTGCTTGCGGCCGTGCTGCTGTACCCGGCCTTCGCCGACGGCTACGACGTGGGCAACATGGCCTACCTGCTCACCTGGGTGTTCATGGCCATGGGCCTGTGCCTGGTGTGGGGCTACGGCGGCATGCTGTCGTTCGGGCAGACCTTCTTCTTCGGCATCGCGGGCTACGGCTACGGTGTGGCGGCGGTCAACTTCGGCGGCGATGCGGGCACTACGTTCCTCGCATTGGCGATCGCGCTGTGCCTGGCGGCGGCGGCCGCTGCGGTGCTGGGCTACTTCATGATCTGGGGGCGCGTGGGCGGCGTGTTCTTCGGCATCGTCACGCTGTCGGCCACGCTGGTGCTGGCCTTCTTTCTCGGCCAGACGGCCGGGCCCGAATGGCACATCGGCAGCGCGCGGCTGAACGGCTTCAACGGCATGAAGGACATGGCGCCGCTGAACATCCCGTGGTTCGGCGACGACCCGCTCGTGTTCGATGGCATCGCGCTGTACTACCTGGTGGTGGGCCTGATCCTCGCGGTGTACCTGGGCCTTCGCATGATGCTGAACTCGCGCTTCGGCAACGTGATCGTCGCGGTGCGCGAAGACCCGCAGCGCGCCGAGCTGCTGGGCTACGACGTGCGCAAATACCAGCTGGCCACCTTCGTGATCGGCTCGACGCTGGCGGGCCTGAGCGGCGTGCTCTACACCTCGTGGGGCCAGTTCATCACGCCGGCGAGCGTGGGGCTGCCGGCCGCGGCGATGCCGATCGTGTGGGTCGCGTTCTCGGGCCGGGGTGACATCACCGCCACGCTGGTGGGTTCGTTCCTGGTGCTCTGGGCCTTCCAGACGATCACGGTCTACAGCCAGCAGGCGGCGCTGCTGCTGATGGGCGCGATGCTGCTGTGCACAGTGATGGTGGCGCCGCAGGGCTTCGTGATCGGCGTGGTGCAGGCGGTGCGGCGGCTGTTCGGGCGCCGCCGTCCGTCCAAGGAGCAAGCGGCGCCCACGGCGTCCACGGTGCAAGAGGAGGCGCGCGCATGAACGCCTTGCTCGAGACACGGGCGCTGTCCAAGCGCTTCGGCGGCCATGCGGCGGTGTCGGAGGTCGACCTGTCGGTGCGCCAGGGCGAGATCCATTGCCTCATCGGGCCCAACGGCGCGGGCAAGAGCACGCTGTTCAAGCTCATCGTCGGCACGCACGAGGCCTCGGAAGGAAGCATCGCGTTCCAGGGGCGCGACGTGACGCGCGAGCGCCCGTTCCAGCGCGTGCAGCAGGGCATGAGCATCAAGATGCAGGCGCCCAGCGTGTTCAAGGAGTTGCCGGTGCGGCAGAACATCCACATCGCGCTGCAGCACCACACGCGCCTGGCGGACCTCAAGCGCGAGGAGGACCGGCTGCTCGAACTGCTCGACCTCGCGCAGGATGCCAGCAAGCCCGCGGGCGAGTTGGCCCACGGCCAGCAGCAGTGGCTGGAGATCGGCATGGCGCTCGCGCTCAAGCCGGTGCTGCTGCTGATGGACGAACCCACCGCGGGCCTCTCGCCCGAGGAAACCTTCAAGACCGGCGAGCTGATCCAGAAGCTCAACGCCGAGGGCATGACGGTGCTGGTGGTAGAGCACGACATGGCCTTCATCCGCCAGATCGCGCAGCGCGTGACGGTGCTGCACTTCGGCAAGGTGTTCGCCGAAGGCTCGATCGGCGAAATCATCGCGGACCCGCGCGTGGCCGAGATCTACCTGGGGAAGACGCATGACCACTGAGACGATCCTCGAATTGCAAGGGCTGCAGGCCAGCTACGGCGCGACGCCCATCCTGCAAGGCGTGGACATGAAGGTGCGCAAGGGCGAGATCGTGAGCCTCATCGGCCGAAACGGCGTCGGGAAGACGACCACCATGCGCTGCCTGATGGGCCTCCTGCGCACGCGCGGCGGCAGCGTGCGGCTGCAGGGGCAGGACATCGCGACGCTGTCGAGCGATGCGCGCGCGCGCCTGGGCATCGGCTACGTGCCGCAAGGGCGCGAGGTGTTCGCGCGCATGACGGTGGCGGAGAACCTGATGGTGGGCGAGCTGGTCGGCGGCCCGCGCGGCAAGAAGCAGCCCGACCTGGTCTACCAATATTTCCCGCGGCTGGCGGAGCGCCGCAACCAGCAGGCCGGCACCATGTCGGGCGGCGAGCAGCAGCAGCTGGCCATCGGCCGCGCGCTGGTGGGGAACCCCGCGCTGATGCTGCTGGACGAGCCCTCCGAGGGCATCCAGCCCTCGATCGTGCAGCTCATCTGCGACGTGCTGCGCGCGATACGGCGCGACCTGGGCACCACCATTCTTTTCGTGGAGCAGAACCTGGACACCATCCTGGACGTGGGCGAGCGTGCCTACGTCATGGAGAAGGGCCGCATCGTCGGGTGCATCGAGCCCGGCCAGATGAACGCGCAGGCGGTGCGCGCGCACCTGATGCTCTGAACAAAACCCATCAAGGAGAACACCGGATGAACTGGTTCGACCAATCGATCATGCACACGCGAGGCCTGGGCCGCGGGCGCAGCGTGGACACGCACGAGCTCACCGAAGCGAAGCAGGGCAAATTCCACTTCACCATCGGCCCCTACACCGAGCCCGTGATGACGGTGAAGCCCGGCGACCGCATCGTGGTGGAGACGCGCGACGCCTTCGACGGCAAGGTGAAGACGGAGCAGGACCTGCCTTCCAAGGTGCTGACCATGCCCTTCGTGAACCCGCAGAACGGGCCGATCATGATCGAGGGCGCCGAGCCCGGCGACACGGTCGCGGTGCACATCGAATCGATGGCGCCGCGCGGGCCCAATCCGCGCGGCACCTGCTGCATGATCCCGGACTTCGGCGCGCTCAGCGGCACGGCCTTCACCGCGCTGCTGAACCAGCCGCTGCCCGAGACGGTGCGCAAGATCGACGTCGACGAAGAGGGCGTCTACTGGAGCAAGCGCGTCACCTTGCCCTACAGGCCGCACATCGGCACGCTGAGCTGCTCGCCCGAGATCGACTCGATCAACAGCCTCACGCCCGACCAGCACGGCGGCAACATGGACCTGCCCGACATGGGGCCCGGCAGCATCACCTACCTGCCGGTGCGCACCGCGGGCGGGCGCCTCTTCATCGGCGATGCGCACGCCTGCCAGGGCGACGGCGAGGTATGCGGCACGGCGGTGGAGTACCCGAGCCTCACGACCATCCGCGTGGACCTCATCAAGGGCTGGAAGCTCGAATGGCCGCGGCTGGAGACCCAGGACATGATCATGGCGATCGGCAGCGCACGGCCGCTGGAGGACGCGACCCGTATCGCGTACAAGGAACTCATCCTCTGGATGGAAGCGGAGTACGGCTACGACCGCTGGGACGCCTACATGATGCTGAGCCAGTGCGGCAAGGTGCGGCTCGGGAATTTCGTGGACCCGAAGTACACGGTGGGCGCGGGCATCTCCAAGCAGTACCTGGCGCCCTGAACCGCTAGATCACGCCGTCGAACAGCATCACGTCGACTTCTTCGCCCGCGGCGACGTGGCCCTGGTCATGGTGCAGTACCACGAGCCCGTTGGCCTCGACCATCGAGCTCAGCACGCCAGAGCCCTGGTTGCCTGCAACGCAGACCTCGGGCAGCGAACCCGTCACGGCCTTCACGAACCCCCGCTGGTACTCGGTGCGCCCGGGCTTCTTGCGGATCGGCCCGGTGCTGCGCGCACGCAGCAGCGGCGGCGGCGCCGAGGCCGCATCGTGGCAGCCCATCATCCGCAGCAACGCGGGCCGCACGAAGGCGAGAAAAGTGACCATCACGGCGACCGGATTGCCGGGCAGGCCGAATAGCACGGCAGGGCTCGCTTGCTCGCCGCCGTCGCGTGGAATCAGGCCCACGGCCAGCGGTCGGCCGGGGCGCATCGCGACATGCCAGAACGCCATTTCGCCGACTTGCTGCATCACGTCGCGTGTGTGATCGGCAGCGCCGACGCTCACGCCGCCGCTGGTGACGATCGCATCGGCTTCGCGCGCGGCGCGTTGCAGCGTCGCGGCCAGCGTGGCGGGGTCGTCGTGCACGAGGCCCAGGTCGATCACCTCGCAGCCCAGGCGCGTGAGGAGACCGAAGACTGTGTAGCGGTTGGAGTCGTACACAGCGCCTTCGCGCGGCGGCTCGCCGATGCACAGGATTTCGTCGCCGGTAGAGAAGTAGGCGACGCGCAGCTTCCGAAGTGCAGTCACGCCCGGCAGGCCGAGGCTGGCCACCATGCCGAGGGCAGCCGGCGAGAGCCGCCCGCCGCGCTGGAGGGCCGGCTGGCCTTTCATGAGGTCTTCGCCTGCGAAGCGGCGGTTGTCGCCGCGGCGCAGCACGCGGTCGGGGAAGCTCACCACGTCGCCCTCGACCTGGCAGAACTCCTGCGGGATCACGGTGTCGAGGCCGGCCGGCATCATCGCGCCGGTCATGATGCGCACCGCGTCGCCCGGGGCCAGCGCGCCGCGCCAGGCCGCGCCGGCGAGTGCGGTGCCCACCACGCGCAGCTTGATGGAGTGGTCGGCGGGGGCGTCGGTCGGCAGGATGGCGCCATCGAACGCGTAGCCGTCCATCGCCGAGTTGTCGTGCGGCGGCACGCTCACGGGCGAGACGATGTCTTCGGCCAGCACGCGGCCGAGCGCCTCGCGCAGCGGAACGCTCTCGCGCTGCGTGACGACCAGGGGCGCGACCAGCCGGGCCAGGAAGGCCTGGACGGCATCGACGCTGAGCGCGTCGGTGTTGTCATGGCCCGGAAGGGCGGCGGCGATGTCGGCGAGGCTGCTCATCGGTTTTCGAGTGCTTGCAATTCGGCGAGCGTGTTGGCGTTGAAGAAGGCGTCGGGCGCATCGCCGGGCCGGTCGAAGGGGACAAGCACGGTGCGGTGCTGCGCCGTCCATGCCTGGACCTTGCGGCCGCCGGCTTCGGTGAAGCGCAGCAGGCTTTCGCGGAGGTTCGTGCGCAGCAGGCAGAACACGGGCTGCGGGCGCAGGGCGGGCACGCCGTCGCCTTCGGAATCCGGCGCGCTGACCATGGCGATTTCCGCGTCGTCGGCGGCGAGTGCTTCGGACAGGCGCGCCGCAAGGTCGAGCGGAAAGAGCGGCGTGTCGCAAGGCACGGTGAGCAGGAAAGACGTGGCGCAATGCTGCGATCCCGCGAGGAAGCCCGCGAGCGGCCCTGGATAGTCCGCCAGGCTGTCGGCCAGAACCGGAGCGCCGAACGCTTCGTAGGTCGCGATGTTCCGGTTGGCATTGATCATCACCTGGCCGACCTGCGCGCCCAGCCGCCGCACCGCGTGCAGCGCGAGCGGCTCGCCGTTGAAGTTCTGCAGGCCCTTGTCGACGCCGCCCATGCGGGAGCCGCGTCCGCCGGCCAGCACCAGGCCGGTGATGTCGGCAGGCGCGATGGCGGGGTGCGCGGGCATGGCGGCAGCCCGCGTCATCCGCCGATGTAGCTCATCTCGACGCGGCGCGGCGCCTTGTCGTTGGCATCGCCGCGATCGGCGTGGTCGGGGCCGCGCAGCTCGGAGTAGCGGTCGGCCCGGCCCTGCCAGATGTGGCCGATGGCGGAGGAAATGTCGTCGTCGCTGGCCGCGCCGCGCAGCAGCGGGCGCAGGTCGTGGCCGGCGCTCGCGAAGAGGCACAGGTACAGCTTGCCCTCGGTCGACAGGCGCGCGCGGCTGCAGTCGTGGCAGAAGGCCTGGGTCACGCTGCTGATCACGCCGATCTCGCCGCCGCCGTCGGCATAGGCCCAGCGCTGGGCGGTTTCGCCGGGCGTGGTGGCCTCGAGCGGCACCAGCGGAAACTCTTCGGCGATGCGCGCGATGACGTCGGCCGAAGGCAGCACCTCGTCCATGCGCCAGCCGTTGGTGGCGCCCACGTCCATGTATTCGATGAAGCGCAGCACCACATTGCCGCCATGGTGCTCGCGGAAGTAGCGCGCCATCGGCAGGATCTCCTGCTCGTTGGTGCCGCGCTTGACCACCATGTTGACCTTGATGGGCCCCAGGCCCGCGGCCTGCGCCGCGTCGATGCCGGCCAGCACGTCGGCCACCGGGAAGTCGACGTCGTTCATGTGGCGAAAGACCGCGTCGTCCAGGCTGTCCAGGCTCACCGTCACGCGCTGCAGGCCGGCGGCCTTGAGCGTGGCGGCCTTGCGTGCGAGCAGGGAGCCGTTGGTGGTGAGGGTGAGGGCCAGCGGCTGGCCATCGGGCGTGCGGATTTCGGCGAGCTGCTCAATCAGCCCCTCGATGTTCTTGCGCAGCAGCGGCTCGCCGCCGGTGAGCCGGATCTTGCGTACGCCGTGTGCCGCGAACAGGCGGGCCAGCCGCGTCATTTCCTCGAAGCTCAGGAGCGCGCTGTGCGGCAGGTACTTGTAGTCCTTGTCGAACACGTCCTTGGGCATGCAGTAGCTGCAGCGGAAGTTGCAGCGGTCGGTCACGCTGATGCGCAGGTCGGTCAGCGGGCGGCCCAGGCGGTCGAGCAGCAGGCCCGTGGCGGGCACGGCGATGTCCGGCACGGCCACGGCGGGGGGCGTGCGGCCGATCTGGGTGATCGGAATGACGGTGCTGCTGCTGCTGTTCTTCATGGCTTCGAGGGGAGGGCCCGATTTTGCGCCAAGCCTCAAGGACCTGTTGGGCGCAGGCTACTTGATCACGGCCGCATAAATCATGTCCCGGGTCAAGGATCTGTAATGTGTCCGGTATTTCGGCGACTGCAGCATCAGCACCACGAACATCTCGTTCTTCGGGTCCACCCACATGTAGGTGCCGCCCGCGCCGCCCCAGTTGTATTCGCCGCCGGCCGAGGGGTAGGGCGCCTCGCCGTCGTTGCGGCGCACCGCGAAGCCCAGCCCGAAGCCGTAGCCCGGGCCCGGCAGGTAGAGCGGGCCGGGCACGATGCCGGCGCCCGCGTTGGAGTGGTCGGCGGTCATCAGCGAGAGGCTGCGCGGGCCGAGATAACGCTTGCCGTCGAGCGAGCCACCGTTCAAGAGCATCTGCAGGAAGCGCGCGTAGTCGCTGGCCGTGGACACCAGCCCGCCGCCGCCCGATTCGAGCTTGCGCACGATGCGCGGGTCGTTCAGGTCGGCGCCCACGCCGAAGCTGCGGTCGGTGGGGAGCGGCTCGGCAATGCGCGGCTGGCGGGCCGGCTCGGGCACGTAGTAGGTGGTGTCCTTCATGCCCAGCGGGTCGAACAGGCGCGCCTTCTCGAACTGGTAGAGCGACTGGCCCGAGACCACCTCGATCACGCGGCCCAGGATGTCGGTCGACTGGCTGTAGTCCCAGGTCGTGCCTGGCTGGTAGGCCAGCGGCAGCTTGGCCAGGCGCTGCGAGAACTCGGCCAGGGTCGGGTCGTTGGCGCCCAGGCCCGCCGCGTTGTAGGCCTGCTTGACCAGGCCTGGACCGAAGAAGCCGTAGGTCAAGCCCGAGGTGTGGCGCATCAAGTCCTGCACGGTGATCGGGCGGCGCGCGGGCACGGTCTCGAGCACCGGCTTGCCGTCGGCGCCGGGCTTCTCGACGCCGACGGTCATGGTGGCGTATTCGGGCAGGTAGGTCGAGATCGGGTCGTCGAGCTTCAGGCGACCGTCTTCCACCAGCATCATCGCGGCCACCGAGGTGATGGGCTTGCTCATCGAATAGATGCGAAAGATGCCGTCGCGCTGCATCGGTGTGCCCGCCGCGGGGTCGAGCTTGCCGACCGGTTCGAACCACGCCACCTTGCCTTGCCGGGCCACCAGCAGCACCGCGCCCGGGATCTTGCCGCTGGCCACATCGGCCTTGAGCACGTCGGTGAGCATCTGCAGGCGCTCGGTCGAAAGCCCGACCCGCTCTGGTGTGGCGGTCGGCAGCGATTGCGCCGCGGCCAGCAGCGGAATCGCCAGGCTCAGGCCGAGTGCGGCCGTGCGCAGGGTGCGCTTGAAGAACTTCATGGTGTTGTCTCCGTCCTGTCGTTGATGGAATCTGGCATGACGGTCTTAGCGCCGTCTGGGAGTCGGGGTTGGGTCTGAGGCTAGCCCCGGCAGAGCTTCAGGTTCGTGCGGGCCGCGCGGACCACGGGCAGGATGTCGTCGGCGTCGGCGGGCGGGTATTGATCTTTCACGCCCTGGTCGGTTCGCGCGGCATCTTCGGCGAGTGGCTCGAGCGTCTTGAGGCAGGCCGCGCGGTCGCCGAGCTTGAACTGCGTGAGCGCTAGGTCGTTGCGGATGCGGCCCGTGGTGATCCAGTCGAGCGTCTTGCCGCAGTTGCCGAGCACGGGGGCGAGGGTGGCCAGGGCGGTGGTGTAGTCCTTGGCGTCGTACTGGCGCTTGAAGGTCTTGCGCGTTGCGGCCACGGCCTTGTCGGCGCAAGCCGGCGTCGGCTTGATGAAGGTGCCCTCGAACGAGGCGCGCATGCCGCAGCTCTGGCGGCAGTCGTCCGAGCCGTTCGTGCCGACCTCGATGTTGCCGCTCTTGAGCGTGAAGTTCACCACGCAGGTTGTGTCGTCGATCTTGGCCTTGCCGCGGACGATGGTGCCGTCCAGCGTGCACATGTGGGCGTTGGAGCCGACGGTGGTGATGTCGAAGTGCCCGTTGGGCTTGACCCGCAGCGAACCGCCGCCGCCTTCGTAGATGTAGTCGCCGGCCGGCGGGGTGGCGAGCTGGGCGCTGGCCATGCCGGCGCCGAGCAGCAGCAGGAATGTCGCGACGGCGGGCAGGATGCGATGCGGTTTCATCGGTGCGAAGCCTTTCAGGGGGACGCGGGGCAGTGTATCGGCCTCGTTTTGTCGTGGCGCCATTTGGCTTGTTTGCGCCATCTCTGGGAGTGATGTCTTGACATGGACAATGAGAATTACTATCATCTGAGCGCCTGAATACGCAGCACGTCGACAACGCAAAGGGCTCTTCAACCAAGGAGCTTCCGACCGTGCCGTACACCCTGCCAGCCTTGCCCTATGCCTTCGATGCGCTCGAACCGCACATCGACGCGCAGACGATGGAAATCCACCATGGCAAGCACCACCAGACCTACGTGAACAACCTCAACGCGGCCGTCGAGGACACGCCGCATGAAGGCACGCCGGTCGAGCAACTGATCGTCGACATCGACCGACTGCCCGAGGCGCTGCGCGCGCCGGTGCGCAACAACGGCGGCGGCCATGCCAACCACAGCCTGTTCTGGACCGTGATGGCGCCCGTCGGCCAGGGCGGCGGCGGCACGCCCACGGGCGACCTCGCCAAGGCCATCGACGCCGACCTGGGCGGTTTCGATGCCTTCAAGGAAGCTTTCACCAAGGCCGCGCTCACGCGCTTCGGCAGCGGGTGGGCCTGGCTCGGGGTCGCCAAGGGCGGCAAGCTCGCGGTGGAGAGCAGCGGCAACCAGGACAGCCCGCTGATGCGCGGCATCGGCTCGGGCAACACGCCGATCCTCGGGCTCGACGTGTGGGAGCACGCCTACTACCTCAAGTACCAGAATCGCCGCCCTGAATACATGGCGGCGTTCTACAACGTCGTGAACTGGGCCGAGGTGGCCCGCCGCCACGCCGCCGCGATCGCCGCCGGCCGCTGAGGACATCGCCCATGAACGACGAGTCGCAACACCCGCAGGGCACGGTCGTGACGGCGCGGTCGAGGCCGACGCCCTCGACGCGCGAATGGATCGGGCTGGCGATCGTCACCGCTGGCGCGCTGGCGCTGGTGTCGCAGTTCTGGCAGTTCGTGCGGGCCGATCCGATGGTGTGGAACGCCTTGCTCGGCGGCTCCGTGGCCGCGCTGGCGACGGCGCTGGGCACGCTGCCGGTGGTGTTCTCGCAGAAGCTGCCTGAGCGGCTGCAGGACACGCTCTTCGGTTTCGGTGCCGGCGTGATGCTGGCGGCCTGCGCCTTCTCGCTGATCATCCCCGGCCTCGATGCGGCGAAGAACATCGGTGTCTTTGGCGGCGGTAGTTGGGCTGCGGGCGGCGTGATCGGCGCGGCCATCCTGCTGGGCGGCATCGTGCTCATGGTGATGGACCGCGTGCTGCCGCACGAGCACTTCATCAAGGGGCGCGAAGGACAGTCAGCCAAGCAGCTGCGGCGCACGTGGCTCTTCGTGTTCGCGATCGCGCTGCACAACGTGCCGGAAGGCCTGGCCATCGGCGTGGGCTACGCGGGCAACAACGGCCTGCGAGCCGATGCGCTGGCCACAGGCATCGCGATTCAGGACGTGCCGGAGGGGCTGGTGGTCGCGGTGGCGCTGCTGGCGGCCGGCTACAAGCGCTGGTTCGCGGTCGTGATCGGCATGGCTTCGGGGCTGGTCGAGCCGTTGGGTGCGGTGCTGGGCGCGGCGGTGGTCGGCCATTCGGCGCTGCTGCTGCCCTGGGGGCTGGGTTTCGCTGCGGGCGCGATGCTGTTCGTCATCAGCCACGAGATCATTCCGGAGTCGCACCGAAAGGGGCACGAGGCCTTTGCGACCAGCGGGCTGATGCTTGGCTTCGTGCTGATGATGTTGTTGGACACAGCGTTGGGGTAAGACTTTCCCCATCTCCTTCGTGGGACACCGCGGAACCGGCTTTGCCGGGCCGCTGGTGTCGCCCCCGGCGAGGGGGTTGGCGAAGCGACACGAAGTGCGCGTAGCCTGGGGGAGAGCCTATTGCTAGCCGTGCTTGACGGCGACGGTCTTCAGCGTGGTGAACCCGTACAGCGCTTCGAAGCCCTTTTCGCGGCCGTAGCCCGACGACTTCACGCCGCCGAAAGGCAGCTCGACGCCGCCGCCCGCGCCATAGTTGTTGATGAACACCTGCCCGCTGCGCACGCGCCGGGCCATGCGGAACTGGCGCGAGCCGTCGGCCGTCCACACGCCGGCAACAAGGCCGAACTGCGTGGCGTTGGCCAGCGCCACCGCTTCGTCTTCGTCGGCGAACTGCATCGCGGCGAGCACCGGGCCGAACACCTCTTCCTGTGCAAGGCGATGGCCGACCGGCACGTCGCGCAGCAGCGTGGGTGCCTGGTAGAAGCCGGTTTCTGGCGCTTCCTCGACGACGATGCCCTGCGCCACCATCGGGATGCCGGCATGCTGCGCATCGCTCAGGAAGTCCCACACGCGCTGCTGCTGCGTCTGGCGGATCAGCGGGCCCACGTCGAGGTCCATGGCCGCGGGGCCCACGCGCAGGGCTTCGAAGGCGTGGCCCAGGCGCTCGAGCAGCGGCTCGTAGATGGCGCGCTGGATCAGCACGCGCGAGCCGGCCGAACAGGTCTGGCCGGCGTTCTGCACGATGGCGTTGATGACCACGGGAATGGCCGCATCGAGGTCGGCGTCAGCGAAGATGATCTGCGGGCTCTTTCCCCCCAGTTCGAGCGTGACCGGGCAATGCCGCTCGGCCGCCACCTGCTGGATCAGCGTGCCGATCTTCGGGCTGCCGGTGAAGCTGATGTGGTCGATGCCTTCGTGCCGCGCGAGCGCATCGCCCACTTCATGGCCGTAGCCGGTCACGATATTCAGAGCACCGGCCGGAAACCCGACTTCTGCTGCCAGTTGTGCCACGCGGATCAGCGAGAGGCACGCATCCTCGGCCGGCTTCACCACGCACACATTGCCCGCCGCCAGTGCACCGCCCACGCTGCGCCCGAAGATCTGCATCGGGTAGTTCCACGGAATGATGTGGCCGGTGACGCCGTGCGGCTCGCGCCAGGTGAAGACGCTGTAGCCGTCCTGGTAGGGGATGGTCTCGCCGTGCAGCTTGTCGCAGGCACCGGCATAGAACTCGAAGTAGCGCACCAGCGCCACCGCATCGGCGCGCGCCTGCTTGACGGGCTTGCCGCAGTCGCGCTGCTCGATCAGCGCGAGCTCGTCGACATGCTCGGCGATCTTCAGCGAGAGCTTGTAGAGCAGCCGGCTGCGGTCTGCGGCGCTGACCTTGTGCCATACGCCCTCGAAGCAGTCGCGCGCGGCGCGCACGGCGGAATCGATGTCGGCGGCGTTGCTGCGCTGGATTTCGTCGAAGGGCTGGCCGTCGGACGGGTCGATGACCGGGAGGGTGCGGCCGGAGGAGGACGGGACGTCGGCGTTGGCGATGTAGTTGAGCTGCATGGGGCGGGATTTTGCGCGATGCGCGCCAAACCCATGGCCCCGGGGCCGGCTTGCCTTACTTCGCTGCCGTGGCTTTCGGCAGCGCCCGCACCGCATTCAGCATGCGCTCCACATGCTTGTCCGGATTCAGGTTCTGGTAGTAGTAGGCGACCTTGCCGTCCGGCGAGATCACGTATGACAGCCGGTTGGCGAAGTCCGGCCGGGTCTGCATCAGCGCGTCGAAGCCGTTGATCACGGTCTTGGCTTCGTCCGATGCCACCGGAAACCGGCTCTGGCAGGATTTGACCGAGAACTTCGAGAGGGTGTCGATGTCGTCGGCCGACACGCCGATCACGGTGGCGCCCAGCGCAGCGAACTTGTCGACCGCCTCGGCGAAGGCGTGGGCCTCGATCGAGCAATCGTTGGAGTCGGCCGCCGGAAAGAAGTACAACACCACCGGTCCCTTGGCGAGCGCGTCGGCCAGCGAGTAGCGGAAGGTCTTGCCGCCCAGCGCGGCGTTGGCGGTGAACTTGGGCACGGGGTCGCCGATGTCCAGGGCGGCCCAGGCGGGGTGAGCGAGGGCGGCAAGGGCCGTCATCAGGGCGATGCGTGAGAGGATCGAGCGGGCCATGATGTAACTCCGTGCGGATGTGACGCGAATTCTAGGACCGCGCACCTTTCGCAGGGGCGGAATGAAACTGACGCACCCCGGCCGGCGTATTCATGGCAACGACTGAAAAAACGAAAGACGGAAATCATCATGAACGGCTGGGATCGACTTCTGCGCATGGCGCTCGCGGGCTTTCTGCTGGCAGTGCTCGCTGCCTGCGGCTCGCTGCCGCCGGCGAGAGAGCGGCCCGCCGAGCACGCCGCCTCGGCCGACCCATCGACCAAGTTGGCAAAGATCGCGGCCGACTCCACGCCGCCCGGCGAGCATTCCGGCTTCCGGCTGATGCCGCTCGGCGTGTACTCGCTCGACGCGCGCATCCAGCTCGCGCAGCGCGCCCAGCAGTCGCTGGTGGTGCAGTACTACCAGCTCGAGAACGACGCGGTCGGCCGCCTGCTGCTGCGCACACTGCGCGAAGCCGCGGCGCGCGGCGTGAAGGTGCGGGTGCTGGTGGACGACCTCTACACCGTCAAAAGCCAGCAACTGCTGCTGGCGCTGTCGGAAACGCCCAATGTGCAGGTGCGGCTCTACAACCCGTTCTGCTGCGGCCGTAACGGTTTTCTCTCGCGCTTCGCGGCTTCGCCGTTCGAGATCGTGCGGCTCAACCACCGCATGCACAACAAGCTCTTCATCGCCGATGGCGTGATGGCGGTGGTGGGTGGGCGCAACATCGCCGACGAGTATTTCGTGCTGAGCGAGGCGCAGAACTTCATCGACATGGACGCGCTGGTGGTCGGCAAGGTGGTGCCGCAGCTCGAATCCATCTTCGACGCCTACTGGAACAGCGTGCAGGTCTGGCCCATCGCAGACATCGTGAAGGGCGAGGGCGGCCGCATGCCGGGCAGCGCGGAGTTCGACGACTGGATCGGCATGGCCGCGCCGCCGCCGAAGATCGTGCTGCCGCCGTCCGACATCCTGGGCTATGGGCCGATCGCCGAAGAGCTCGACGGCGGCCGCATGGGCCTCCTGTGGGGCGAGGCGCGCGCCATCGCCGACCCGCCGACCAAGCCCGCGACCATGACGGCCGAGGAGGCCATCTCCACCAGCGTGACGATGAAGGTCTGGGGCCTCCTGATGGACGCCAAGACCGAGGTCGACCTGACCTCGCCGTATCTCGTGCCGGGCGAGCGCGGCATGGCGGCGTTCGACGACCTGGCCAAGCGCAAGGTCAAGCTCACGCTGCTGACCAATTCGCTGGCTGCCAACGACGAGCCACTGGTGCACACCGGCTATGCCCGCTACCGCGAGCGGCTGCTGCAAAGCGGCGCCGACCTGTACGAACTGAGCCCGCAGCGCACCAGCAAGGGCGAGCGCTTCGGCATGTTCGGCAAGTCGCTCGGCCGGCTGCACGCCAAGACCGCCGCCATCGACAAGACGCGCATCTTCATCGGCTCGATGAACCTGGACCCGCGCTCGGCCAGCCAGAACACCGAGATGGGCCTCGTGGTGGACAGCCCACAGCTGGCGCGCGAGATGCTGCGCATCATCAACATCAGCAAGCTGCAGAACTCCTACCGGCTGCGGCTGGCCAAGGACACCGGCACGCTGCAGTGGCTCACCAACGATGGAGAGAAGGAGGTGATCCTCACCTCCGAGCCCGAGTCGGGGTTCTTCCAGCGCTTCTACAACATGCTCATCGCGCCCATCGTCCCCGAGATGCTGTTGTAGCCTCGGGGGATGGCGCAGACCTTCACCTCACTGCCCGCCCTGCAGGTCATGCTGTGGGGCGTGCTTTTTTTCGGCAGCATTTATCTCGGCTTCGGCGCCATCACCTGGCTGCTGACGAAGCGGGTGCTGCCGGCGCTGGGCATCGGGCGGGTGCTCGATCCGCGGCCGTTGCAGCCGGGGCAGTTGCGGCGCGAGCTCTCGCAGTCGGGCATCTCGGTGCTGATCTTCGGGCTGGGCATGGTGTTTCCTTGGGGCCTGCTGCAGCTGGGCTGGGCGCGGCTCGATCCGGATGCGGGCTGGCGGCAGATCGCGGTCGAGATCCTCGTGCTCGCGGTGTGGAACGACGTGCATTTCTGGATCAACCACCGCCTCTTGCACACGCGCCTGCTGCGCCGCTTTCACGGGCCGCATCACCGCTCGTTCGTGACCACGCCGTGGGCCACCTACAGCTTTCACCCGATCGAAGCGCTGATGCTCGGCAACGTGATCCTGCTGCCGATGGTGGTGCACGACTTCAGCTTCTGGTCGTTGGCGGCGGTGCCGGTGTTCAGCCTGTTCTTCAACTGCGTCGGGCACTCGAACTACGACTTCTTCACCGGGGTGTCGTACAGCCACTGGTTCGCGGCGAGCCGTCGGCACCATCTGCACCACGCCTGCCACAACGGCAACTACGGCTTCCAGTTCACCTTCATGGACCGGCTGTTCAGGACCCGCATCGCGGCGGATGCGGCCGAGCCGCACTTCCAGGCCTTCCGGGACAAAGAGGCGCGGCGGCATGGCACCCTCGCCTGAGGCGTCGCGCCGCCTGCCGCGCCTGCGGCACTGGCGCGATTGGCAAAGCCTTGCGTACCTGGTCGCGCTGCCTGCGCTGGCGGCGTGGCAGTGGGTGAACGGCTTCAACGTGCTGCTCTATGCGCTGATGCTGTTCCTCACGCTCGGCATCGGCGTGATCCACCACAACCACGTGCACCTGCGCATGTGGCGCGGACGGCGCATGAACCGGCTGACGGATTTCTGGATCACGCTGCTGCAAGGCCACCCGACCTTCGTGTTCTGGCCCGCGCACGTGGCCAACCACCATCGCCACCGGCATGGCCCGAAAGACGTGGCGCGCACCTACCGCTTCGGCGGCGACACCAACCACCTGTGGGGCTATCTGCTGCATCCGTTCCAGGCGGTGTGGGTGCTGGTGCCGGTGTTCGTCGGCTGGCTTGCGCGGTTGCGGGCGCATCGGCGGGGTGCCTGGCGCTACTGCATCGCGCAGTACGTGCTGTGGCTGGGGAGCTGGGCCGTGCTGCTGGCAGTCGATTGGCGGAAGGCCTTGCTCTTTGTGATCGTGCCGCAGCTGCACGGATTGCACTGGCTGCTGGCGACCAACTACCTGCAGCATGCGCACGCCGATGGCCGCAAGCCGTCTCGAGAAGAGGCGTTGCGCGATACCCCGAGGCGCAGGCTGAACTACGCGCGCAATTTCGAAGGGCTGGTGAACCCGTTGTTGTTCAACATCGGCCTGCACACCGCACATCACGAGAACCCGCATGCCCATTGGTCCGAGCTCACGCAACTGCACCGCACGCGCTATCGCGCGCAGGTCGATCCCGTGCTCAACGAGGGCGGGCTGGTTCCCTACATGGTGCGGGTCTTCGTGCTGGGGACCGTGTGGCCGCGTTTTCGCAGCCGCTCGCTGATGCCTCCCGATTCCTCCACTCACTGAACCATGCCTGTTTCATTCCAACGCGTGTACCTCGAGAGCGCCGGCTATTTCATGCCGGGCGAGCCCATTCCCAACGACCGCATGGACGCGTACATCGCGCCGCTCAACCGCATGTCCGAGCGCATCAAGCGGCGCATCCTTGCGGAGAACGGCATCCTCACGCGGCACTACGCCATCGATGCGGAGGGCGTGACGCAGCACACCAATGCGCAGCTCGCCGCGGGCGCGATCCGCGACTGCCTGCAGCGCGGCGGCGCGGAGCTGTCGCGCGTGTCGCTGCTGGCCAGCGGCTCCTCGGGTGGCGACACGCTGATGCCGGGGTTCGCCAACATGATCCAGGGCGAGCTCGCGGCGCAGCCGATGGAGACGCATTCGGTGCACGGCATCTGCGCGGCCGGTGTATCGGCGATCCAGACGGCTGCGCAGGGCATCGAGCTGGGGGCGCATCGCAGCGCGATGGCGGTGGCGAGCGAGATGCCGTCGCGGCTTTTCAAGCGCTCGCGCTTCGCGGCGCGCGGCTACGAGACCGACTTCGACTCGCACTTCCTGCGCTGGATGCTGTCCGATGGCGCGGGGGCGTTGCTGCTGTCCGATGGCACGCCCGCGCTGGCTGGCGCACCTGGTCTTCGCCTGAAGCTGAAATGGGTGCACCAGCGCGCCTTCTCAGGCGACTACCCCGTGTGCATGCAGCTCGGCCTGACCGAGGACCGCGCACGCGGCCACCTCGACTTCGGTTCCTGGGCCGAGGCCGAAGCCGCCGGCGCGCTCTCGCTGCGGCAGGACATTCGCCTGTTGCCGCACCTGTTCGACATCGGCATTCACGAATACGCGGGGCTGGTGCGCGACGGCTGGGTCGACCCGAAGCGGGTCGATCACTTCCTGTGCCACTACTCGTCGGAGAAATTCATCCCGGTGGTCGAGGACCTGATGAACAAGGCCGATCTTTCGATTCCGCGCGAGCGTTGGTGGAGCAACCTCGCGTGGCGCGGCAACACGGGAGCGGCGTCGATCCTGATCATGCTGGCCGAATTCCTGCACACCAAGGCGCTGAAGCCGGGCGAACAGATCTTCTGCTACGTGCCCGAGTCGGGGCGCTTCATGGCGGCGTACATGCTGCTGGAAGTCGAGGCGACCGATGCGGTGCCTGTGACGATGGCGGCGCCCCGTGCGGCGGTGCCGGACGACGATCTCGTCATTGCACCTCCGCACGACCCGGCTGCCGCCCCCGAAGGCCTCGGCGCCTTGCTCACCGAACTGGCCGCCATCTGGCACGACTACCGTTCCCGCGTCTGGCGCACGCCGCTGATCCGCCAGATACGCGAACGTCGCCTGGCCTTGCCCGACTACCTGAACTGGATGGAACAGTGGGTGCCGCAGGTGCGCGAAGGCAGCAAGTGGATGCGCGAAGGCGCCGCCTCGCTGAGCAAGCCGTACCAGATGCTGGCTTCGCTGATCGACGTGCATGCGGGCGAGGAGCAGAACGACTTCAACATCCTCTTCAGCGACTACAGGAAGGCGGGCGGCACGGTCGCGCAGATCGACGACCTGCGCCGCAACCCCGGCGGCGAGGCGCTCAACGCCTATCTGCACGGCCTGGCCGCCACGCGCGATCCGATCGGCTTGCTGGGTGCGATCTACATCATCGAAGGCACGGGCCAGCGCATCGTGCCGGCGCTGCTGCCGCTCATCAAGGCGAGCGTGAAGCTGCCGCCCGATGCCTTCCGCTTTCTCGAGTACCACGGCCACAACGACGAAAACCACCTGAACCGCTGGCTCGCCGCGGTCGAGATGGTGATGGCCGTCGAAGGGCAAGCCCGCGCGGCCCGCCAGATCATCGACACGGCGCGCCACACGGCCGCGCTGTACCTGATGCAGTTCCAGCACATCACGGAGCGGATGCCGCATGAGCCGAACGCCTGATTTTTTGACGCAAACTCACGACGAGCGCGATCCGAGCCCGTGGCTCGCGCTCTACCTCGACCAGAGCACGCCGCTGCCGGACAACGTCAAGTCGGCCTGGCTCGCGGATTCGAGCTCGGGCTCGCGGCAGTACCTGCTGCCATTTCTGCGGCCGATTGCGCGCCTCACGATCATCCTGATCCAGATCGTCAAGGTGTTCGTGCCGCGCAACTGGTCGCACTCGATGCTGCTGCACCGCTTTCTGGCGTGGGGGCTCAAGCGTTTCGTGTCGCCCGAGGCGAACTGGCTGATCCTGCGGCACTTTCACCTGGGATCGCAGGTGCTGGCGTTCATCGGGCGCAATTCGCCGGCGCCGGTGACCACCAACCCGCTGGAGCCGGCGGACATCGACGCGCTGAAGGACGAGATGTTCTTGAAGCACGACCTGAACCTCTTCAACTTCGTGATCCGCCTGAACACGGCGCTGCGCGAGAAGGGCATGGCGCTGTGCAAGGCAGAGAAGGTCGATTTCTCGATGATCAAGGAGCCGGGGCTGCGGCTGGAAGACATGCCCCACGGCAAGCTCAATTTCCTCGACCTGCAGAGCGCCATCGAACTGTTCACGCCGCTCTACCAACTGATGCTCACCGACAACGATTTCTGGCGTGCCGCCAATTCATTGCAACTGGACGAAACCATCGGCATCTACACGGCGACGATCCTGAATGCGCCCGAGCACCTGATTCTGGTCAACAACAAGCATCCGCTGGTGCCCCTGTCGACCCTGCGGGCGGGGCACCGGCTGGTGATCCACGGGCTGTCCACGGAGATGCTCCACAGCCTGCTCCAACGCATGCAGGCGGCCCAGAAAGCGGGGGAGCCGGAGACGGCCCTGTACGACCAGCCACTTGCATAGGCGTATGCTGCCCCCAGATGCGAACCATGAACACGACCCACAATCCGTCCCCCAAGACCGATCTGGCAGTGACCCAGGTGCTGGCGCAACTGCTGGAACGACTCGAGCACAGCACCGTGCCCGTAGGCGCCGAGCAGTACCGCTCGGTGGTCGAGCACCTGGTGCACGAGTTCGAGGATGTTGCGCCGGGGGCCGATCTGGGCCGCCTGCTCGATGCCTATCCGGCCGCATCCGAGGTTTATGAGAACCTCAACTATCAGCACGCCGGGCTTTGCCGCTCGGCATTGGACGTTTCCTTGGCGGCTGAAGTCAGCGCCAGGGAAGCCATTGCACGCGCCATGGGCGGTGCCAAAACGAACAAGGACAAGACGCATGGCGAAGGGTGAAGTGAAGACGGCAGTGGTGGCGGACGGCCTGCGCTACAAGTCCAAGACACCGGGTTCCCCGTTCCGCGCTTCGGCGTCTTTCAGCGGGGCGACCATGTCCTGCTTCATGTGCGGCAAGCACCGCGTGCGCTCGCAGCTGCGCACGCGACAGGTGCTGGGCAAGTCGCAAACCGTCTGCGCGCCTTCCTGCAAGGCGCTCGACGAAGCGCTGGAGCAGTCGGAAGCTTCTTCGGGCTAACTTTCGGCTAGCACGAGGCGGCGACGTTTTGGCGACATGCCCGCGTGAACATGTCGCAGATTTCCTTTCAAAACGGACTTAATCGATATACAGTTAGAAACAATTGATGCATGTAAATGCATTCATCCAAAAGTTCTAATCTGTAGCCGATGACAAATCAATTCCAGCAAGGCCTTGGCTGCCCGGCGTTGGGTGTGGACGTTGACGCGTGCAAAAGGTGCCTGCCGTGAGCAAACCACGCCATGTCGTCATGCAGGTGGTCAAGCGCTCGTCCGGCAGTGCCACGCACCACGTCGAATTTCTCATGGACGACAACTTCGCGGAGCGCCTGCGGCAGTTGCGTTCCCTGGTACCGCCCCTGGGTACGCTCAACAAGCAGCGCGATCTGGTGATCGACAAGGTGCGGGTGCGCCTGCCCAATGCCATGTGGCGCTCCGGCAACGAGATCGACCTGGACGGCGGCGTCGAAGGCTCCTGCATCGTCATCGCGGCGGAAGGCTCCTTCAACTGCGGCGGCAAGGACCGCAAGACGCGCGAGAAGCTCGTGACGTACAACTTCTCGATTGCGCGCCTGGTCGAGCTCCACGCCGAGCGCCCCGAGGGCGAAACCCTCTACATCCGCGATGGCACCTTCGCCAACGACGAGCCGGCCGATTCGGCCGCCGGCCGCTGGATCGCTTCGATGCACGAACTCGAGATGGTGATGCGTGTGCCCGACGCACCATCGGACTTCGACACCCTGCACGACCTGACGTTACGCTCCGAGCAGCAGCAGACGGGCCACGGCGCCCTGTCGCAACGCGGCAGCCTTTACTGAGCCGCGGCAGCGGCTTCGGGCGCGGCGCCCACGGGCGTGTACTGCGCGCGGTTGTCGGCCAGCCAACGCGTCGACAGGGTGCTGTCCTGCTGCGCCGGATGGAAGTCGGCACGCAGGTAACTGCGCCAGCCGCTCAGGTTGCCGCGCAGCAGTCCGTTCTTGCTCAGCAGGATGCGCGCCGCGCTCTTCCAGGTCGCCCACTTCCACAGCTGTTTTTCGTGGCGCAGGTTGTCGATGGTCTGGTGCATCAGGTCGCCGAGGAACATGACGGTCACGCGGCGAAACCAGCGGATACGCCATTCGTCGGAGCCGCCCGTGGCCTTGTAGATGTCGAAGGCAACGGACTTGTGCTCCAGCTCTTCGGCGCTGTGCCACAGCCACATGGTCCGCAGCCGCGGCTCCGCGCCGTCGAGGATCTCGGGGCGGGCCAGCAGCCACTCGGCGAACATCGCGGTGAAGTGCTCGGTGGCGGCGGTGACCGCCAGCGCGTGGCGCGGATCGGCTTCCTCCATCAGCGCCAGGCGCTTGTTGGCGCGCGCCGTCCAGCCATCGACCAGCCCCTGGTTCTCCAGGTGATTGTTGAAGAGCGAGTGGATGCGCCGGTGCGTGGCTTCCTGGCCCATGAAGCCGCGCACGTCGGCACGGTACTTTTCCTGCACCTCGGGCGGCAGCGTGGCCACCGCGTCGCGCACGGCGTCGATGAAGAATTGCTCGCCGAACGGAAAACTCATCGACAGGGCATTGAAGAAGGCGGTCGAGAATGCATCGCCGCCGCACCAGTTGCGGGCAAAGGGCGATTGCAGGTCGATCAGCAGGCGGCGGACAACGAGTTCACTCATGAAAACAATCCTCGGGACATCGTGGGAAGAAAGGTTGGTACAGGTTCGTACCGGATGCCTCCATGGTGCGGGTCGATGCTGGTACTGTCAAGTACCGAGACGTAGGAAAATGTGCCATTCATGAGCGACACCATCGAAAAAACAGTGGCCTCCAAGGCTGCCGAGGGCACGGAAAGCGAGCACTATGCGCGCCTTCTCCAGGGCATGGCGCAGGCCGTGGCCGCCAAGGGCTACGCCGACACGACCATCGCCGACATCGTGCGCGAGGCGGCCGTGTCGCGTCGCACGTTCTACGAGCACTTCAGCACCAAGACCGAGTGCCTGATCGCGCTGTACGAAACCGCCAGCCGCCTCGCGCTGCATGCGGTGAGCGAGGCTTTCGACCCCGCGCAGCCCTGGCGTGCGCAGGTCGAGCAGGCGATGACCGCGTACTTCGACTACCTGGCGCAGGACCCGGTGCTGCTGCGCACGCTGTTCGTCGAGATCCTGGGCCTCGGCATGCCGGGTCTCGCCGCGCGGCGGCGCGTCAATGACGAGATCGCCAACTTCATCCAGGTCGCGATCAACAGCAGCGGCGCGGGAGACGGCCCGGCCGCGCACCTCACGAGCCAGATGGCGATGACGGTGGTCGGCGGCATCAACGAGCTGGTGCTGCAGGCCATCGAGCAGGAGCGTGCCGGCGACCTGCGCGAGCTGGTGGCGCCCGCCACGCGGCTGGTGCGTGCCGTGGCGGCCGAGAGCCAGCGCTAGGCGGGTTCGCGGTCCGCCCGGCGCGGCGTGGCGGCGACCCAAAGCACCAGCAGCCCCGCAAGGGCGAGCGACAGCAGCGCCCCGAGATAGGGCAGCACATCGTGCAGCGGTGCGCCCATCTGGTTGAGCCGTAGCGAAGCCTGGATGCCCGCCGTGCTCGGGAACACCCAGCGCAGAGCCTGCAACGGCCCGGGCAAGGCCTCGACAGGCCACGAGAACCCCGAGAGAAACGCCATCGGCAGGGCGGTGAAGAGCAGCACCTGCAAGGCCCGTTCGCGGTCGCGGAACCAGCATCCGAGCAGCAGCCCGACCGTGCAGATCGCCGGCACGTAGAAAAGCAGCAGCACCAGCGCCCCGAGCGGATTGCCGCCCCGCGGATAGTCCTGCAGGAAGAACACCCAGCCGAAGTAGAAGAGACCGCTCAGGAAGCCGAAGGCCGACAGTGCCCCCAGCCGCCCGAACCATGCCCCCATGCCTGCGCGCAATCGCCCGGCCTCGGCCCAGGTGCCTGCCAGCATCGCCGCACCCATCAGCAGCGTCTGCTGCAGGATCAGCAGCGCCACCGCCGGCACCACGTAGCTGCCGTAGCCCTCGGTCGGATTGAACAGCGCCACCAGTTGCGTGTTGAGCGGACTGCGGCTGCGTGCAGCCTGCACCGCGCTCTGGCCGCCCGCTTGCAGCTTGCGGATCTCGACCCCCGCCGAGACCGTCCCCACCGCCTCCGAGAAGCCGTACAGCACCGCCTTGTTCAGCAGCGCATAGGCGCCATTGCCCTCGATCGTCACCACCGCCGAGAGCCCGCGGATCACGTTGCGCTTGAGGTCCGACGGCAGCAGCGCATAGCCCTCGATCTCACCGCGCCAGAGCGCCTGCTGCGCCTCGTGCACGTCGGACGTGACCATGCGCACATCGAGCCGCGGATTGGCCATCGCGAAGCGCGCGATCTGCCGCGAGAGCCCGCTGTGGTCCTCGTCGACCACCGCCACCGGCACCCGCGTCACGGCCTGCGTGCCGTAGGGCCACGGGTAGAAGAAGCCGTAGATGATGGGCGCGAGCAGCATGATCAGCAGCACGCCCTTGTCGCGCAGCACGGCGAGCGCGGTGTCGCGCCAGGCGGTGCCGAAGCGGGTGCGCGTGGGGTCGAGGTCCATCAGCGGCCTCCCCAGGTGTCGGGTGCGGCCGCGGCGCGCACCAGCGCGGCGGCCGATGCCGCCAGCAGCACGGCCATGCCCAGCACCATCCACAGCGGCGTGCCGACCGAATACGCCAGCGGCGCGCCCATCTGCAGCTGTTCCATCTGCACGCGGATGTAGTGCGTGTAGGGCAGCAGGCTCGCCCACATCTGGGCAAGGAGCGGCATCGCGACCAGCGGAAAGCCCACCCCACCGAACGCAAAGGCGGGCGCCGTGATGAAGCCCGTGGCCGAGAGCGCGGTGCGCAGCGACCGCGTGAGCGCCGAGACGAACGCGCCGAGCGCAATGGAGAGTGCGAGGAACACCACCAGCGCGAACAGCGTCCAGCCCACCGACCCGACCGGATGCCAGCCGCGGCCGGCCGTGATCCACAACATCGCCGCGATGCCGACCGCCGACAGGCTCGCGAACGGCAGCGCGAGCTTGCCCGCCAGCGCGGCCAGCGCCTCGTGCCAGCGCGGCGCGGCGCCCAGCCATTCGGCGATGCTGCGGTCGCGCAGCTCGCGGCCCACGGCCCATGCGCCGGCCGTCATCGCGAGGATGTGCAGCAGCGCCGGAATGAGCGCGGCGCCCAGGAACTGCTCGTAGTCCGTCGAGGTGTTGAACAGCGCCACCATGCTCGCCTTGATCGGCTCCATGCTCACGCGCGCGGCCGTCATCGACTCGCCGCGCTTGTTGCGCACCGCGAGTTCGACGCCGCCCGAGACGGTGGCCACCACCGTGCGCACGTCCCGCTGGATCAGGCTCGAATGCGTGCCGAGCTGCGCGTTGTGCAGCAGCACGACCTGGCCGACGCGCCCGCGCTTCACATCGCGGTTGAGGTCGCGCGGCAACTGCACCGCTGCATCGACCGCGCCGCTGGTCAACGCGCGCGCCATGGCGCCTTCGTCCGCGTAGTACTGCACGACGCGCAGGCCCGGCGTGGCGTCCAGGAAGCGCACCAACTGGCGCGAGAGGGCCGTGCGGTCCTGGTCGAGCACGCCGATCGGCAGGCGCTCGGGCAGCCCCGCCGAGAAGATCCACCAGATCAGGAACACCGCGAGCAGCGGCACCCACGAGACCATGGCCAGGTCCCAGGGGCGGGTGCGCAGCAGCGCGAATTCGCGCCGTGCGCTGGCAGCGGAGAAGCCGCGGAGGCTCATCGCCGGGTCGTCAGTCGACCAGCACGCTCATGCCGGGCCGCGCGCCGTCGATGGGCTTCAACGGCCGCGCGCGGACCTCGAAGGTGCGTACGTCGAAGCCGTTGCCACCCCGGGTGGCGCGCCACGTCGCGAAGTCGGGCAGGGCGGCGCTGTAATAGACCTTGAAGCGGGCCGCGTGGTGCGCGTCGGACTTGTCCTTGTCGTTCACCAGTGCCGGCAGGCGGGCATCGAACTCACTGCCGACCGCGAAGCGGGCGAGCCGGTCCTCGCGCACGTTCAGCACGACCCACTGGTCGTTCAGGTCAACCACGGTGACCACCGCCACGCCCTGCGGCGACAGCTCGCCGACCTTGGCAAGCACCTTGGCCACCTCGCCGCCCACGGGGCTGCGCAGCTCGGTCTCGGCCTTGGCGGCTTCCGCTTCGGCCACCACGCCGGCAACCTGGCGCGCCTGGGCGCTGGCCGCGGCCTGGTCCTCGGGGCGGGCACCGATGCGTGCCATGTCGTACTGCGCCTTCGCCGCGATGGCCGCGTCGCGCGATGCTTTCCAGTTGGCTTCGGCTTCGTCGCGTTTCTGGTCGGCCACCAGGCCTTCGCGCGCGAGTCCGTCGACGCGGCGGAACGATGTCTGCGCGAGCTGCGCGGCGGTTTCGGCACGCTGCCACTGCATGCGCGCCATTTCCACTTCTTGCGGACGGGCGCCGTTCTGCGCCTTGTCGGCGACGGCCTGCGCGGCCTGCTCGGCGGCGGTGGCCTGCGCGAGCTTGGCGCGCACCTCGGGGCTGTCCATGCGCACCAAGAGCGCGCCGGCCTGGATGCGGTCGCCTTCCTTCACCGCCACTTCGGCGATGCGCGCGGTGACCTTGCCGGCCACGTCGGTCTCGCGCGCTTCCATCTGGCCCTGGAACACCTCGGCCGCAGGCTGCGAGGCGCGCCAGAAGCCCCAGACGAGCAGCACCAGCACGAGCAGTGCCGCGGCGATGGCGATCAGTTTTCGGGTCTTGGCACTCATGGTCAATTCACCTTCACGTCGGCACGCGCGATGTACTCGGAAAACTTCTCGGAGAGGCCCGCGCTCTCGAGCAACTGCGCGAGCGCCTGCACGTATTCGTTGGCGGCCTGCGCGCGTTCGGTCAGCACCTTGGCGCGGTTGGTCTCGGCGTCGATCAGGTCGAGCGTGGTGCTCGTGCCTTCACGCAGGCCCGCCACGCGCAGCCTCACCACTTCTTCCGAGAGTTCGACCGAAACCTTCATGTCGAGGTACTGGCGGCGGGCGTTTTCCAGCGCGCGCCAGTTGCGCTCGACCAGCAGCGAGATGTCGCTGCGCGCCTGTGCATCGGTGTGCTCGGCCTGTTCGACCTGCTTTTGCGAAGAGGCCGAGAGCGCGTCGCGGTCGACCGAGTCATACAGCGTCCAGCGCACGCCGAGGCCCGCCACCCAGTCGGCATTGCCGCTCTTGAGTTGCCGCGTGCCGAAGGCGATGACCTGCGGACGGCGCAGCGCCTCTTCGCCTTCGTGCAACTGCTCGGCCTGCGATTTCTTGGCCGCGACCTTGCCGAGGCCCGGATGCCGGGTGAGCGCCGAATCGATGAAGTAGTTGAGCGGCTCGATCGGCGTGCTGATGAGAAAGAGCGGCGTCTGCGGCGTCACGGTGCCGTCGGCGCGCACCGTGCGGGCGAGGGCGACGGCCGCCAGCGCTGCATCGTCTTCGGCCTTGCGCGCGTTGCGCCGGGCTTCCTCGTAGGCGGCACTCGCTTGCAGCCGCTCGACGCGCGAGATCACGCCGGCCGCGAGCATCTTCTGCGCGGCCGCGTCATGTTGGGCAATCGTGCGTTCGGCCTGCGCGCGCAGCGTGGCCGCGCGCTGCGCGAGCTGGGCGCCGAAGTAGCGCTGCACCAGCAGCGTGTCGACCTCGTGGCCGGCCTGCTCGGCATCGGCCTGCGCTTCGCGCGTTTGCGCCGAGACGAAGCCGCGCACCGCATCGGTCGCACCGCCCAGGTAGATCGGCCAGACCGCCGAGATCGAGGTGTTGGTGCCCGTGTCGTGCCGGTTGAGCGTGTAGCTGTTGGGCAACTGCGGAATCGGCACGCGCGAGATGAAGCTCTGGATCGACGGCGGCAGCGATTGGCCGATCTGCCCGAGCTTCTGGTTGAGCGGATCGAGGTCCAGGTTCAGGTTGGCGTTGTACGCATAGGCCAGCCCCGAGACGCTCACTACCGGGCCGCCCAGGCGCTTCAGGCCTTCGCTCTGCAGCTCTTTCGATTCGACGGCCGAGCGCGCCGCGGCCAGCTTGTCGGAGCGTTCGACCATGCGGGCGCGCGCTGCCTCGAAGCTCAGGGGCAGGGCGTCCGCACGGTTTTGGGCGACGGCTGTCGCGCCCAGCGCCAGCGCGGGCAGCGCCAGCAGCACCAATCGAAAGGGGCGGCGTGGGCTCAGCACCTTGCCGTTGTGTTCAGCCCGGCTTTCTCTGCGCCGGGTCGTAGAAGAACTGCTCTTCGGCGATGCGTTCGCCGTCCCAGCGCTGCCAGGCGATTTCTTCCATGCGCATCCGGGTGCCTCCCTTGAAGGTGAACTCGAAGATCCAGTGGATGGCCACGTGGTCGCCGTTCACCAGCACCGGCCGCACGCAGGTGGACACCACCGATTCGGTACGGTCGAGCACGGCGCTTTCCTGCGCCACCAGCGTGCTGCGGCCCCGCCGCGGCTCGGCCTGGTTCTCGCGCATGGTGGCGTCTTCGGTGTAGTAGTCCTCGATGGCCTTGGCATGCGCGCCGCCCTCCACGGCGGCGATGAAGGCTTCGAGCCGTGCGGGCGTGGGCATGTTCAGGACTTCACTTTCACTTCGACGCGGCGCGCCTCCGAAGGCGGTCCGTCGGCCTGCGACTGCTCGGGCTTGGCCAGCTCGATCTTGTCTTCGGGCGCGCCCGCGGCCTTGAGCGCATCGCTCACGGCCATGGCGCGCTGCTTGGCCAGCTCGGCGTTCTTGGCCGGGTCGCCGCTCGCATCGTGGTAGCCGCTCACGAGCACGGTGCTGCCGCTCTGCACGGCCTTGATGACATCGGCCAGCGCTTCCTTGGCATTGGGGGCGACTTCGGAACTGGCGCTCGCGAAGTAGAACTTCACGACGCCGTTCTCGACCTTCACCGCGGCAGCTTCGACCGCGGAAACCGCACCCGAGGCAACGGCAGCGCCTGGCGTGGCCGGTGCCGTGGCCGCAGGCGCCGTCACGGCGGTCGGCGTCTCGACCTTGGCCGGCGCCATCGCCGCCGCATCGCCGGCATGGAACTTCACCACCAGCGGCACGATGAGCAGCGCCACGATGTTGATGATCTTGATCAGTGGGTTCACGGCCGGACCGGCGGTGTCTTTGTAGGGATCGCCCACGGTGTCGCCGGTGACGGCCGCCTTGTGCGCCTCGGAGCCCTTGCCGCCGTGGTGGCCGTCTTCGATGTATTTCTTGGCGTTGTCCCAGGCGCCGCCGCCCGTGCACATCGAGATGGCGACGAACAGGCCCGTGACGATCGTGCCCATCAGCAGGCCGCCCAGCGCCTTCGGTCCGAGCACGAGGCCCACGACGATCGGCACCACCACCGGCAGCAGCGAGGGGATCATCATTTCCTTGATGGCCGCGCCGGTCAGCATGCCTACGGCCTTGCCGTACTCGGGCTTGCCGGTGCCTTCCATGATCCCGGGGATCTCGCGGAACTGGCGACGCACTTCCTCGACCACCGCACCGGCTGCGCGGCCCACGGCTTCCATCGCCATCGCGCCGAACAGGTAGGGAATCAGCCCGCCGATGAACAGGCCGACGATCACCATCGGGTCGCTCAGGTTGAAGCTGATGTTCAGCCCGAAGCTCTCCAGCTTGTGGGTGTAGTCGGCAAAGAGCACCAGCGAGGCGAGGCCGGCCGAGCCGATGGCGTAGCCCTTGGTCACGGCCTTGGTCGTGTTGCCGACCGCGTCGAGCGGGTCGGTCACGGCGCGCACGCTGTCGGGCAGCTCGCTCATCTCGGCGATGCCGCCGGCGTTGTCGGTGATGGGGCCGTAGGCGTCGAGCGCGACCACGATGCCCGCCATGCTCAGCATGGACGTTGCGGCGACCGCGATGCCGAACAGGCCGGCCAGCGAGTACGAGGCCAGGATCGCGATGCACACGAAGATCACCGGCCAGGCGGTGGAGCGCATCGAGACGCCCAGGCCCGCGATGATGTTCGTGCCGTGGCCCGTGGTCGAGGCCTGCGCGATGTGCTGCACCGGCTTGTACTGCGTGCCCGTGTAGTACTCGGTGACCCACACCAGCGCCGCGGTGAGCGCCAGGCCCACGAAGCAGGCGCCGAAGAGCTTGAGCTGGCTGCCGCTCGCGGCGATGGCGTTGTCCGGAATGATCCAGGCCGTGACGAACCAGAACGCGATCAGAGACAGGATGCCCGCGACCGCCAGGCCCTTGTAGAGCGCCGGCATCACGTTGACCATGCCGGGCGACGCCTTCACGAAGAAGCAGCCGATGATCGACGCGATGATCGATACGCCGCCGAGCGCGAGCGGATACAGCACCGCGTTGCCGGGCGCCGTGGTGACCATCAACGCGCCGAGCACCATGGTGGCGATCAGCGTCACCGCGTAGGTCTCGAACAGGTCGGCCGCCATGCCGGCGCAGTCGCCGACGTTGTCGCCCACGTTGTCGGCGATCACTGCCGGGTTGCGCGGGTCGTCTTCCGGAATGCCGGCCTCGACCTTGCCCACCAAGTCGGCGCCGACGTCGGCGCCCTTGGTGAAGATGCCGCCGCCCAGCCGCGCGAAGATCGAGATCAGCGAGGAGCCGAAGGCAAAGCCGATCAGCGGATTGAGGATGGCGGCCAGGGTGTGGTCCGACTTGGGCGCGCTGCCGGCGAGGAACCAGTAAAAGCCGGTAACACCCAGGAGGCCCAGCCCGACCACCAGCATGCCGGTGATGGCGCCGCCGCGGAACGCCACGTCCAGCGCCGGGCCGATGCCCTTGGTGGCCGCTTGCGCCGTGCGCACGTTGGCGCGCACCGACACGTTCATGCCGATGAAGCCGCAGGCGCCCGAGAGCACCGCGCCGACCACGAAGCCGACGGCCGTGGTCAGGTCGAGGAAGAGGGCGATGAGCACCGCCAGGATCACGCCGACCACCGCGATGGTGGTGTACTGCTTGGCAAGGTAGGCCGAGGCGCCGGCCTGGATGGCGGCGGCGATTTCCTGCATCCGGGCGTTGCCCGGGTCCTTGGCGAGAATCCAACTTCGGGCCCAGAAACCGTAGCCGACGGCCACGAGGCCGCAGACGATGGCGAGTATCAGGGGGGTGTTGCCGATCATGCTTTGCTTCTCCATTCGTTCGTTGTGACTTGTGGAGACGGACAGCATGGATCCTGCGCGCAACGCGTACGGGACCCAGGTTTTCCGTCGCGTTGCTTCCTCGAAGCTCGCTGCACCGAAAAGGTGAGGAGCCGATTGGCCAACGGGTGCAATTTACAGGCAAAAACGAAGGCGTGTGCGACCGCGCGGTGACACGGAAAGTAAACTCAGGGTTTGTCCCCGTCTCCCCAATACTTTTCAACTACTCGAAAAACGTCATGTCCTTCGACAAAGTCTCCCCCGGCAAGAACGTCCCCGACGCCTTCAACGTCGTGATCGAAATCCCGATGAACGCCGACCCGATCAAGTACGAAGTCGACAAGGAATCGGGCGCGATCTTCGTTGACCGCTTCATGACGACGGCCATGTACTACCCCGCCAACTACGGCTACGTGCCGCAGACCCTGTCGGGCGACGGCGACCCGGTCGACGTGCTGGTGATCGCTCCGTACCCGCTGCTGCCGGGCGTGGTCGTGCCCTGCCGCCCCCTGGGCATCCTGATGATGGAAGACGAAGCCGGCGTCGACGGCAAGGTGCTGGCCGTGCCCACCGACAAGGTGCTGCCGATCTACAGCCACTGGAAGTCGGTCGACGACGTGAACCCGATGCGCCTGAAGGCCATCAGCCACTTCTTCGAGCACTACAAGGACCTGGAAGCCGGCAAGTGGGTTAAGGTGCTGGGCTGGGAAGGCATCGACGCGGCCAAGAAGGAAGTCGTCGACGGCATCGCCGCGTACAAGAAGTAGTCCAGGTCATTCACTTCGCGCCCTCGAGCTCGAACGGAGAGCGGCGCGGGTCGCGCACATAGACGCCTTTCAGTGCCGGTGCGCATTCGGGCCCGTCGGCGACTGTGATGTGGTCGGCGGCGAACTGGAAGGTGCGGGTGCAACGCCCGCCTTCCGCCACTCTCAGGCGCTGCCCGGCTTCGAGCTCGTTCCTGCCCTGCAGCAGCATGTTGCCGCGCGGGTTGGGGCAGATGTAGATCTCCACATCGAGTTGCCCGCCGTCGCCGGGCGTGACGTCGAGGAAGCGGCCCTCGTGCGGGCACTTGCCCTGCACGTAGCGGCCCATCCATTGCAGCAGCGGATGGCTGAGGTAAGTGATGCGGCGCTGGTAGTCCTGCTTCAGGCAATCGATGTTGCCCTTGCATTCGCGGTTGCGCACCGCGATCCAATCACGCTGGTCGCGCCGCAGGATCGTTCCCCATTGGCCCGTATCGGGCATCTCGAGCTGGCGTTGGTAGAGCGCGGCCAGGGCTTCGTCCTGCCGCGACAGGCCCGGGTCAGCGCAGATGGCTTTCTCGGTGGCGTTGCCGGCCTTGGTGCAGTCGAAGCTCGCGGCGCTTGCGACCGAGAGGCCGGCCATCATGAAGACACTCAGGGTGAGTTGCGCGAGGGCTTGGCTGATCCGCATGCGTTCGTCCTTCGGCTGGTGTTGCTGTCCGGTCGAATGCTGCTGGAAGCACTGAGGGTTGTCGATCCGACGAAAGGCGAGGACGACTATGCCTTTCGCGGGGCAGGCGCAGATTGGCGCATCAATCCTGCTTCAGGGTTCCGGGCAGATTGTCCACGGGAGGCGTGAAGGTGATATCGACCACGGCGACGCTTGGAACATTCAGGCCGCCCCGATTTGCAGGCTGGCAGCGGATTTTCAGCAGGGCTGCCTTTGCCGGCTCATCGAACAGGGTCGCGTTGGTCGGAATCCGGCCAACCACGGCCATTCCGCTCCTGGCGGGCCACCCGTTTGCGTCCAGATTCACGAAGACGCCAACCACAGCCTCGATTCCCGCTGCACGGGCTTTCTCCGGGTAATGCTCTGTCGTGTTCACCGTGCAGCGGGCCGGTGTCTCGCCTGTGAGCACGTAGCTGAACGGCTGCCTGACCCACATCGCGGCCGGCTTTCCGTTTTCATCCAGGCCAGGCGAATAGCGGACCCCCATGGCCGCACGGCGCGAGACGTCGTCGAAGATGTCCAGAAACATGGGCTCGCGCGAAGCGATTCTCGTCTTGAGGGGGCGGCCGTTTTCGTCGACGAACACAGCGACGGTCACCCGACCTCCCACGCCTGCCCGCTTGGCAATGTCGGGATAGTCGAGTTCGGCCGTTCCCAACGGCGTGGGTATTCTGGACAGGCCTCCCTCGGTCGAGGTGCTCGCGATGCGAGGCGTGCCGGGCTCCGGGCCCTGCTCGGCCAGAGCGCTCCCATGGCCCCAGGCCAGTGCTGCACATGCGGCAGCGACCAGGCGGCGGCGCCTGGATTTGGTGATCTTCATTGCTGGTACTCCCTTTTTTCTTTGGTTCGGTCGATCAGGTCCGCGTGGCGCCCTCGGCCAGCCGCATCCACTCGCGATTGACAGAGCGCGCGTGCGAATTCCAGTGGCGAGCGGCCTGCTGGAGTTCGTTCCAGTGGCGCTGCGCACCGGTGGCATCGCCTTGTTGCGCCAGCCAGGCGATGTACCGGGCACGCGCCTCGACGGTGTTGTATTGGCTCAGCGCGGCCTCGAAGGCCTCGTGTGCTTCCGCCTGGCGCCCGTCGGCGGCGAGGGCGCGGGCAGCCAGCACGGCCACCTCGTCCCGGCGGTAATCGTCGCGCGAGGCACGCAGGGCCTGGAGCGCTTGCAGTGCCTCGCGGCCCGAAGCCGGACCGCCTGCGGCGAGCAACGCGCTGGCCAGGCCGAATTGCAGTTCGGGGTCGGAGGAGAGCGGGCCCTTCAGGGCGTCGCGGTAGTGTCCGACCGCATCGGCCGCCTCCCCCTTGTCGAGCGCGGCCTTCGCGAGGCGCAGCTTGTTCTGGGCCGTGGGCGCGAGGTCGTAGGCCTCGCTGGCTGCTCGGTACTCGCGCTCGGGGTCGATGAAGCCGATGGCCGCATTCGCCACCTTGCCCGCGGTGCGCTGCATGCGCGAGGCGGGCAGGTACTCGACCACGAAGTACACGACGCTGCCCAGCAAGGGGAAGCTGAAAAGGATGATGAGCCAGTACATCTGCTTGCCATGGCGCATGGCATGTACGGCGAAGAACAGTGCAATGAGGACGTGCAGCCCCAGTCCGACGAATGGCATCGAGAATCCCTCCTGTTGTTTGATATTGGGCGCGTTTATAGCAGTCCCGGGAGGCAACACGGAGGCCCGATCAGGCGGCCTTGAAAGGGCTGCGCTCGCCCAGGTGGTCCATGTAGTTCTCGATGCCGGCACCCTCGCGCTCGAGAAAGCGCTCGACCGCATCGGAGAACGCCGGGTGCGCGAGCCAGTGGGCGCTCGTGGTCTTCACCGGCATCAGCGCGCGTGCCATCTTGTGCTCGCCCTGCGCGCCGCCCTCGAAGCGCCGGGCGCCGTGTTCGATGCACCAGGCAAGGGGCTGGTAGTAGCAGGCCTCGAAGTGCAGGCAGTCGACGCGCTCCAGCGCGCCCCAGTAGCGGCCGTAGGCGACGAGCGGTTCGTCCGGCTGCGTGGAGACCGCGATCAGGCTGGTCGCCATGGGCTTGCCGTCGCGCTCGGCGACGAACAGCAGCCAGGCCTCGGGCAGGGTGTCGGCCATGCGCTGGAAGAAGTCGCGCGTGAGGTAGGGCGGGTTGCCGTGCTCGCGGTAGGTGCGCTCGTAGCAGCGATAGAAGAAATCCCAGTCGGCCTTCGAGATGTCCTTGCCGCGCGACCAGCGGAAGCTCACGCCGGCGTCGGCGACTTTGCGGCGCTCCTGACGGATCTTCTTGCGCTTGTCGTGCGCGAGGCTGGTGAGGAAGGTGTCGAAGTCTGGATAGCCGGCATTCGTCCAATGGAACTGCACCGTGTTGCGGAGCATCAGCCCGGCTTCAGTGCACGCAATGATGTCGTCCTCTGCACCGAACAGCAGGTGCAGGGAGGAAAGCTCTTCCTGCTTGCACCACGCGACCAGCGCCTGCACCAGCAGCGTGAGGCTTTGCGCATCGCGCGCCAACAGGCGTGTGCCCGGCACCGGCGTGAACGGCACCGCGACCACGGCCTTGGGGTAGTAGGCGAGCCCGTGCTGCTCATACGCATTGGCCCAGGCCCAGTCGAAGACGTATTCGCCGTACGAATGGTCCTTGATGTAGACCGGGCAGGCGGCTTCGAGCTGCTTGCCGCGCCACAGCGTGATGAACTGCGCTGTCCATCCGCTCGCGGGCGATGCGCTGCCGCTCTCGTGCAGTGCCGCGAGGTATTCGTGGCGCATGAAAGGCGAGGGCTCGGCCTGCGCTGCGAGCAGCGCGTTCCAGGCTTTCGGGCTCACATCCGACGGTGACGCCAGAACCCGAATGACATAATCGTTCAAGCCTTTTTCTTCCTTCTGTATGACGCTCAAGCTCGCCATCGCGCAACTCAATTTTGTGGTGGGCGACCTCGCCGGCAACGCAAGAAAGATCGTCGATGCCGCACGCGACGCCCATGCGCAAGGCGCGCGCCTGCTCCTGACGCCCGAACTCTCGATTGCCGGCTATGCAGCGGAGGACCTCTTCCTCCGTCCCGCCTTCACCGAAGCCTGTGATGATGCCGTGAAAGGCATTGCCGCCGCGCTGGCCGACCTCAAAGACATGGTCGTGGTGGTGGGGCATCCGACCGGCGGGAGCCTGCGCAGCCGCTCCGTGGCAGTGCAGATGCGCCACAACGCGGCCAGTGTCATCAAGGAAGGCCGCATTCTCGAGACCTACGCCAAGCGCGAGCTGCCGAACTACCAGGTGTTCGACGAGCGCCGCTATTTCACGCCGGGGCAGGGCACTTGCGTGTTCGAGGCGGGCGGGGTTTCCGTCGGGCTGCTGATCTGCGAGGACGCGTGGTTCGACCAGCCAGCCGAGCTGGCCCGCGAGGCCGGCGCCGAGGTGCTCGCCGTGATCAACGCGTCGCCCTACCACGTGGGCAAGGAGGGCGAGCGCGTTGCGCGCATGGCCGATCGTGCACGCGCGGTGGGGTTGCCGCTGGTTTACGCACATCTGGTCGGCGGGCAGGACGAAGTGGTGTTCGACGGTGCTTCGTTCGCGCTGCAGGCTGACGGCGCGCTCGCCATGCAGGCCGAGAGCTTCCAGGAGAAATTGGTCTTTGCGCAGTTGGAGCGCACACCTCAAGGTAGCGTCGGCTTCGTGGCGGAGCCCGGTGCGGTAGCGGCCCCGCGCGACGCCGAAGCTCAGCTATGGGACGCCCTGGTGCTCGGCGTACGCGACTACATCGGCAAGAACGGCTTCCCGAGCGCCATCCTGGGGCTCTCTGGCGGCATTGACTCCGCATTGGTGCTCGCCATCGCGGTCGATGCACTCGGCAAGGACAAGGTACGCGCGGTGATGATGCCTTCACCTTACACCGCCGACATCAGCTGGATCGATGCGCGAGAGATGGCAAGCCGCCTCGGCGTGCGCTACGACGAGATTTCGATCAAGCACACCTTCGAATCCTTCAAGGGCGCCTTGGCCGAGGAATTCAAGGGCCGTCCCGAAGACACGACCGAGGAAAACATCCAGGCCCGCATCCGCGGCACGCTGCTGATGGCCCTGTCGAACAAGTTCGGCTCGATCGTGCTCACCACTGGCAACAAGAGCGAAATGGCCACCGGTTATTGCACGCTCTACGGCGACATGGCGGGCGGTTTCGCGGTCATCAAGGACCTGCTCAAGACCACGGTATTTGCGCTCGCGCGCTGGCGCAACGCCCACGACCCGTATGGCACCGGCACGGAACCGATCCCCGAGCGGATCATCACGCGCCCCCCCAGCGCGGAACTTCGGCCAGACCAGACCGACCAGGACAGCCTGCCGCCCTACGACATCCTCGACGGAATCCTGGCACGCTACATGCAGGACGACGAGGGCATCGACGAGATCATTGCCGCGGGCTACGAACGCGCGGTGGTCGAGCGGGTTGCGCGGCTCATCAAGATCAATGAATACAAGCGGCGCCAGGCGCCGGTAGGAATCCGGGTCACCCACCGCAGCTTCGGCAAGGATTGGCGTTACCCTATCACCAGCAAATTCAACGAAACCGCCGGAGCACGAAAACCATGAAGCAGATCACCGCCATCGTCAAACCTTTCAAGCTCGAGGACGTGCGCGAGGCCTTGGCCGAAGTGGGCGTCACCGGCCTGACCGTCACCGAAGTCAAGGGCTTCGGCCGCCAGAAGGGCCACACCGAGCTCTACCGCGGCGCCGAATACGTGGTCGACTTCCTGCCCAAGATGAAGGTCGAAGTGGTCGTCAACGAGGGCGACGTGGAGCGCTGCATCGAGGCCATCGTCAATTCGGCGCGCACCGGGAAGATCGGCGACGGCAAGATCTTCGTCACCGCCGTGGAGCGCATCGTGCGCATCCGTACGGGTGAAGAAAACGAAAACGCCGTCTGAAGCAAAAAAGCCCCGTTGACCGGGGCTTTTTCTTTCGAGACGGGCGTCAGAGGTTTTCCGACAGCCTGTCTTCGCGCGGATGGAGCGGCACCTCGGCGCGCAGCGTAGTGAGCAGTTCGGTGGCGTCTGTGCCGGTGCGGATCAGCTGCATCTGCCAGTCGCCCATGAAGCCCTCGCGCACGCTGTGGGTGAGAAAGTCGAGCAGCTTGTCGTAGTAGCCGGCGGTGTTGAGGATGCCGGTCGGCTTGTCGTGGTAGCCGAGCTGGCGCCAGGTCCAGATCTCGAACAGTTCCTCGAAGGTGCCGATGCCGCCCGGCAGGGCGATGAAGGCGTCGGCGCGCTCGCCCATCATGGCTTTGCGCTCGTGCATGGTGTCCACCACGTGCAGTTCGTCGCAGAGGGGGTTGGCCAGTTCCTTGTCGACCAGGGCCTTGGGGATGATGCCGACGACGCGGCCGCCGGCCAGGCGGGTGGCTTCGGCCACCGTGCCCATCAGGCCGGTGCGGCCGCCGCCGTAGACCAGCTGGCCACCATGCTGGCCGATCCATTGGCCGACAGCCTTGGCGGCCTCGGAAAACTCGGGACGCTCGCCGGGGCGCGAGCCGCAATACACACAGATCGAAAATTCAGGATTCATCCCGCCATCATGCCTCGGGATGCGTGCCCGCTCATGACACGAAGCGCGTCCACAACGCCGCCGCCCAGATGCCGCCGCACAGGGTGAGCGAGAGCAGCACTGCGGCGCTGCCCATGTCCTTGGCGCGCTTGGAGAGGTCGTGCCATTCGGGGCCGATGCGGTCGATGGCGGCCTCCACGGCGGTGTTGAGCAGCTCCACGATCATCACCAGGATCGCGCTGCCGGCGAGCAGCGCCACCTCGACCCAGCTGCGGCCGAGCCAGAAGGCGGCCGGGATCATCACGATCGACAGGATCGCTTCCTGCCGGAAGGCGGGCTCGCTCCAGCCGGCGCGAAGCCCGTGGAGCGAGATCAGCGTGGCATGAAAGACGCGCTCGAAGCCCTTGCGGGCCTTCTGCGGATTGACCGCGGGGTCGGGAAGCTCGGGCAGGGCACTCATCGGCGGCTCATGGGCTTGGAGGTGATGAGCCGCGTACCGGCCCAGGCGTCATGCCAGAACTGGCGATCGGGGTGAAAACGTGCGAGCACGGCCCAGATGGCGATCCAGCCAAGCAGCAGGACCATCGTTTCGACCACCGGCACGCCCAGCAGGGGATGAAGTGCCAGCGGAGGCAGAAGCCAGATCCAGCTCAGGATGTAGCGCAGGAAGGCGCGCGATTGCGTCAGTGGGCGGCCTTGCCGGTCCACGATGCGGATGTTCCAGGTTTTCATGCCCAGCGTCTGGCCCTTGGACCAGAACCAGACGAAATACATGCCGAACACCACGAAGAGATAGGCCAGCAGCAGCGGACGGCGTGTCTCATCCACGGCATTGCGCATCTGGCTGAGGGCACTGAAAAGCCAGCCAGCCGTCATTGCCACGGCGAACAGCAGCATGCCTTCGTAGAGCCAGCAGGCCATCCGGCGCCACAGGCCGGGCACTGTCGAAGCAGGAGCGTTGGGTGTCGGTGCGTCAGGCAAGACAGGCTGATCGGGCCCCGAAGCCTCGGGAGAACTGGAAACCATCGAAGCCTTGGTGTCAGGGGGCGGCGGGGGCCTGCTCGCTCGCCGTGGGAGTCGGCGAGGGCGCCGGGACTTGCGCCTCGGCGGGCACTGGCGGCGAGGTGACGTTGATGGGGGCAGGCGCAGGCACCATCGTCGGAGTTGCCGCGATGGCCGCGGCGGTCGCGCGTTCCGGTGGCGTTGTCACCAGAACGGCCGTAGCGGCGGCCGGTGGCGTCGGCAAGGGCGCGAGCACGATGCGGGGCGTGTGCTGGCCAGGCGGTGTAACGGCCGGCACCGGCACGAGCTTTTGCGACGAGACGGGGCGCACGGGAATGGCCGCACCGCGCGGCTTGGCCGGGGCGCGCTCGGCGAGCTTGCGCTTTTCTTCCTCGCTCAAGGCCTGGTATTGCTCCCATTTGGCCTTGCGCTCGTCGGCCGGCACGCGCTTGACCTCGGCGAAGTTCAAGCGCGCCTGGGCCCGCTGCTGATTGCTCAGGGCGGCCCACTCGATCATGCGGCTGTGCAGGGTGACTTGATCATCCGCCGACATGTTCGCGAAGTTTCGTGACAGTGCCAGCCACTTGCGTTTTTGCCCGGTGTTCATCGTGGTCCAGTGCGGGACCAGGGGCTTGAGGGCCTGCTGCTGTTCGGCGGTGAGTTCGCTCCAGAGCGGCTTGGTTGCAGGAACTGTCTTGGTGGCGCCGGCCGCCACGGAACTCGCAACGCCCATCTGGCCGGCCTTGCCGGTCTCGGAAGGCGGCTGGGCGCAGGCGAGCGTCAGGCCGAAGGCTGCGACGGCAAACGCACCCGCCCAAACGAATGCGCCCGCCGTGAGCGGGCGCAAGGGACGGGGGGTGTTCGCGCTGGAATTGGAGCGGCGTCGCATTCGGTCGGTGAGGGTCAGTCGGAGGCGCCGTCGGCCTTCAGGAATTGGGCGAAGCCCGGGTCGGTGTAGGCGGCGGGGGGCAGGTCGCCGGTGAGAAGGGCGGAATCGACTTCGGCCAGTTCGCTGACGCGGTCGTCGTCCTGCATCACGCTGATCGTGACGAGACCGGCCACGAGTGCGATCAGCGGCACCACCGATCCGATGCGGGTCCACCAGCCGCCGCCCAGCGTGAGCGTACGGCCGGACTGCACCACCTCGGGTGCGGTCCGCAACTGCGGCGCCTGCTTGCGCGCGGCCACGGCCTGCGCGCGCGCAACGCGCAGCCGCTCGCCGATGTCGTGCGACAGCTCCTGGTTGCCGGCAGACAGCCGGGCAGCCAGACGCTGACCGAACTGATCTTCGGCGGCGATAGAAGAGGTTGGAACCTTAGTGTTCATAGCGATATTCCCTTGGCCTTGAGCGCCTTGCTCAGAGCGTGAACGGCTCGCGAACAATGGGTTTTGACGCTGCCCTCGGAGCAGCCCATTGCGGCGGCCGTCTCTGCGACGTCCATTTCCTCCCAGTAACGCATCAGGAAAGCCTCGCGTTGACGGCCCGGCAATGCGGCGATCTGTTCCTCTATCTCGTGGAAGACCTGGGCGCGGCGGGTGGTGTCTTCGGCGCTTTCCGTTTCTCTGGAGTCGGTTGGCGAGACGAAGTTCTCCAGAAGATCGAAATCTCCGTCGTCGTCGACCGAGTCGAAGTCGCTCAGGTTCGAGAACAGCGCGCGCCGGGTTTTCTGTCGGCGGAACCAGTCGAGCGTGCAATTCGACAGGATGCGCTGGAACAGCATCGGCAGCTCGTTGGCCGGCTTGTCGCCGTAGTGCTGCGCCAGCTTCATCATGCTGTCCTGCACGATGTCGAGCGCCGCTTCTTCGTCCCGCACGTGGTAGACCGAGCGCTTGAAAGCGCGTCGTTCGACGCTTTTCAGGAAGTCGGAGAGTTCTTGTTCAGTGGCCAAGCGAGAGGGGGCGTGCAAAGGCGCGCCGCGTGGGAAGGGATGTCTAGCGAACGCTTATGGTTTCCGCCGCGGATTATGCCCCGATGCCTTTACAAGCCACCTGAAGCGAATCTGAACCGCCGGGTAATGTCATAATCCGCCCTGCAAGTCAAAAGGCAAACGGGTCAAGGTCCGGCGGAACATCAGTCCGCTCATGGCCATGGCCTCAAGTCCTGGCGCGACCCCACAAGGGTTGGCAAGGGGCACCCAAGGTTTTTCGTTCCCGAAAAAACACAAAGGTTGATCATGGAAATCTCGAAGGCGGAGATCATCTCCGCAGCAGCCGCGTCCTCTGGCGCCGGCAACCCACCGCAAGAACTCATGGGCGCTGAAGTGCTGGTCAAGGCACTGCAGGCCGAAGGCGTCCAGTACATCTGGGGCTACCCCGGCGGCGCGGTTCTCTACATCTACGACGCGTTCTACAAGCAGGACACCATCCAGCACGTGCTGGTGCGCCACGAGCAGGCCGCAGTGCACGCGGCCGACGGCTATGCGCGCGCCACTGGTGAAGTCGGCGTGGCGCTGGTCACTTCGGGCCCCGGCCTGACCAATGCGGTCACCGGCATCGCCACGGCGTACATGGACTCGATCCCGATGGTGATCATCTCGGGCCAGGTGCCGACGGCGGCCATCGGCCTCGATGCCTTCCAGGAATGCGACACGGTCGGCATCACCCGCCCCATCGTCAAGCACAACTTCCTCGTCAAGGATCCGAAGGATCTGGCCATGACGATGAAGAAGGCCTTCCACATCGCACGCAGCGGCCGTCCCGGCCCCGTGGTGGTGGACGTGCCCAAGGACGTTTCCTTCAAGAAGACGCCCTACGCCGGCTATCCCGACAAGGTCGAGATGCGCTCGTACAACCCGGTGCGCAAGGGCCACGGCGGGCAGATCCGCAAGGCGCTGCAACTGCTGCTGGCCGCCAAGCGCCCGTACATCTACACCGGCGGCGGCGTGCTGCTGGGCAACGCCTGCAACGAACTGCGCACGCTGGTCGACATGCTCGGCTACCCGGTCACCAATACGCTGATGGGCCTGGGCGCCTATCCGGCGAGCGATCGCAAGTTCCTCGGCATGCTGGGCATGCACGGCACGATCGAAGCCAACAACGCGATGCAGAACTGCGACGTGCTGCTGGCCGTGGGTGCGCGCTTCGACGACCGCGTGATCGGCAACCCCAAGCACTTCGCGACGAACGAACGCAAGATCATCCACGTCGACATCGACCCGTCGAGCATTTCCAAGCGCGTGAAGGTCGACATCCCGATCGTCGGCGACGTGAAGGACGTGCTCACCGAACTGATCTCGATGATCCGCGAGAGCACCACCAAGCCCGACGCAGGCGCGCTGGCCGACTGGTGGAAGACCATCGAGGCCTGGCGCTCGCGCGACTGTCTCAAGTACGACCGCGGCAACAAGGACGTGATCAAGCCGCAGTACGTGGTCGAGACCCTCTGGAACATGACCAAGGACGCCGACGCGTACATCACGTCGGACGTGGGCCAGCACCAGATGTGGGCTGCGCAGTACTACCGCTTCGACGAGCCGCGCCGCTGGATCAATTCGGGCGGCCTGGGCACCATGGGCGTGGGCATTCCCTACGCCATGGGCATCAAGCTCGCGAAGCCCGATTCGGAAGTGTTCACCATCACCGGCGAAGGCTCGGTGCAGATGTGCATCCAGGAACTCTCCACCTGCCTGCAATACAACACGCCGATCAAGATCTGCTCGCTCAACAACCGCTACCTGGGCATGGTGCGCCAGTGGCAGGAGATCGAATACTCCGGCCGCTACAGCCACAGCTACATGGATGCATTGCCGAACTTCGTGAAGCTTGCCGAGGCCTATGGGCACGTCGGCATGCTGATCGAGCGTCCACAAGACGTGGAGCCCGCGCTGCGTGAAGCGCGCAAGCTCAAGGACCGCACGGTGTTCATGGACTTCCGCACCGACCCCACCGAGAACGTGTTCCCGATGGTGAAGGCCGGCATGGGCATCACCGAGATGCTGTTGGGCTCCGAAGATCTCTGATCTGCGGCGCATTCGCTCTTAACTCTTTACTGACGAATCTATTGCCCGCCGAGCCTGCGCATTACCGTGCGTGGGGGAGGGCGGCGAAAGCGAAAGCTTCCGCGCTGGCGAAAAGAGGAGTCACGCAAACATGAAACACATCATTGCAGTGCTGCTGGAAAACGAGCCGGGTGCTCTTTCCCGCGTGGTGGGCCTGTTCTCGGCCCGTGGCTACAACATCGAATCGCTGACCGTCGCGCCGACCGAGGACGCCAGTCTCTCGCGCATGACCATCGTCACGACCGGTTCGGACGACGTGATCGAGCAGATCACCAAGCACCTGAACCGCCTGATCGAAGTCGTGAAGGTCGTCGACCTGACCGAAGGCGCCTATACCGAGCGCGAGCTCATGATGGTGAAGGTGCGCGCGGTGGGCAAGGAGCGGGAAGAAATGATGCGCATGGCCGAGATCTTTCGCGGCCGCATCATCGACGTCACCGACAAGAGCTACACCATCGAACTCACCGGCGATCACGGCAAAAACGACGCTTTCTTGGAAGCGATCGACCGTAGCGCTATCCTCGAGACTGTCCGCACCGGTGCCAGCGGCATCGGGCGCGGCGAGCGCATCCTGCGCGTGTAGGGGGTGAAGATCCCCTCAGTTCCACGTTTCAAATCAACATGAGGAGAAGGTAAATGCAAGACTTGCTGGGTTTCGAGAAGATGGTGACCCCGATCATCATTCGGATTCTGTACTTCCTCGGACTGCTGGGTGTGCTCGCTGCAACGGTCATCTCGTTGTTCCAGGGCCGCATCCTGGCTGCCATCGGTATTCTTGTATTTGGCGCGATCATGGTTCGCGTCTACAGCGAATTGCTGATCCTGCTGTTCCGCATTCACGACAACCTCGTGTCCATCAACCAGCAAATGAAGGACCGGAATCCCTCCGGCCAACTGTGAGTGAACGCACCCCCGCTCCAGGGGGTGCTCGAGATTAATTAGGAAAGACGCATCATGAAGGTTTACTACGACAAGGACGCCGACCTCAGCCTCATCAAGGGCAAGACGGTCGCAATCATCGGTTACGGGTCGCAAGGTCACGCGCACGCGCAGAACCTGAACGACAGCGGCGTCAAGGTCGTGGTCGGCCTGCGCAAGGGCGGCGCCTCGTGGGACAAGGTCGGCAAGGCCGGCCTGCAGGTCGCCGAAGTCGCCGATGCCGTGAAGTCGGCCGACGTTGTCATGATCCTGCTGCCCGACGAGCAGATCGCCAATGTCTACAAGAACGACGTGGCTCCGCACATCAAGGAAGGCGCTTCGCTCGTCTTCGCGCACGGCTTCAACGTGCACTACGGTTTCGTGCAGCCGCGCGCCGACCTGGACGTGTGGATGGTTGCCCCCAAGGCCCCGGGCCACACCGTGCGCAGCACCTACACGCAAGGCGGCGGCGTGCCCCACCTCGTGGCCGTGCACCAGGACAAGACCGGCAAGGCGCGTGACCTCGCGCTGAGCTACGCCACCGCCAACGGCGGCGGCAAGGCCGGCATCATCGAGACCAACTTCCGCGAAGAAACCGAGACCGACCTGTTCGGCGAACAAGCGGTTCTGTGCGGCGGCACGGTCGAGCTGATCAAGGCTGGCTTCGAAACGCTGGTGGAAGCCGGCTACGCGCCCGAAATGGCGTACTTCGAATGCCTGCACGAACTCAAGCTGATCGTCGACCTGATCTATGAAGGCGGCATCGCCAACATGAACTACTCGATCTCGAACAACGCCGAATACGGCGAGTACGTCACGGGCCCGCGCATCGTGACCGACGAGACCAAGAAGGTCATGAAGCAAGTGCTGCGCGACATCCAGACCGGCGAATACGCCAAGAGCTTCGTGCTCGAAGCCGCTGCCGGCCAGCCCGCGCTGATCAGCCGCCGTCGCCTGAATGCAGAGCATCAGATCGAAGTCGTCGGCGAAAAGCTGCGCGCGATGATGCCCTGGATCAAGAAGAACAAGCTGGTCGACCAGACCCGCAACTGATCCGAGAACCAGAAAGGGTGCTTCGGCACTCTTTTCCCAAGGGCCACCCGTCGCGGTGGCCCTTTTGTTTGTCGGGGGCGCAGCGCCCCCTGAACTACACTGCGAACCATGCGACTCACAGATCAAAATGCTATCGAATGGATAGCTGCTCGCGCAGTGCCCATGAGGGACGGAGGCAATTTCAATGCATGACGACACGCTCCCCGACGATGTGCAGCCGCGCAAGCGTCGCAAGGGCATCTACATCCTGCCGAACCTGTTCACGCTGGCGGCGTTGTTCGGCGGCTTCTACTCGGTCGTGATGGCGATGAACGCGCGCTTCGACCTCGCGGCGCTCGGCGTGTTCGCCGCGATGATCCTCGACAGCCTGGACGGGCGCGTCGCGCGCATGACCAACACGCAGAGCGCGTTCGGCGAGCAGATGGACTCGCTGTCCGACATGGTGTCGTTCGGCGCGGCGCCGGCGCTCATCGCCTATGAATGGTCGCTCAAGGGGCTGGGCCGCTGGGGCTGGATCGCGGCCTTCGTGTATTGCGCCTGCGCGGCCTTGCGGCTCGCTCGCTTCAACGTGAACACCGGCGTGGTCGACAAGCGCTGGTTCCAGGGGCTGCCGTCGCCCGCCGCGGCAGCGCTCGTGGCAGGCTTCATCTGGCTCGTGAACGAATGGGGCAAGCGCGGCGGCGAGGTGCTGTACCTCTCGTGGACGCAGATCACCTGGGTCACGTTCGCGTTCACGCTCTATGCGGGTCTCTCGATGGTGACGAACGCGCCGTTCTACAGCTTCAAGGACGTGCAGATGAAGAAGAGCGTGCCCTTCGTCGTGATCGTGCTCATTGCGCTCGGCATCGCGGTCATCAACATCCATCCGCCGACGGTGCTGTTCGGCCTCTTCGTGGCTTACGGCTTGAGCGGCTATGTGGTCTACGCATGGCGCAGGGCCAAGGGCCAGCCGGTCAGCGTGATCAGCACCTCCACCGAGGAGCCCGACGAGCGCGGCTTGCATAACTGAATGTGGCTTGTGCTACATTCGCAACCCTCATGACCAAGATTTCGCTGCTGGCCCTACTAGCCCTCCCTCACGGGCGGAGACGGTAGCGCACGCGCAAATCCCTCACCACGGCCCGTTCGCACCAGCAACGGGCCGTTTGTTTTTGGGGTTGCTGGTTGAATACCAACCATCACAGAGAAATCGACATGCTCAAGCAACCTCAAGCCAAATACCGCGCATTCGCCCCGATCGGCCTCAAGGACCGCACCTGGCCCGATGCCGTGCTGACCAAGGCTCCGATCTGGCTGTCGACCGACCTGCGCGATGGCAACCAGGCCCTGGTCGAGCCCATGGACATCGCGCGCAAGATGCGCATGTTCGAGACCCTCGTGGCCATCGGCTTCAAGGAAATCGAGGTCGGCTTCCCCTCCGCATCGCAGGTCGAATTCGACTTCGTGCGCAAGCTCATCGAGGAAGACCGCATTCCCGACGACGTGACGATCCAGGTGCTGACGCAGGCGCGCGACCACCTCATCGCCCGCACCTTCGAATCGCTGCAAGGCGCCCCGCGCGCCATCGTTCACCTCTACAACGCCGTGGCCCCGGTGATGCGCCGCGTGGTGCTCGGCATGGACGAAGACCAGATCGTCGAACTCGCCAGCAGTCACGCACGCATGTTCAACGACTTCGCCGCCAAGCAGCCGGCCACGAAGTGGACCTTCCAGTACTCCCCCGAGATGTTCTCGGGCACCGACGTGGTCTTCTCCAAGCGCGTGGTCGATGCAGTCACCGAAGTCTGGGCGCCGACGCCCGAGCGCAAGTGCATCGTCAACCTGCCCACGACGGTCGAGCACTCCACGCCGAACATCTTCGCGGACATGATCGAGTGGATGCACCGCAACCTGGCGCGTCGCGATTCCATCGTGTTGTGCGTGCACCCGCACAACGACCGCGGCACCGGTACCGCCGCTGGCGAATTGGCCCTGATGGCGGGCGCCGAGCGCATCGAGGGTTGCCTCTTCGGCAACGGTGAGCGCACAGGCAACCTCGACCTGGTGAACGTCGCGCTCAACCTCTACACGCAGGGCGTCTCGCCCGAGCTGGACTTCTCGAACATCGACGAGATCCGCGCGACCGTCGAGCACTGCAACCAGATTCCGGTGCATCCGCGCCATCCCTACGTTGGCGACCTCGTCTACACCTCGTTCTCGGGCTCGCACCAGGACGCGATCAAGAAGGCCTTCGCCGCGCGCAAGGAAGGCGACATCTGGGACATGCCTTACCTCCCCATCGACCCGAAGGACGTGGGCCGCAGCTACGAAGCCGTGATCCGCGTGAACAGCCAGTCCGGCAAGGGCGGCATGGCTTACCTGCTCGAGAGCGAGTACGGCCTCGAGATGCCGCGCCGCCTGCAGATGGAATTCATGCAGACCGTGCAGCGCGTGATGGACGTCGCCGGCAAGGAACTCACCGCCGCCGACCTCTGGCAGCTCTTCGTGAGCGAGTACGGCATCGAGACCGCGCAGTCGCTGCAGCATCGCGTGATCGAGGAAGAAGGCGAGGGCGCCAATGCCTCCGTCGTCCTGCGCGGCGACCTGCCATGGGGTGGTGAAACCCGCGCCATCGAAGGCCGCGGAAACGGCCCGATCGACGCCTTCACGCAAGCACTGAGCAAGGCCACGGGCCACACCGTGCGCGTGATGGACTACCACCAGCATGCGATCGGCGCCGGTGCCGATGCGAAGTCGGTGGCCTACCTGGAACTGCGCGTGGACGAAAGCCAGACGCTGTTCGGCGTCGGCATCGACGCCAACGTGATCACGGCGTCGCTGAAGGCCATCGTCTCGGGCGTGCAACGTGCGCGGAGCCGGGGCGCGCACAGCGCACAATCGGTGGTTGAAGTCGCCTGACGTTTCGGGCCGGTTTTGCCGGCCGGAAGCGCGAGGTGGAAACGAACACAAGGAGATTCACGATGGCTGACCAACTCATTATTTTCGACACCACCTTGCGCGATGGCGAACAATCGCCCGGCGCCTCCATGACGCGCGACGAGAAGATGCGCATCGCCAAGCAGCTCGAGCGGCTGAAGGTCGATGTGATCGAGGCCGGTTTCCCGGCCAGCTCGAACGGCGACTTCGAGGCGGTCAAGGCGATCGCCAATGCGATCAAGGATTCGACGGTGTGCGGCCTGTCGCGTGCCAACGACCGTGATATCTCGCGTGCTGCAGAGGCCCTCAAGGGCGCCGCCCGCGGGCGCATCCACACCTTCATCGCGACCTCGCCGCTGCACATGGAAAAGAAGCTGCGCATGTCGCCCGACGAGGTGCACGAGCAGGCGAAGCTCGCGGTGCGTTTCGCGCGCAACCTCGTGAGCGACGTGGAGTTCAGCCCCGAAGACGGCTATCGCAGCGACCCGGACTTCCTGTGCCGTGTGCTCGAAACCGTGATCAATGAGGGCGCCACCACCATCAACGTGCCCGACACCGTCGGCTACGCCATCCCCGAGCTCTACGGCAACTTCATCAAGATGCTGCGCGAGCGCGTTCCCAACAGCGACAAGGCGATCTGGTCGGTGCATTGCCACAACGACCTCGGCATGGCCGTGGCCAATTCGCTGGCCGGCGTGAAGATCGGCGGCGCGCGCCAGGTGGAGTGCACGATCAACGGCCTGGGCGAGCGTGCGGGCAACTGCTCGCTCGAAGAAGTGGTCATGGCGGTCAAGACCCGCCGCGACTACTTCGGGCTCGACCTGAACATCGACACCCAGCACATCGTGGCCGCGAGCCGCATGGTGAGCCAGACCACCGGCTTCGTTGTGCAGCCCAACAAGGCCGTGGTGGGCGCCAACGCTTTCGCGCACGCCTCGGGCATCCACCAGGACGGAGTGCTCAAGGCGCGCGACACCTACGAGATCATGCGGGCCGAGGACGTGGGCTGGGCCGCCAACAAGATCGTGCTGGGCAAGCTCAGCGGCCGCAATGCGTTCAAGCAGCGACTGCAGGAACTGGGCGTGACGATGGCCGGCGAAGCCGACATCAACGCCGCTTTCCTGCGCTTCAAGGAGCTGGCCGACCGCAAGTCCGAAATTTTCGACGAGGACATCCTCGCGCTCGTCAGCGCGGAAGAGCTCTCGAACGTTGACGAACAGTTTGCATTTGTCTCTCTTTCCCAGCACAGCGAAACCGGCGAGCGCCCCCAGGCGAAGGTCGTGTTCACCGTCCAGGGCAAGGAAGTGACCGGAGAATCCGACGGCAATGGCCCGGTTGATGCTTCCCTGAAGGCCATCGAGTCGCACGTCAAGAGCGGCGCCGAGATGGTTCTTTACTCGGTGAACGCGATCAGCGGCTCGACAGAGAGCCAAGGTGAAGTTACAGTTCGGTTACAAAACGCAGGGCGGGTGGTCAACGGTGTGGGTGCAGACCCGGACATCGTGGTTGCTTCGGCAAAGGCTTATTTGAGTGCTCTCAATAAGTTACAGAGCCAAGCTGAGAGAGTTGCAGCGCAAGGTTAGGTTTTCAGGCGTTCCTTGGTATTCGAATGAAGAAAAGGATGCAAGTAACTGATATTGCGTGTCTTTTTTGAATTCGATACACTGCGGTCCTCGTTTGTCGCCGCTGGAGATTTATTAATGCCTGAAGCCCGTCTCCGCCGAGTTTCCAGCCAGCGGTTCCTACCCGCACTCAAATTCATCGCCGTGGCGTTCTGCGCCACGGCGTTTTTGCTGCCTGGCGCCCAGGCCGCGAAGAAAGAAAAGCCCGCCGCCGCCAAGACCGCCAACGCCGCCGCCTCCAAGAAGGCGAAGGGGCCGGTGCCGGTCGAAGTCAAGCGCAATGCGTCGTCCGGCAAGACCGCCGTGGTCGCCAAGCGTGGCGGCCGCGCCGAGCGCAGCGAAAAGGTCGACAAGGTCGTTCGCGGTGGTCGCAACGTGGTGGCCACCATTCGCAAGAAGAATGGCAAGACCGTGGTGGCCGTCCAGCGCCGCTCGGTGGTGCGCGTCGAAGCACCGGCGCGCCAGTCCTTCGGCCAGATGGCCGGCCTGCACGGCACCGACGACGCGCTCGACCTGAAGTCGAGCGTTGCCCTCGTGATCGACCAGGACACGCACGAAGTGCTGTTCAGCAAGAACGATCACGCCGTGCTGCCGATCGCCTCGCTCACCAAGCTCATGACGGGCCTGCTCATCAGCGAAGCCCATCTGCCGAACGACGAACTGATCACCATCACCCAGGACGACGTCGACACCGAAAAGGGCAGTCGTTCGCGCCTGACCATCGGTACGACGCTCTCGCGCGGCGAACTGCTGCATCTGGCGCTGATGTCGAGCGAAAACCGTGCGGCGCACGCGCTGGGACGTACCTACCCGGGCGGCCTCACGACCTTCGTGAGCATCATGAATGCCAAGGCCAAGATGCTCGGCATGAAGGACACGCGCTACGTGGAGCCCACGGGCCTCTCGAGCCGCAACCAGTCGAGCGCGCAAGACCTGGCGCTGCTGGTCAACGCCGCTTACGCCGATGCCACGGTGCGCTCGCTTTCCACGTCGCCTGAATACCAGGTCGAGGTCGGTAACCGCGTGCTGCAGTTCAACACCACCAATCGCCTGGTGAAGAGCCCCGATTGGGAAATCGGCGTGCAGAAGACCGGCTTCATCAACGAAGCCGGCCAGTGCCTGGTGATGCAAGCCAAGGTGGCTGGCCGCAAGCTGATCATGGTGTTCCTGGATTCGGCCGGCAAGTTCAGCCGCATCGCCGATGCCGAGCGCGTTCGCCGCTGGGTCGAGGCGACGCACGCCGTGCCGGGTTCACCGGCTGCTTCGCGCAGCGTGAGCTACCAGGTCGCAGGCTGATAGCAGCAGCACCGCGACAGCGGTCGACAAAAAGAAAGCGGGCTCAAGGCCCGCTTTGTCTTTTGCAGCCCCGCAAAGGGGGTCAGGCGCTCGCTGAAGGCGTGTTGCTTGCCGGAGTGGGTGTCGCAGCAGCCACGCCATCCTTGAACCCCAGCGCGCCCGAGATTTCATTGGCCGTTGCCTGCAGCTTGGGCAGCCAGCCTTCGTCCAGCCGGTCGGCCGGTGCCGAGATCGACAGGCCTGCCACCAGCTTGCCCTGGTCGTCGTAGATGCCGGCGGCCATGCAGCGCACGCCCAGTTCCAGTTCTTCGTTGTCGCGGGCGATGCCGTACTGGCGCGCCTTCGACAGCTCGCGCTCGAGCGCGGGCAACTGCGTGATGCTGTTGCGTGTGTGGCCCGCCAGCCCGGTGCGGGTGGCATAGCTGCGCACCCGTGCCGGGTCATCGGCAGCCAGGAAAAGCTTGCCGGTCGAGGTGAGGTGCAATGCCGCGCGGCCACCGATGGCGCGCACCACCTGCATGCCCGAGCGTTCGCTGTAGGAGCGCTCGATGTAGACGATTTCGTCGCCCTGTCGCATGCTGAGGTTCACCGGCTGCTGCGTGAGCTTGTGCAGCTCACGCATCGGGCCCAGCGCGGCGTCGCGCACATTGAGCCGGCCCTTCACGAGGTTTCCCAGCTCCAGCAGGCGCATGCCCAGCCGGTAGCTGCCCGCCTCGGGCCGGTCGACGAAACGCCCGACCGCCAGGTCGTTGAGGATGCGGTGCGTGGTCGAAGGATGGAGCCCGGTCTTCTCGCTGATTTCCTTCAGGGAGATGGCCTCCTCGCGGGACGCCAGGACGTCGATCAGCGCGAACATGCGCTCGATCACCTGGATCACGGGAACGGCAGGAACGTCGGATTGGTTTTTTCTCATGGCGCTGTGCGGTGATGACCGAGCGCCATTTTACCTTGTGAAATCGCCGGACGGCTGCCAGTGTCCATCCACCAACACTTCGTGCGGAGAAAAGCGCGCCTTGTAGTGCATCTTGGGGCTGCGTTCGATCCAGTAGCCGAGGTAGACATGCGGCAGGCCCAGCTTGCGCGCCTGCTCGATCTGCCAGAGCACGCTGTAGGTCCCGTAACCCGCGCTCGTGTCGGGCTCGTAGAACGTATAGACGGCCGAAATGCCATCGTTCAGCACGTCGAGGATCGACACCATCTTGAGCGCGCCCGCGCTGCCGTCGGCCAGCGTCTCGCGGAATTCGACCAGCCGCGAATTGACCCGGCTCTGCAGCAGGAACTGCGTGTACTGGTCGATGCTGTCGTGGTCCATGCCGCCGCCCGCGTGGCGGCCGTTCTGGTAGCGCAGGTAGAGCTGGTAGTGCTCGGGCACGAAGCACAGCTTGAGCACGCGGGCCTGCAGGTCGGCATGCTGTCTGGCGGCGCGACGCTGGCTGCGCGTGGGCTGGAAGCTGTTGGCCAGCACCCGCAGCGGGATGCAGGCGCGGCAGCCGTCGCAGTAGGGCCGGTAGGTGAACATGCCGCTGCGCCGGAACCCGCTGAGCACGAGGTCGGAGTAGGCGTCGTTGTGGATCAGGTGGCTGGGCGTGGCCACCTGCGACCGCGCCTGGCGATCCGGCAGGTAGCTGCAGGGATAGGGCGCCGTCGCGTAGAACTGCAGCGTGTGAAGCGGGAGATCCTTGAGGTGCGTCACGTCGGTGAAAGAGGTCGCGCGGAAAGGAGTTCGGTCCAGTATACGGGCTCGAATTGCCACCGTGGCCCTTCCTGTTCCCGGGCCTTGGCCACGTGCGCGACAAAGCGCTTGCGCGGCATCTCCTGGGCGCCGAGGCTGGCGAGGTGGGCGGTGTTCTGCTGGCAATCGATCATCTGCACGCCGGCGCGCCGGCACAGGCTCACCAGCGCGGCCAGGGCGATCTTCGAGGCGTCCGGCCTGCGGGTGAACATCGACTCGCCGAACACCGCGCGGCCCAGCGCCACGCAGTAGAGGCCGCCCGCGAGCTCGCCGTCGATCCAGGTCTCCACGCTGTGCGCATGGCCCGCAGCGTGCAATTGCGTATAGGCCTTCACCATGTCCGGCACGATCCACGTACCGGACTGGCCGACGCGCGGGGAGAGCGAGCAGGCCTTGATGACCGCCGCGAAATCGTGGTCGATGCGCACCTCGCAGCCGGGCGTTTCCGCGAATCGGATCAAGGTCTTGCGAAGGGACCGGTGCAGCTTGAACTCGGCCACCTGCAGCACCATGCGCGGGTCGGGGCTCCACCACAGGATCGGCTGGTCGTCGCTGAACCAGGGGAAGACGCAATGGCTGTAGGCCTGCACCAAAGTATCGACGTCCAGCGCGCCGCCGGCCGCAAGAAGGCCCGGCACGGGGTCGGCCACGCCCCAGGCCGATGCCGGGTCGGGCAGGGTGTCTCCGGGTTCGAGCCAGGGCAGTTGTCGCATGGCCGTAGGTATACACGGCTTCGCCCGCATCCCCTGTGGGATGAGGGAAAATGGCGTCCCGGTCGCCGGGTGTCGCAAACGATTGCGGTCCATGCGCCACAGGCCGCCGTCGTAGCGGACAAGAACCCCCGAAGCCCATATAGTGCTGCTTCTATTTGCCCCCCATAAAGCGGATCCAGTGGGCCAGCGTTGCCCGCCGGGAATCAGCACAAGAGGACCACGTTGACCACTGAACCCAACCCCACCCGCTTTGGCAGCGGCCAGGCGGTGCGCCGCCTCGAGGACGAAAGCCTGCTGGCAGGCGCCGGACGCTACACAGACGACGTCACGCTCCCCGACCAGGCGCATCTCGTTTTCCTTCGCTCTCCCTATCCGCACGCACGCATCGTTTCCATCGACACGAGCACGGCTTCTGCCATGCCCGGCGTGCTGCGCGTCATCACCGGCGCCGAGCTGGCGGCCGCGGGGGTCAAGCCGATGCCGGGTGCCGCGGGGTTCAAGCGCGCCGACGGCAGCGACAGCGCCAGCCCGCCGCGCTACGCCATGGCGAACGAGCGCACGCGCTTCGTGGGCGAGGCGGTGGCCGCCGTGATTGCCGACACCGTTCAGCAGGCGCGCGACGCCGCCGAGGCCGTGATGGTCGACTACGAAGACCTGCCCATGGTGGTCGACCTCGCCAGCGCCACCGCCGAAGGCGCGCCGCAGCTGTGCGAAGAAGCCACCGGCAACATCGCCGCCGAAATGCGCCACGGCAACAGCGAGGCCGCGACCGCCGCCTTCGCCAAGGCCAGCCACGTGGTGGCGCTCGACGTCATCAACCAGCGCGTGGTCGCGCTCACCATCGAGCCGCGCTCGGTGCTCGCCGTGCACGACGCCAAGACCGATCGCCTCACGATCCGCATGAGCACGCAGATGCCTTCGGGCGTGCGCGATTCGGTGTGCGCCGCCATCGGCCTTGCCAAGGAAAAGGTGCGTGTGGTGGTGGGCGATGTGGGCGGCGGTTTCGGCATGAAGACCGGCGCCTACCCTGAAGACATCGCGGTCGCGTTCGCCGCGCTGCAGGTCAAGCGCCCCGTGAAATGGGTGGCCGATCGCAGCGAAGAATTTCTCTCCAGCGCGCACGGCCGCGACATCGAGGCGCGCGCCGAACTCGCGCTCGATGCCGAAGGAAAGATCCTCGCGCTGCGCATCAAGACGCTGGCCAACGTGGGCGCCTACGCCACCGGCACGGGCGTCGCGATCCAGCTGCTCATCGGCCCCTGGGTGCAGACCAGCGTCTACGACATCCAGACCATCGACTTCCATTTCAAGGCGGTGCTCACCAACACCGCGCCCACCGGCGCCTACCGCGGCGCGGGCCGCCCAGAAGCCATCTTCACCATCGAGCGCCTGATGGACGAGGCCGCGCGCCAGACCGGCATCGACCGCATCATCCTGCGCCGGATGAACTTCATCCAGCCCGACCAGATGCCCTACAAGAACCCGATGGCGCAGGTCTACGACACCGGCAATTTCGAGTCGGTGATGGACCAGGCGCTCACGCTGGCCGACTGGCAGGGCTTCGAGGGCCGGGCCGCCGAGTCCGCGAAGAACGGCAAGCACCGGGGCCTGGGCATCGCCACTTTCCTCGAATGGACCGGCGGCAACGTGTTCGAGGAACGCGTCACGGTGTCGGTGCAGGCCGATGGCGTGATCGAGGTGTTCTCCGCCGTCAACGCCATGGGGCAGGGCATTGCCACCTCGCTCGCGCAACTCGCGGTCGATGCCTTCGGCGTGCCCATCGAGAAGGTGCGCGTCGTGCTCGGCGACACCGACCGCGGCGACGGCTTCGGCAGCGCAGGTTCCCGCTCGCTCTTCACCGGCGGCTCGGCCGTGCGCATCGGCGCGGAGCGCACCATCGACAAGGCGCGCGAGCTCGCGGCGCAGGAGTTCGAGGCTGCCATCGACGACATCATCTACAGCCGCGGCAGCTTCTCGGTGGCCGGCACCGACCTCGAGCTCGACCTGTTCACGCTCGCGGGCAAGCAGCCCGAGCGCGAGATCTTCGTGGACTCCACCAGCACCGTGGCCGGCCCGACCTGGCCCAACGGCTGCCACATCTGCGAGATCGAGCTCGATCCGCCCACCGGCGAAATCAGCGTGGTGGCCTACAGCTCGGTCAACGACGTGGGCCGCGTGATCAACCCGATGATCGTGCGCGGCCAGCTTGAGGGCGGCGCGGTGCAGGGCATCGGCCAGGCGCTGTACGAGCAGGTGGTGTACGACCACGAAACCGGCCAGCCCGTGACCGGCAGCCTCATGGACTACGCCGCGCCGCGCGCCGACATCGTCGACACCATGTTCCACATGGAGATGGACGAATCGACGCCCTGCACGAACAACCCGCTGGGCGTGAAGGGCGTGGGCGAACTGGGCACCATCGGCGCCACACCGGCCATCGTGAATGCGGTGGCGGATGCGTTCGCGCGCAACGGCCTTGCATCGACCGCGCCGCGCCTGCACATGCCGCTGAGCCCGTCGCGGGTATGGGCGGCGATGCACACGGTGGACTGAACATCCGCCAAAAGGTGTTCGAAGGGCACACGCACCATGCTCATCACCACCGAACTGCAGACCGACCCGATCCGCGTCTCCAGCTACCGCTGTGACGCGGGGCCTGGCGCCCCGTCGTTCACCGAGATGCACGAGGACTACTCGGTCTCGTACGTGCGCAAAGGCAGCTTCGGCTATCGCACGCGCGGCAATGCGTATGAACTCGTGGCCGGCTCGGTGCTGGTGGGGTGCCCGGGCGACGAATACGTCTGCACCCATGACCATCACATCTGCGGCGACGAGTGCCTGGCGTTCCACCTCTCGCCCGGCTTCGTGGACCTCGTCGGCGGCGACAGGCAGACCTGGCGCACCGCGGGGCTCCCACCATTGCCCGAACTCATGGTGCTCGGCGAACTCGCGCAGGTCGCCGCCGAGGGCGAGAGCGACGTCGGCCTCGACGAACTGGGCATGTGGTTCGCGAGCCGTTTCGTCGAAGTGGTGGGCGGCCGGGGCAAGCCGTCATCGCCGCGGACCGCTGCGCCGCGCGACAGGCGCCGCGCCGTCGATGCCGCGATGTGGATCGACGCCAACTCGCACGATGACATCGGCCTCGAAGGTGCGGCCTCCGAAGCCGGCCTGAGCTCCTTCCATTTCCTGCGCCTGTTCTCGCAGGTGCTCGGCGTCACGCCGCACCAGTATCTGGTGCGCTCGCGCCTGCGCCACGCGGCGCGCCTGCTGGCGGACGACGACCGGCCCGTGACCGACGTGGCCTTCGACGTGGGCTTTGCCGACCTGAGCAACTTCGTTCGCACCTTCCACCGTGCGGCGGGCGTCTCGCCGCGCGGCTTCCGGCAGGCCGCCAAGGGCGATCGCAAGATTCTCCAAGACCGCATGGCGGCCCTGCTCAATGATGACCGCCTGGTTCATTCATCAAGCAGGAAGTCATCGCCATGTACGACCACATCGGACTGAAAGTCAAAGACCTCGCCGCGAGCCGGCGCTTCTACGAAGCCGCACTCGCACCGCTCGGCCATGTGCTGGGCAGTCACGACGACAGCTACGCGGGCATCGGCCCGGCCGACGCGCCGGCCCTGTGGCTCTATGCGGAGAAAGGCGCGAAGGGCCCGGGCACGCACCTCGCGTTCCGCGCACCCGATCACCAGGCCGTCTCGGCCTTCCACAAGGCGGGCCTGAAGGCCGGCGGCACGGACAACGGCGGCGCCGGCCCGCGCGCCGACTACAGCCCGACCTACTACGCGGCCTTCCTGATCGACCCCGACGGCAACAACGTCGAGGCAGTCTGCCCCTGAGGCGCGGAAAGGACAAAAGCACCATGGCCACCATCTACAAGGAATTCACCGTCGAGGCCGATGTGGCGCAGGTGTGGGATGCGCTGCGTGACTTCGGCGCCGTCCACACGCGCCTCGCGCCCGGCTTCCTCACGGACTGCAAGCTGGACGGGCAGGGCGCTCGCATCGTCAGCTTTGCCAACGGACTCGTCGCACGCGAACTGCTGGTGGGCATCGACGAGGCGAACCGCCGGCTGGCCTACACCGTCACCGATGGCAAGGCGAGCCACCACCAGGCATCCGCGCAGGTGTTTGCGGACGGCGAAGGCCGCGCGCGCTTCGTGTGGATCACCGACGTGCTGCCCGACGAATTCGCCGCCTACGTCGAGCCGATGATGGTGAAGGGCGGCGAGGCGATGAAAAAGACGTTGGAGAAACAACGCGAATGAGCAGTCCATCACCTGCTTCGAGCGAGATCCACGCGGTCGTCCAGCGCTATGCGGACGCCTGGGCCGCCAACGACCTGAAGGCCATCTTCGACTGCTACCACGACGAGGTTGTCTTCCACTATTTCGGGCAGAGCCCGCTCGCGGGCACGCACCGCGGCAAGGCGGCCTGCCTTGCCGTCCTCAAGCAGGTGAAGGAGAAAACGAACCGCCGGCTGGCCGCGATCCGCGACGTGCTGGCCGGTGAGCGCTTCGGGCTGATCGTCGCCATCGAACAGTTCGAGCACGAAGGCCGAGCCTTCGAATTGGAGCGCCTGCTGCGCTATGCGGTGAAGGACGGCAAGCTCTCGGAGTGCTGGGTCTACGACGAAGACCAGCGGCAGGTCGACGAGGTACTGGGCCTCGTCACCTCTCAGAAGTCTTCGAGCGGCAGCCCCACGTAGTTTTCCGCCAGCGCGGTGGAGGCCGCGTGCGAATGCACGAGGTAGTCGAGTTCGGCTTCCTGGATCTTCTGGCCGAAGGCGCCGGTCTCGGGAAAGCGGTGCATCAACGAGGTGAACCACCACGAGAAGCGCTCGGCCTTCCAGACGCGACGCAGGCACAAATCCGAATAGCGATCGAGCGCCGAGGCTGACTTCTCGCCATAGAAGATCTCGAACGCACGCGAGAGATAACCCACATCGGCCGTCGCGAGGTTCAGCCCCTTGGCACCGGTCGGCGGCACGATGTGCGCCGCATCGCCCGCCAGGAACAGCGCACCGAAGCGCATCGGCTCGGCGACGAAACTGCGCAGCGGCGCGATGCTTTTTTCCAGCGACGGACCGGTCACCAGCCGCTCGCGGGCCTCGGGGTCGAGCCGAGCGCGCAGTTCGTTCCAGAAGGCCTCGTCGCTCCAGTTCTCGACACGTTCTTCGGTCGGCACCTGCACGTAGTAGCGCGAGCGCGTGGCGCTGCGCATGCTGCACAGCGCGAAGCCGCGCTCGGTGTTCGCATAGATGAGTTCATGCGACACCGGCGGCACGTCGGCCAGCACGCCGAGCCAGCCGAAGGGGTAGACCTTCTCGTAGGTCTGGATCGCATCGGCCGGCACACTCGCGCGGCTCACGCCGTGGTAGCCGTCGCAGCCGGCGATGAAGTCGCATTCGATCTCGTGCGTCTGGCCGTCTTTCTCGTAGCGCACGCGCGGCTTGCTTGAATCGAAGTCGTGCAGGCTCACGTTCGCGGCGCTGTAGATGGTTGCAAGGCCCTCGGCGGCGCGCGCTTCCATCAGGTCGCGCGTCACTTCGGTCTGACCGTAGACGGTGACCTGCTTGCCGCCGGTGAGGCCGTGCATGTCGATGCGATGCCGCGCGCCCTTGAACAGCAGTTCGATGCCTTCGTGCGGCAGACCTTCGGTGCGGGCGCGTGCATCGACACCGGCGCGTGCCAGCAGGTCCATCGTCACCTGTTCGAGCACGCCGGCGCGGATGCGGCCCAGCACGTAGTCGCCGCTCTGGCGTTCGACGATGACGTTGTCGATCCCCGCCTTGAAAAGCAGTTGACCGAGCAGAAGGCCGGCGGGGCCCGCGCCGATGATCGCGACCTGGGTGCGCATGTTCGTGTCTCCGAGAGGTGTTTCGCCGAGCGTAGGGCGCGGCTGGCCGCCTGGTTCACGACATTCCGAGGCACTGTGCGATCATGCGAACGCGTGCGCGATGATCGCGCAACACTTCCAATTGAGACCCGAATGACCATCGCCAAGGCCGATTTCATCGAGGGCATTGCCAAGGGGATGGCGGTGCTCGAAAGCTTCGACACCGAGCGCCAGCGCCTCAATGCCACGCTGGCCGCCGAACGCGCCGGCCTCACGCGCGCCGCCGCCCGTCGCCATCTGCTCACGCTCGCCCACCTGGGCTACCTGGAGACCGACGGCAGCTATTTCTGGATGGCGCCCAAGGTGCTGCGCTTCTCGGGGAGCTACCTTGCCTCGTCGCGCCTGCCGCGCGCGCTGCAGCCCACGCTCAACCGCCTCGCGGCGCAGACCGGCGAATCGTTCTCCGCCGTGGTGCTCGACGGCGAAGAGGTGGTCATCGTCGCGCGCAGTGGCAGCTACGGCACCCCGACGCGCGTGCTGGCCTACGGCCTTCACCTGGGCGCGCGGCTGCCGGCGCATGCGACGTCCACCGGCCGCGTGCTGCTCGCGGCCATGGCCTCTACCCAGCTCACGCAATGGCTCAAGGGCCGGCACCTCGCGCGACTGACACCACAGACCATCACGCAGGCACGGGGCCTGCGCCAGCTGATTGCCCGCACGCGCAAGGACGACTATTGTTTTGCCAGCGAGGAGCACGAGCTCGGCGTGCAGGCGCTCGCGGTGCCGCTGCGCGACATGCAGGGCCACACGGTGGCCGCGCTCAACGTGGTGCTGTCGGGCACGCGCTACCAGGAAGAAGCGCTGCAGCGCGAGATGCTGCCGCTGCTGTTCGAGGCCGCGCGCGAGGTCCGCTCGCTGCTCTGAGAGGCTGAGAGGCAATCCGACATGACCGCTCATCCCCCGCAAATGCCCCCACTCTGCGTTGCAAATGCTCGCCATAGCCCGAGCTATGGCTGTGCTTTGCGCCTTGATTGGAGGCATTTGCGGGGGCTGCTCGGTCACGCCGAATTGCCTCTCAGCCTCTGAACTGAACTTCGCCACGGCCACTGCCTCGAATCCTGCAGACCGGACAACGGAACACAACCATGCGACTCCTGCTTCTCGAAGACGACGTGATGATCGGCGAGGCCGTGCTCGACCTGCTGCGCGCCGAGCAATACGCGGTGGACTGGGTGAAGGACGGCGAGGCCGCCGAGTCGGCCCTGCGCACCCAGCAGTACGACCTGGTGCTGCTCGACCTGGGCGTGCCGCGCCGCGATGGCCTGGAGGTGTTGCGCAGCCTGCGCGCCCGCAAGCAGCGCATGCCGGTGCTGATCGCCACCGCGCGCGACTCGGTGCAGCAGCGCATCGAAGGGCTCGATGCCGGCGCCGACGACTACGTGCTCAAGCCCTACGACCTCGATGAGCTGCTGGCCCGCATCCGCGCCTTGCTGCGCCGGGCGGCCGGGCGCGCCGAGCCGGTGTACGAGCACATGGGCGTGAGCATCAATCCCGCCACGCGCGAGGTCACGGTGGCCGGGCAGCCGGTGGTGCTGTCGGCGCGCGAATGGGCGGTGCTGGAGCCGCTGCTGGCGCGTCCGGGCATGGTGCTCTCGCGCGCCCAGCTCGAGGAAAAGCTCTACAGCTGGAAGGACGAGATCAGCAGCAACGCGGTCGAGGTCTACGTGCACGGCCTGCGCAAGAAGCTCGGCGCCGAATTCATCCGCAACGTCCGCGGCGTCGGCTACATGGTGCCGAAGGTATGACGCGGAGCCTGACCGGATCGCTGCGCGCGCGCCTCCTGTGGTTCCTGCTCGCAGCCATCGTGCTGGCCGCGGGCGCGCAGGCCCTCGTCGCCTACCGCACGGTGCTGCACGAGGCCGACGACATCTTCGATTACCACATGCAGCAGATGGCGATGTCGCTGCGCTCGGGCCTGCCGCCCAGCGCGGCGGTCGGTGGCATCGGCGGCGGCGAGCAGAACTTCGACTTCGTGGTGCAGGTGTGGACCGCCGACGGCGTGCGCGTCTTCGAATCCGCCGACCAGGCCGCGCTGCCGCAGCTCGCGGTGCTGGGCTTTGCCGACGTGCGTGCGCGCGGCACCACGTACCGCGTGTTCTCGATGCAGACGCGCGGCCTCGTGATCCAGGTGGCGCAGGACATGGCGGCGCGGCGCAGCATGGCCGGCACGCTGGCGCTGCGCACCATCGCGCCGGTGGCGCTGATGGCGCCGCTCCTGATGCTGGTCGTATGGTGGGTCGTGAGCCGGTCGCTCGCGCCGGTGGCCCGCGTGAGGAAACAGGTGGCGTCGCGACAGGCCGACGATCTCTCGCCGGTGAGCGAGGAAGGCCTGCCCGAGGAGGTGCGCCCGCTGGTGCAGGAGCTTAACCTGCTGTTCGGCCGTGTGCGCCATGCCTTCGATGCGCAGAAGCACTTCGTCGCCGATGCCGCGCACGAATTGCGTTCACCGCTCGCGGCATTGAAGCTGCAGGTGCAGGGCCTGCAGCGCGCGCCGGACGATGCGGCGCGCGACCTCGCGGTGAGCCGCCTTGTCGCGGGCATCGACCGCTCGACGCGGCTGGTCGAGCAGATGCTCGCGCTGGCCCGGCACGAGGCCAGCATGGCGGCCGGCGCGAAGCCGGAGCCGGTCGATCTCGCCGAGGTCGCGCGCCTCGCGATCTCGGATGCTGTGGCGGGCGCGCAGGCACGGCGCATCGACATCGGCGTGGCGCATGCCGATGCCGCGGTGGTCGAGGGCCAGCCCGAGGCGCTGCGCATGCTGCTGCGCAACCTGCTCGACAACGCGGTCAAGTACACGCCTGAAGAGGGCCGCGTCGACATCGGCATCGTGAAGCTCGGCGACGCGATCGAACTCAGCGTGGACGACAGCGGCCCCGGGCTGCCCGAGGCGGAGCGCGAACGCGTGCTCGACCGCTTCTACCGTTCGGGCGAACCGCAGGCGCCGGGCAGCGGGCTGGGGCTGGCCATCGTCAAGTCGATTGCCGACCTGCACGGCGCCACGGTGACGCTGGAAAAGTCCCCCAGCCTCGGCGGGCTGCGCGTGCGAGTCGTATTCGCTCCCTCTCCCTCCGGGAGAGGGCTGGGGTGAGGGTGCCCTGCCGCCGATGAGGTGCGGCGGTTGGGTCAAGGCCGATGCCCTCACCCCAACCCTCTCCCAGAGGGAGAGGGCGTAACTCCCGTTTAAGCGGCGCTTAAGTCAGCGCAACGACATTCCTTTCATCGTGTTTTGCGTCCCACGCAATGAAAGGAACCGACAGATGAACACCCGCCTGACTTCCCCTCGCGCCCTGGTGATCGCCCTGGCAAGCGCCGGCGTGATCGGCGCCGTCGGTGCCGGCGCCTACACCAGCGCCGTGAGCGCCCCGACCAATGCCACCCCCATCGCCGCGGCCCCCGCGATGGTGACGCTGCCCGACTTCTCGACCATCACCTCGCGCGACGGCCCCGCCGTGGTCAACATCAGCGTGACCGGCACCATGAAGGCCTCGGACGACGAAGCCGCGGCCGAGATCCAGGGCATCGATCCCGACGATCCGATGTTCCAGTTCTTCCGCCGGTTCCAGGGCCAGATGGGCCCGCGCGGCCAGCAGCAACAACAACGCGACGTGCCGGTGCGCGCGCAGGGCTCGGGCTTCATCGTCGACCCGAGCGGCATCATCATCACCAACGCCCACGTCGTGAAGGACGCGAAGGAAGTCACCGTCAAGCTGACCGACCGCCGCGAATACCGCGCCAAGGTGCTCGGCGCCGATGCCAAGACCGACATCGCCGTGCTCAAGATCGATGCGAAGAACCTGCCCGTGCTTGCGCTGGGCAACACCAAGGACCTGAAGGTCGGCGAATGGGTGCTGGCCATCGGCTCGCCGTTCGGCTTCGAGAACACGGTGACGGCCGGCGTCGTGAGCGCCAAGGGCCGTTCGCTGCCCGACGACAGCTACGTGCCCTTCATCCAGACCGACGTGGCGGTGAACCCCGGCAACTCCGGCGGCCCGCTGCTCAACACGCGTGGCGAGGTGGTCGGCATCAATTCGCAGATCTACAGCCGCAGCGGCGGCTACCAGGGCGTGTCGTTCGCGATCCCGATCGATGTCGCCGTGCAGGTGAAGGACCAGATCGTCGCGACCGGCAAGGCTTCGCATGCGCGCCTGGGCGTCGCGGTGCAGGAAGTGAACCAGGCCTTCGCCGATTCCTTCAAGCTCGACAAGCCCGAAGGCGCGCTGGTCTCGAACATCGAGAAGGGCGGCCCCGGCGACAAGGCGGGCCTCAAGGCGGGCGACGTGATCCGCAAGGTCGACGGCCAGGCCATCGTCTCTTCGGGCGACCTGCCCGCGGTGATCGGCCAGCAGGCGCCGGGCAAGAAGGTCACGCTCGAAGTGTGGCGCCAGGGCGAGCGGCAGGAGCTGCAGGCCAAGCTCGGCGATGCCAGCGACAAGCCGGCCCAGGTCGCGAAGGCCGACACCGGCGCAGGTCAGGGCAAGCTGGGCCTGGCGTTGCGTCCCCTGCAGCCGCAGGAGAAGCGCGAGGCGGGCGTCGACACCGGCCTCTTGATCGAAGACGCGGCCGGCCCTTCGGCGCAGGCCGGCGTGCAGGCGGGCGATGTGCTGCTGGCCATCAACGGCACCCCGGCCCAGAGCCTGGAGCAGGTGCGCGAGGTGGTGGCGAAGGCGACCAACAAGTCGGTGGCTCTGTTGATCCAGCGCGGCGAAGACAAGATCTTCGTGCCGGTGCGAATCGGCTGATCGACGGACGCGAGCCGGATGAAGCCGCCGGGCAACCTGCCCCTGGTCGTGGTTCAGGAGCGCGCGGCGGCCAACGGCCTCTCCGCGCACATCCTGCCCACGTCGGCCACGATGATCGGCGTGTGCATGACCGTGATGTCGATCGGCCACCTCGGGCCGCGCGACGACATGCGGCTCCTGATCGACCGGCTCCTCGCCGTCGACGCGCTGGTCTTCCTGGCCAGCGCGTTGCTGTCGTTCATCTCGATGCGCTCGCGCCGCTCGGGCGTGCGGCTGGAAGCCTGGGGCGAGATGGTGTTCATCGCCGGCCTCGGGCTGCTGGCGCTCGGGGCGGTCACGCTGGCGTTCGCGCTGCGCTAGTGCCCGTCCCACGCGGCTTGCCTGCCGCCTTGCCCAGGCGCACGGCAACGCGCGCAATGTGTTCGACCAGCTCCTTCGGCGACTCGACCTCGAAGTCGTGCCCGAGGCAACCCAGCCACACGGCCAGCGCGTCGAGCGAGTTGGCCGCGGTCGCGATCCGTGTCGTCTCGTCGTCGATCGCCTCCGGCACGCCGCCCACCCATCCCAGGTGCGCCTCGAGCGCCTTGACGGGCGCATGCACCACGATGCGCGCGTGGTGCAGGTAGGGCGAGATCCGCAGCGCCTGTTCCATGTAGGCCGCGACATCGCCGTGCGGCAGCCTGCGCGGCGTGAAGCGCGCGCCGGTCGGCGCGGGCGCCACGATTCGGTCGAGGCGAAAGGTGCGCCAGTCGTCGCGCGCCGTGTCCCACGCCAGCAGATACCAGCGCTGGCCCGACTGCACCACCCGATGGGGCTCCACTGTGCGCGCGGTCGCCTTCGCGTGGTGGTCGCGGTAGTCGAAGCGCAGCTCGGCCCGGTCGGTGCAGGCTTCGGCGAACAGCGTGACCGCCTTCAACCGCACTTCCGATTTGCCGCGCGCGAGCGGCACCACTGACGCGCGCACGCTGTCGAGCCGCTTGCGCAATCGCGGCGGCATCAGCTGCTCGAGCTTGGCGAGGGCGCGCATCGAGGCGTTCTCGATGTCGCCCTTGCCGTCGCTCGGATTGCCGAGGCCCAGCGCCACCGCGATGGCCTCCTCGTCTTCGAGCAGCAGCGGGGGCAGGGCGGCGCCCGCGCCCAGCCGGTAGCCACCGGCCACGCCCGAGGTCGAGTCGACGGTGTAGCCCAGGGTGCGCAGCCGGTCGACATCGCGGCGCAGCGTGCGCTCGGTGATCTCGAGCCGTTCGGCCAGCCCGGCGCCCGTCCAGGAACGTTGGGCCTGGAACAGGGAAAGAAGCCGGATCAGGCGTGCGGAGGCAGACAGCATGGACCGCATGATGCCTCGGATCGAGGACAGAATCTGTCCGCAATGGGTCGTAGCCTTGGTTTCTTTCCAACCCATCCAAGGACGTCCACCATGAAGAAGACATACAACGGCAGCTGCCACTGCGGCAAGGTTCGCTTCCAGGCCCTGATCGACCTCGCCGCGGGCACCGGCAAATGCAATTGCTCGATCTGCATGAAGTCCCGCGGCTGGGGCGCGATCGTCAAGCCGGAAGACTTCACGCTCCTCTCGGGCGAAGAAGACCTCTCGAGCTACCAATTCGCCTCGCGCAGCGCCGAGCACCTGTTCTGCAAGACCTGCGGCATCAAGTCGTTCGGGCGCGGCAACGTGCCCGAGATCGGCGGCGCGTATGTCAGCGTGAACGTGAGCTGCCTGGACGACGCGACGCTGGAAGAGCTTTCGACCGCACCGGTGCGCTACATGGACGGGCGCAACAACAACTGGTTCGAGGTGCCGGCCGAGGTGCGCTACCTCTGAAGAACCGCCGGGCGCTCAGCGCCGGTTGATCAGTGGCGAAGCCGGCTGCACCGGCGGCGGCCGCTGCGGATAGACCGAGGTGCCGAAGGTGTTGCCCATGCGATGCCCGGTGGCCGCGCGGTTGAAGAGGCCGAGCTGGTTGGAAGGCCGCTGTGCGATGGCTTCCGAGGCCATGCCCGGTTGCGCATCGTCGGCTCCTCGCGCCGGGACCTTCGGTTGCAGCTTCTGCGTGAGGCAGTCATAGGATGGCGCGCGCTCGCCGTTGACGGTGACTTCCACGCAGCTGTCCGCGCCGGTGTCTTTCACGCTGGCCACATCTGCCACCTGCGCTGTCTGCGCCGCGGCTTCGCCGCAGAGGACGCACACCAACGCAGTCGCAATGCCGTACAGGAAGTTCATGCGGGTACGCCCATCTCCATCGCTCGGAAGGCGGCAGTCTATGACGCATGCAAGTCAAGGAGAAGACGGCCGCGTGGCGTGCAAACCAAACGTCACATGTCGGTCATCGGCGCCGGATAGTCTCGCCGCTGCACGCGTCCGGCCCGCATGGCGGATGGCCGCATTCCCCAGGACTTTTTCTCTCTCTCGTTGTTGATCTCCGCCACATGACACGTACTTCCGCATCGGGCGGTGCCTTGACACTGTCCTGGTGTCTCGTCGTGGCGTTGATGATGGCCGCGCGCATGGCCGCTGCACAGGCCGTTGCCGATGGCGAACCCGTTCGATTCGACCTGCCGGCCCAGCCGCTGGAGATTTCGCTCTCCGTCTTCGGCCGCATCACCGGGCACTCGGTGCTGGTGGTCAGCAGCCTCACGGCCGGACGCGAAGCGGCCGCCGTCCAGGGCGACTTCGTGCCGCGCGAAGCGCTGCAGCGCATGCTCGCGGGCAGCGGCCTCGCGGCCCGCTACATCGGCGCCGATGCCTTCACGCTCGTGCCCGTTCCTTCAGTGCCGTCCGCGCGCGAGAGGGCCGACGAGCGCGTGCCAAAGGCGGGTGCCGCCGCTGCCCAGGTTGGATATGCCGCCGTGTTGCAGGCATCGATCACGCGCGTGCTCTGCATCGCGCAGCCCGATGCCTTCGGCCGCTACCGCCTCGCCCTGCAGATCTGGATCGATGCCGCCGGGCTCGTGAACGAGGCGCGCCTGATCGAAGGCAGCGGCCTCGCCCAGCGCGATGCGCTCGTGCTCGCCACCCTGGGTTCGCTGCAGATGGACGCGCCGCCCCCGCCAGGCATGGCGCAGCCCGTGACCATTCTCCTGACACCGCGTGCCGACCCCGCGCGAGACTGCCGGCCCTGGCGTGGCGCGCAGGCCGGCTGAGCAGGGAACGACAGGCATGCCCGATTCGATCAAGGCCTCGCTGCGCGCGCTGTTCCTCGCGCGCTACGCCCAGTTCAGGAAGCACCTGCAGATCCGCCTGGGCTCGGAGGACCTGGCCAACGACGCGCTGCAGGAGGCCTACCTGCGCGTGGAGAGCGCCAACGTGCGCAGCGCGGTGCGATTTCCCTCGGCGTACCTGTTTCGCATCGCGCTCAACGTGGCGGAAGACCAGCGCAAGAGCAATTCGCGGCTGTTGAGCGTGGGCGAGGTCGAGGCGCTCTACGACATGGCCGACGAGATGGCCGACCCGGCGCGCGGCGCCGAGGCCCGCAGCGAGCTGGAGGCATTGGAGCGCGCGCTGGCCGAGCTGCCGCGCCGCCGCCGCGCCATCGTGCTGGCCGCGCGCGTGGACGAGATGCCCCACAAGGAAATTGCCGCGCGCTACGGCGTTTCGGCGCGCACGGTCGAGAAGGAACTGCGCGCGGGCCTGGAGCATTGCTGCGAGAGATTGGGGAGAGATTTCATCCAGCGCTTCGGTCCCGGCGCCGGAAAACAGTCTGAGCGTGATGACAGCTGAAAAATCCGGTCGACCCGCGGACGGCGAAGCCATGAAGACCCTGCAACGCGAGGCCGGGGCCTGGGTCGTGCGGCTCGGCTCGCAGCAGGCGACGGAAGAAGACGCGCAGGCCTTCAGGCGCTGGTGCGCGCAAAGCCGCGCCCACGCGGACGCGTTCGTGCGGGCGCGCGAGGTGTGGCAGGCGATGGCGCCCGCCGCGCTGCGCGTGCAGCAGGAAGATCGCCGGCAGGGCGAGCGGACGATGCATGCGCGCCAGCCCGTCGCGGGCCGCCGCGCCTTCATCGGCGGCGCGGTGGCCGCGTCGGTCGCCTACCTTGCGGTGCGCCCGCCGCTGCAGCTGTGGCCTTCCGTCACGGAGTGGGGCGCGGACTACCGTACCGCCACCGGCGAGCAGCGTGAAGTGGCAATGGCCGATGGGGTGGTGCTGCAGATGAACACGCAGACCCGGGTCAATGTGCTGCGCACTGCCGAGAGCGGCGAGGGCATCGAGCTCCTGGCCGGCGAGGCCGAGATCGCCACGCAGGCCTCGGCATCCGCGCGCGTCACCGTCTCGGCCGCCGATGGCGTGGTGTCGGCGGTGCGCGCGCGCTTCAACATCCGACACACCGACGGAGAGGTCTGCGTCACCTGCCTGGCCGGCGAGGTCGAGGTGGCCCGCGGCGCGCAGCGCGTGGCGCTCGACGAGGGCCGGCAACTGAGCTATGGCGCCGCGGGCATGGGCGCCGCCGTGCCGGTCGACACCGGCGCGGTCACGGCCTGGCGCCGGCGGCTGCTGGTGTTCGAGCAGGTGCCGCTCGCGCAGGTGGTGGCCGAGGTCAACCGCTACCGGCACGGCCGGCTCATCCTCACCAGCGAGGCGCTCGGCCGCAGCCTGGTGCAGGCGAGCTTTTCCATCGACCGGCTCGACGACGTGGCCTCGCTCGTGCGCGAGGCCTACGGCGCCGAGGTCACGCAGTTGCCCGGCGGCATCGTGCTGCTCGGGCAGGCGAAGGCGTGAACCTCCGGGCTTCGTGAAGATTTCGTGACATGGTGCAGTCGCCCCGCACCCTGGCTGTCATAGCTCGGTAGCCACGGGCCGCCCGCCTTCCGGGCGCGCTCCGCGGCATCGACTCGAGCAATGAAACACGAACCCATGGAAGTCCGCATGCAACGCAGCAGCAGCACGGTGGCCCGGCGCAACACGAACTCTTCTTCCTTCTTCCCGAAGGCCCGGCTCACGCCGCTGGTGCATGCCATCGTGGCGATGCTGGCCGCCGCCGCAACGGCGCAGGGCGCGCACGCACAAAGAGCGTTCAGCAGCGCATGGATGGCGCAGAAGAACATGGCGCAGAACACCGCCGTCGCCACCGGCCGGCTGCCCAACGGCATGCCGGCCTCGGCGCTCACCAGCCCGCAGGCGCAGCAGCAGCGCGCGAACGAGCAGTTGCAGCGCTCCATCGGCAACCTGAACCTCGCCGCGCGCGGCATCGCGGCGCAGCAGGCCGCGCAGGAAGCCGCACGGCGCGCGGCGCTCGAGAGCGGTGCGGGCGTGCCCGACGGCCTCGCCGAGGGGGGCCTCCGCGTGGACACCGCCAGCCTTTCGGCCGGCTGGGCCAATGCCAATGCGCCGGTGCAGACGCAAGAAGGCGGCCGCACGCAGGTGAGCGTCGCGCAGACCGGCGAGCGCGCGATCCTGAACTGGGAGACCTTCAACATCGGGCGCAACACCACGCTGAAGTTCGAGCAGCAGCCCGGTTGGGCGGTGCTCAACCGCGTGAACGATCCGCTCGCGCGCCCCTCGCAGATCCAGGGCCGCATCCAGGCCGACGGCACGGTGATGGTGGTCAACCGCAACGGCATCGTGTTCAGCGGCAGCAGCCAGGTCGACACGCGCAACCTGTTGGCCTCCGCCGTGGGCATGACCGATGCGCAGTTCAAGCGCGGCATCTACAGCGAGGCACTCGGCACCGGCTTCGTGCCGACGCTGGCCAACGACCTGACCGCGAGCGCCACCGCCGTGGCCAGCGGCAACGCCACGGGCGACGTGATCGTGGAGCGCGGCGCGCGCATTTCCACGCGCCAGCCGCAGACCGTGACCGAGGGCGGCGGCTACGTGCTGCTGGCCGGGCGCGAGGTGCACAACCGCGGCACCATCGTCACGCCGGGCGGGCAGGCCACGCTCGCCGCAGGCGACAGCTTCGTGATCCGCAGGGGCCTGGGCACCGACAGCAACCAGCAGTCGAGCACGCGCGGCAACGAGGTCACCCCCGCGCGCAACAAGGACAGCACCGCCGGCAGCGTCTCCAACGCGGGCCTGATCCAGGCGCTGACCGGCGACATCACGCTGACCGGCCACACGGTCGAGCAGTCGGGCGTGCTGCTGTCCAGCACCAGCGTCACCACGCGGGGCACACTGCACCTGAACGCCACGGGCAATGCGGGTGAAACCGATGCGCGTGTCACGCTCGCACCCGGCAGCGTCAGCGCCGTGCTGCTGGACGACAGCAAAGCCACCGCGCTCGACGTGCAGCGCGATGCGCTCATCAAGGAATCGGCCAACCTCTCGGACGGCGCGTACAACCGGCGCGACCTGTCGCTGGTGCAGATCGCGTCCAGCGGCAACGTGGAGTTCCAGTCCGACTCGATGACGCTGGCCACCGGCGGCCAGGTCAACGTGAATGCAACGCGGCGCGTCCATCTGGCCGAGCACGCGGCCATCGACGTCGCGGGTGCGGTGGGCGTGCGCGTGGCCATGGCGTCGAACAACATCGAAGTGAACGTCCAGGGCAACGAGCAACGCGACGCACCGGGCAATCGCGACAGCAAGAACCTGAACAACGCCAACCTCTGGATCGACCGCCGCTACCTGGTGCGCGTGCCCGCGGGCACCAACGGCTATGCCACCGAGCGCTGGTACACCGGCGGCGGCCTGCTCGAGGTGAGCGGCTACCTGAACACCGGCGGCCACGGCATCGGCGAATGGGCTGCCTCGGGGGGCACCGTCGCCTTCGGCGGCGGCGAACTGGTGACACGCGCCGGCTCGACCATCAACGTGTCGGGCGGCTCGCTCGATGTGCAGACCGGCATGATCAAGCAGAGCTGGCTCACCGGCAAGGACGGCCGGCTCTACAACCTGTCGAGTGCGCCCGGCGACATGCTCTACAGCGGCGTCTATCGCGGCTTCCAGAACCCGCACGAGCGCTGGGGCCAGGGCACCACCGAGTTCTTCTACAACGCGTTGATCGGTGCGCGCGAGCGGCTGGAGAACGGGTACACCGTGGGCCGCGACGCGGGCCGCGTGATCGTGGGCACGACGTCGGCAGTGCTCGAAGGCGGCGTGGAAGCCACCGTGTTTCAGGGCGACCGCCAACGCAATGCGCCCGACGCCGCGCTCGACGGCTACCGTCAATCGCAAGCGGCGGCGCCGCGCGCCGGGCAACTCGTCGTCGGCCAGCTGCGCCCGGTGTTCGACACCGCCACCGGCATGCTGCGCGACAGCGTACAGGCCGCGGCCGAGCGCATCGACATCGGCACGGCACAGCGCATCGCCGACGGCCTGCGGCTGGAAGATGCGTTGCCGGAGGAACTGAGCGGCAAGATGAAAATCGATGCCGGCTGGCTCAACAACCTGCACCTGGGCGGCTTCAAGGCCTATGCAACGGGCGGCATCTCGGTCGATGCCGACATGGCGGTGGGCAACGGCGGCAGCATCGCGCTGCATGCGACGCAGGTCGAGGTCAAGGCCGACCTCCGTGCACGCGGCGGCAGCATCGCGCTGGGCAACATGGTGAGCCGGCTGAAGTCCGGCAGCAATACGGATTTCATCGAAGAACCGGTCGTCGTCGCGCCGCCCGAGGGCTACACGCCGGGCGTGGACGTGGCCGCAGGCGTCACGCTCGACACGCGCGGCCTCTGGACCAACCTGCGCAGCAACGCCTCCGACATCGGCGGCTTGCCGTACGTCAACGGCGGCAATGTCTACATCGGCAGCACCGGCGATGTGCGGCTGCACGCCGGCTCGGCGATCGACACCTCGTCGGGCGCGGCCATGATGGCCGACGCTTCGCTGCAGGGCGGGCGCGGCGGAAACATCACGCTCAAGTCGAACCAGTACGACGCCACCGGCCGTGGCGCCGGCGCGCTGCTGCTCGAGGGCGAGTTGCGTGGCCACGGCGTCAAGGGCGGCGGCACGCTGACCATCGACACAGGCATCGGCGTGGCCATCGGCGGCGGCGTGCTCCTGAACCCGGGCCGGCTGTCGGCGGGCGAAGCGGTGCCGGTGCATCTGACGCTGGCCGAAGCCTTCACCATTCCCGCAGGCACCGTGCTGCCGCAGGACTTCAGCTACGTCGCGAACACCGTCGCGCCGGGCGAGGCGATGAAGATCATGCCGGTCTTCACGCCCACGCGAACCTACACGCTGCCCGCCGACTGGGTGGTGCCGGCCGCGACCGTGGCCTGGGAGTACGTGTACGTCCACAGCAAGACCGGCAGCATCTACGGCAGCGGCACCGTGGTGCCGGCGGGCACCGAGCTGGTCAACATCAGCGGCAAGATGGCGCCGGGCTACGTCGTCCCCGCGGCCGCGTTCCCCAACGGCATTCCCGTGCCCGACTACACCGCCACGGTGGCCGCGGGCACGCCGTTCGCGCGCGACGTGGCGCTGGCCGAAGGCGCGCTGCTGATGGCCGGCAACCGGCTGCCGGCCGACGTGGCCGTCAAGCCGCTGCTGGTGCTCGACGACAGCCTGTTCCGCAGCGGCTTCTCGCGCTACAGCGTGAGCGCCCAGCAGGGCGTGCAGGTGGCCGGCGGCGCACGGATCGACGTGGCCATGCCCGTGCTGCGCGCCGACATGGCTGCGGCCCGCGCCACGGCCACCGGCGCCGATCCTTCGGCGGTGCTGCAGCGCTGGCTGCCGCCGCTGTGGCAGGAGGACCCGCTGAAGGGCGTGCTCACGCAGCGCGCCGGCGCCGACCTGGCGCTGAACGCGGGCTCGATCTACAGCCAGGCGCCACTGGTGGTGGGGCAGGGCGCCGCGATCTCGGTCGATCCGGGCCGCACGCTCACGCTCACCGGCAACGGCCAGATCACCATCGACGGCACGCTCAATGCGTGGGGTGGGCGCATCGGCGTGCTGCCGGGCGCCTTCGGCACCGGCAACGACGTGAACCGGCCGTCCGGCGCGGCCAACGCCACCTCCATCTGGATCGGTGACGGCGCGGTGCTCGACGCCGCCGGCCGTGCCGACACCGCGGTCGATTCGAAGGGCCACGTTTACGGCCGGGTGGGCAAGGGCGGTCGTATCGAGATCGGCGCGGCCTACAGCGCCGATGCACGCCAGGTCGACGCGGCGGATGCCTTCGTGGTGCTGCGCCCCGGCGCGCGGCTCGACGCCTCGGGCGCTTCGGCGAACCTGGACCTGCCGGGCCGCGGCACGATGGAGGTGGCCGGCGACGGTGGCCTGATCGCGCTGGCTTCCTACCGCGGCATGTTCCTCGACGGCGGCCTGCGCGCAGCCGCTGGCGGCGCGGGTGCGGCCGGCGGCACGCTGGCGCTGAGCCTGGAGACGCCCAACTACGGCGTGGTCGGCAGCCAGGACCTGAAGGGCATCAACGTCGACGATGCGGTGCGTGTGCCGCGTGAACTGGTGCTGGCGCAGTCGCAAGGCGACAGCGGTCTTTCGGCCGGGCTGAAGGCCGGCGAGCGCGAGGCCGCGCTGGCCTACGGTCATGCGCGCATCGGCGTGGACCGCATCGCCGGCGGCGGCTTCGACAATCTCTCGCTGATGGCCAACGGCCTGGTGAGCTTCGACGGCAGCATCGACCTGCGCCTGGGCCAGAGCCTGCGCCTGACGGCCAGCGCCATCGACCTGGCGGCGAACGCCGCGCCCGGCTCGCAGGTCAACCTGGCGGCGCCCTACATCCGCCTGGCCGGCAGCACACGCACGCAGGCCGACAACTACATCATGCCGAACCCGGTACGCGGCTCGAAGAACGGCGGCACCGGCGGCGGCGCGCTCGGCATACCGCTGGTGGCCGAGGGTTCGCGCCTGTCGCTCGATGCGCAGCTGATCGACATCGTCGGGGTGCTCAACACCGGCGCGCGCGGCACCATCATCCAGAACGCGAGCGCGCCGCTGGCGGTCGAACGCAAGGCCTTCGACCAGATCGTGATGCGAAGCGGCGGCGACGTTCGCCTGTCGCAGGCGGCCACCTTCTACACGCCCGGCAGCCTCACGCTGGCGGCTTCGCAGATCTACCCCGCCATGAACGACAGCGGCAGCTTCTTCGTGGGCGAGCGCGGTGGGGTCGATCAGTACGGCACGCTGCAACGCGAGTTCGACCCGGCGCGCAGCCTGACCATCGAGCGGATCGATCCCTCGGCCCCGCTGCCCGCGCAGCCCTACTCGGTGTTCGGCAGCCTGAGGTTCGCCGCGGCCACCGTGAACCAGGGGGGTGTGGTGCGTGCGCCGCTGGGCGACATCACGCTGGGGGCGACCGCGGCGGCTTCGCTCACCGGCGAGGTCAACCTGCTGCCCGGCAGCGTCACCTCGGTCAGCGCCAACGGCCTCGCGATGCCCTACGGCGGCACCCTCGACGGCCTGAGCTACATGCACGACGGCAAGGACGTGGCGTGGAAGGGCGTGGGCAACGACCCCTCGGTCACGCTGGCCGCGCACGCGGTGAACGTGCGCGAAGGCGCCGTGATCGACCTCAGCGGCGGCGGCGAACTCACGGGCGCTGCTTTCCTCGGCGGGCGCGGCGGCTCGACCGACGCGCGCATGAATCCGCTGGTGCAGACCACCGCGCGCGGCACCTTCACGCTGCCTGGGTTGGCCACCAACCCGGTGTATGCCATCGTGCCCGGCGCACAGCCCGGCTATGCGCCGCTGGTCAACGAACACGGCGCGGGCGACCCCGCGCTGGGCCGCCAGATCACCATCGCCGCGGGCGTGCCCGGGCTGCCCGCCGGCACCTACACGCTGCTGCCTTCGACCTTCGCGCTGATGCCCGGTGCATTCCGCGTCGAGCTCAACGGCCTGGCGCCGAACCTGCCACCTTCGGGCGTGACCGTGCCCATGCGCAACGGCTCCTACGCCGCGGCGGCGCAACTGGGCACCGCCAACACCGCCATCCGCGACGCGCTGCCCACGCAGGTGTTCGTGACGCCGGCCGACACGCTGCGCAGCTACTCCCAGTACAACGAGACCGCCTACGCCGACTTCGCGATCGCGCAGGCCCAGCGCACCGGCGTGCCGCGCGCGCTGCTGGAGCGCGATGCCAAGTCGCTGCGCTTCGATCTCGCCTTGCCCGAGAGGCTCGGTGCGATCAGCGACGCCCCCGCGCTGCGCTTTGCCGGCCGGGTCGACTACGCCCCGGGCGAGGGCGGCTTCGGCGGCAGCGCGCTGCTGGTCGGCGGCTACGCCAATCGCTACGAAGTGCTGGCCGACGGCGCCTTGCCTACGCCGGATTTCAAGGGCGTCTCGGTCCACGCCAGCGCGCTCAACGCGATCGGCGCGCCGCGCCTGGGCATCGGCGGGCTGCCGACCGTGAGCTACGTGGACTACACGGGTACCTCCCAGCGCGCCAACATCGCGAACTTCCTGACCGGCGCCGCCGACATCGTGCTGCGCGAAGGCGCGGTGCTGCGTGCCGGCGAGGTCTTTCTGGTCACCAACACCAAGGCCGGCGGCATCGTGATCGAGCAGGGCGCGGGCATCAACACGCTGGGCCGCGGCCGCGCGGCCTGGGACTCGCGCGACGGCTTCGTCTACGCGCCGGGCATCTCCAGCGTGCTGGCGGTGTCCAACGGCTGGCTCGACCTGCTGGCACCGGGCTTCAGCAATTCGCCCGACGCCGGCCCCGGCCGCATCGACATCGGCGGCTGCGCGAGCGGCTCGCTGTGCCACGGCATCACGCAGCTCTACTCCGAAGGCACCATCGCGGCCTCGACCGACCAGAGCTTCGAGCTGCGCGACGCATCGCGCTACGGCACACGCAACCTCGTGCTGTCGGTGGGCGGCATCAACGTCGGCAGCGAGGCCGCACTGGCCGACGCGGCCGCCCGCAATGCGTTGGCGCCGGGACTCACGCTGAACCAGGGCATCCTGAACCGCCTGTTGCGCGGCGACACCTCCAGCGGCGCGCCCGCGCTCGAGAACCTGGTGCTGACCGCGCGCGACGCCATCAACTTTCACGATTCGGTCGAGCTCTCGACCATCGACCCCGCCACCGGGCGCTCGTCGCTCGAGCGGCTGGTGCTCGGCACGCCGGCCATCTACGGCGCGGGCGGTGCGGGGGCCCTCGCGCGCATCCACACCGGCATCCTGGTGTGGAACGGCGCCGCCACGTCGCCGGGGCTGGTGGCCGCGGGCGGGGCGGGCAGCGGAAGGCTGCAGATCGACGCCAACCAGATCGAGTTCGGCTACGGCCCCAACAGCCGTCCCGACACCGTGCACGGCACCGACCGGCTGGTGCTCGGCTTCGGCGAGGTGGCGCTCAACGCCAGCGAGCGCATCACGGCCAACCACACGGGCTCGCTCTCGGTCTACCAGTCGCAGGGCGCGTGGGACGACGCGCTGAAGGGCTACGCCTTCACCGGCGGCAACCTGCGCATCCAGACGCCGCTGCTCACCGGGCAGGCCGGCTCGGTCAACCGGATCAAGTCGGGCGGCGACATCGTGCTCGCCGCGCCGGCCGGCGGCGGGTCGCCCGCACTCTCGGGCCAGGCACTGGCCGATGCGCTCGGCGCCGAGATCGGCCTGGATGCCGGCGGCAACCTCACGCTGGCCAGCCGCATCGCGCTGCCCAGCGGCAAGCTCACTGCCTCGGCCGGACGCGACCTGCGGCTGGACGACGGCGCACAACTGGACCTTGCCGGACGCCGCATCGATTTCTTCGATGTGCCCAAGTACAGCTGGGGCGGCGACGTGATCCTCGAGAGCCGCGGCGGCGACGTGCGCCAGTCGGCCGGCTCGCGCATCGACATCTCGGCCGAGCAGAACCGCGCAGGCAAGCTCACGGTGCTGGCGCTGGGCGAAGGCGCGGGCACGGTCGCGCTGAACGGTGCCATCGCGGGCGCGAGCAGCGGCGGCTACGACGCGGGCGGTACGCGGGTGCCGTTCGCGGCCGGCGGTGCCGACATCCGCGGCCAGCACATCGAAGACTTCGCGGGCCTGAACCGCCGCCTCACCGAAGGCGGCGTCTTCGGCAGCCGCAGCTTCCAGCTCAAGCAGGGCGACCTCGCGGTGGGCGACGAACTCAAGGCGCGCGAAGTCAGCGTGTCGGTCGACGGCGGCCGGCTGGCCGTCAACGGCACGGTCGACGCCAGCGGCGAGCAGGCGGGCAGCATCCGTCTGGCCGCGCGCGACGGCGTGACCATCGGCGGCGCGGCCGTGCTCGACGCGCACAGCCGCGTGCTGCGCGTGGACAGCTATGGCCAGCCGATCGAGGCGCCCAACCGCGCCGTCATCGAGATCGACGTGGGCAGCGGCCGCCTGGTGCTGGAGAACGGCGCGCGCATGGATGTGCGCGCAGGCACCGACGGCACGGCGCAATCGCTGGGCACGGTGGAACTGAGCGCGCAACGCATCGGCGGTGCGCGCGGCGACGACATCGCCATCGACGCGAGCGGCAAGGTGCAGATCGACGGCGCGCGTGCCGTCACCGTCAACGGCTTCTGGACCTACAAGGACGCCGCCTACGGCACCGACGCCGCGGCCGATGGCCGCCCCTACCAGGTGGTGAACCAGGCCTACCTCGACGCCAAGCACGCCGACAGCGTCGCCTTCATGGGCAACGTGCTGGCGAATGGCGGCCTCATGAACAACCGGCTCGCGGGCCTGCGCGCCTACGGCGATGCCTTCCACCTGCGGCCCGGCGTGGCCGTGGTCAGCGCCACACCCGACGGCGACCTGCACGTCGACGGCGACATCGACCTGTCGGGCCACCGCTATGCCAGCGTCAACCCGCGCACGCCGCAGACCGGCACCTACGGCTCCGGGGAGGCGGGCGCGCTGGTGCTGCGCGCGGGCGGCAACCTGAACGTGTACGGCAGCATCACCGACGGCTTCGACACCTCGGCGCTGCAGCCCACGCCGAGCGACCGCGGCTGGGTGCTGGTCAAGGGCCGCGTGCCGTGGGGCGGCGACGTGGTCGTGCCGCGCGGCGACATGGCCGAGCTGGCCGAGGGCACCTTCTTCCAGTCGGGCCGCACGCTCAACTACGCCTTGCCGATGCAGGCCATGAGCCTGCGCGCCGGCACCGTGCTGGCAGCCACCGCCACGCTGTCCGAAGACTTCGTGCTGCCCGCGGGCACCGTGCTCGGCGGCGCGGTGCGCGATGCCGCCGGCAATGTGCTGCACGCGGCGGGCACCGTGCTGGCGCAGGCCGTCACGCTGCGCAGCGGCATGAAGCTGGACGCCGGCAACCGCCTGCCGGGCGATGCCCGCGTCGCGGCCATGACCTGGCCGGCCGGCGTACCGCTGCCGTTTCCGGTCGGCGCCGTCAACGACACGCCCAGCCCCGACTACAACGGCGATGGCCTGCCCGACAGCCCCGCCAACGGCGTGATCCTGGCCGGCTCGCTGAAGCTGGCCAAGGGCGCCGTGGTGCCTGCCGAAACGCTGGTCAAGCTGCCCGGCGACGTGGACTTCGTCAACCTGCGACCGGCCGACGCCGATGGCAACCAGGGCCGCAACCTGGCGCTCGCGCCGATGCTGGCCGAAGGCTCGCAGTCGTGGTCGATGCGCCTGGCAGCCGGCGCCGACACGCGGGCCGCCGACAGCCGCGCGCTGCGCCCGCGCGGCACAGGCGGCTTCCAGGGCCAACTGCTGATGGCCGACACGCACTACGGCATGGGCAGCGGCCTGGCGCTGCAGGCGCCGACACCGGGTGTCGCGGGCCAGTATTACTGGATGGGCGATTCGCAGAACCAGGTCGGCGCCGCGCCCGGCACGCTCATCAACCTCGACGAATGGGGCGGCGAAGAGGCGGTGTGGGCCCTCAACGACATGGGCCTGGGCAACCTGGTGACCTGGGCACCGCTCGGCTCGCTGCCCAAGACCGTGCCCCTGCCGGCCACCCAGCAGCTCTTCAGCGTGCTGCGCACCGGCACTGGCGACCTTGACCTGCTGTCGGGCGGCGATTTCACGATGAGTTCGCCCTACGGCGTGTACACCGCGGGCACGCAGGCCCGTGGCGTTGCTGCGGCCTACAACATGCCGCGCTCCCGCATCGACGGCACCGTGCTCGGCGCCGACGGTACGGCCTACGAGCCCTTCGTCGATGGCGGGGCTCAGAGCCTGTACCGCGCGTGGTACCCCGAGCACGGCGGCAATGTGCTGGTGCGCGCGCAAGGCGACATCCGCGGCGACCTGATCGGCCAGCGAGGCAGCCAATTCCGCACCGATGCCATCGGCAACACCCGTCCGATGCCCGCGAGTGCCGACGTGGGCAACTGGCTGTGGCGCCAGGGCACCGGCAGTGCGGTGGCCGGCAGCGAGGGCGTGCCCACCGCGTGGTGGATCAACTTCGGCAGCTATGTGCCCGGCCCGAGCAGCGCCTACGACCTGTTCGGCACCGCGCCGTTCATGACGGGCTTCACCGGCATCGGCACGCTCGGCGGCGGCAACCTCGTGCTGGAGGCCGGCGGCGATGCCGGCATGCTGACCCGGCGCATGGATCTGGCGGGCAGCTTCGTGTTGCGCAGCACCGGCCTGAACCTGGTGGTGGGCGGCACCGGCCGTGTGTCGGCGGACGGTCGGCAACTCACGCTCGCGGGCGGTGGCGACCTGGACGTGCGCATCGGCGGCGGGCTCAATCCGGTGGCCGAACTGCGCTCGTTCCCGAACACCAACGATCCCACGCCGCAGACCATTTACCAGGGCGCTCGCCCCGACCTCAACAGCACCTTCGTCAACCTGCGCGGCGCGCTGCGCGTGCAGGCCGGCTCGGTCGGCGGCATCGAGCTGCGCTTCGACCGCGCAGACCCCGAGGAGTCGCGCGCCTACCAGGTCTACACGGCCACATCGTCCATCGCGGGCGGCGGGCCGTTGCTGGTGCCGGGCGATGCGGCGGTGCGCATCGATTCGCGCGGCGACCTGGTGCTGGGCAGCGTGGCCGATGCCGGCCGCGTGGCGCAGTTCAACAACGGCACGCCCTTCGTGGGCGAGGGCACGCAGCGCGCGGGCGAGGGCTTCAGCTGGTTCTCGCTGTGGACGCCGGCCAGCGGCATCGACCTGTTCAGTGCCGGCGGCAACCTCGCGCCTTCGACCGCCATCGTCGGCGAGCGCATGCGCGGCGACGGCCAGGCCACGGACGGGCGCTACATGGTGCCTTCGATGTTCCGCGCGGTCGCGGCCAGCGGCAGCCTCTACTACGGCAACTCGGTCACCGGCGCCGTCGACGGCAGCAACAAGGCCGTGCAGTCGCCCGTCGGCGTCGTGCTGGCACCATCGCCCGTGGGGCCGCAGTTCACCCACGCGGGCGCGGGCCAGCTGGAGCTGATGGCGGGCGATTCGATCTACGCCGGCGGCTACAGCTTCACGCAGTCGGGCGCGGACCCGACGGGCTTGCCGACCCCGTTCAATCCGGGCTTCAGCGGCAGCCTGGAGCGCACCTGGTTCGGACCGCGCAAGCTGAACAACGTGAGCCCCGATGCGCTGGCACCCAGCGTCTTCCTCGACAGCTTCAGGCCCGGCGAGGGCTACCAGCGGTATCCGCTGTTCAGCCTCGAGTCGCCGAGCGCTTCGGGCGACAGCGTGCCGGGCCAGCAGCCGGCGCGCTTCTACGCGCTGGAGGGCGACGTGATCGGCGTGCGCACCGGCTCCATCGTGTACCGCGGCACGGGCAGCAGCGGCGGCATTCCCGGCGCACTGCCCACCTGGTACGAAGGCGGTGGGCCGGTGGCGCTGCGCGCGGGACGCGACATCGTCAATTCGGGCACCGGCCTGGGCGAGTACGAGATGGCGCCTGTCGAAGCGCTCGGATGGACCACGCAGGTCAACCGCGCCGATGCGAGCGCGCCGCTCAAGCCCATCGCGATGGAGGCCGGCAGCGCACGCGGCAACCTGATCGTGCACAACAACCCCGACGACGTGTCCGTGGTGTCTGCCGGGCGCGACGTGCGCTACAGCAGCTTCTACGTGGCCGGCCCGGGCCTGCTCGAAGTGACCGCGGGGCGCGACGTGTACATGGCCGACAAGGGCGAGCTCAAGAGCATCGGCGCGGTCGCGAACATCAAGCCCGGCGATCGCAGCAGCGGCGCGGGCATCGCGGTGGCCGCGGGCGTGGGGCGCAACGGGCCCGACTTCTCGGCCTTTGCCGCCCGCTACCTCGACCCGGCCAACCTCGCCGCCGCCGGCCAGCCGCTGGCCGATCAACCGGGCAAGGCCGTGGAGGTGTACAGCGACCGGCTCACGCTGGCGCGCTGGCTGCAGGCGCAATTCGGCTACGGCGGCGACGAGGCCGGCGCGCCGGCCTACCTCGCGAGCAAGCAGGCCGAGATCGACAGTGCCTACCAGCAGTCGGGGAGCGGAGCCAGCGGTGGAGCGCCGAATCGCGACCTGCGGCGCGAGTACGGGCTGACCAGCCAGCTGCACCTGGTCAACTGGTTGGAAGAGCGCTTCGGCGACGGCAAGCGCAACGGCCTGGGCCTGCGCTTCGACGCCGCGTCCACGGATGCGCGCGCCTTCTTCGCCGCGCTGTCGGCCGAGCAGCAGCGCGCCTTCCTGCGCCCGGTGTATTACGCCGAGCTCAAGGCCGCGGGCCGCGAGTACAACGCCGCGGGCGGTCCGCGCGAGGGCAGCTACCTGCGCGGGCGCGAAGCCATCGCCACGCTGTTCCCCACGCACGACGCGCAAGGCAAGGCGATCGAGCGCCAGGGCGACCTCACCATGTTCAGCAGCGCGCTGTACTACGAGACCGTCGTCAACGGCATCCCGACGACGCGGCCCAAGCCCGGCGTGAAGTACCTCACCAAGGCGGAGTGGATCGCCATCGGCAGCCCGGGCTACGACGTGCCGCACTACGAGGTGCAGGACGCAGGCATCCACACCGACTTCGGCGGCGACATCCGCCTCATGGTGCCGGGCGGGCGCACGCTGGTCGGCGTGGACGGCGGCTTCGTGCCGGGCGAAGGCTCGGGCGTGCTCACGCAGGGCGCGGGCGAGATCGAGATCTTCTCGAACGGCAGCATCCTCCTGGGACAGAGCCGCATCTTCACCACCTTCGGCGGCAACATCCTCGCGTGGTCGGCGCAAGGCGACATCAACGCGGGCCGGGGCTCCAAGTCGACCGTGGTGTACACACCGCAGCGGCGCGCCTACGACGACGTGGGCCTGGTGAGCCTGTCGCCGACCACGCCCAACACCGGCGCGGGCATCGCCACGCTGAACCCGCTGCCCGAAGTACCGCCAGGCGACATCGACCTGATCGCGCCGCTGGGCACCATCGACGCGGGCGAGGCCGGCATCCGCGTGTCGGGCAACGTGAACCTGGCGGCGCTGCGCGTGGTGAATGCGGAAAACATCCAGGTGAAGGGTCAGTCGGTGGGCATTCCGGTGATCGCGGCGGTGAACGTCGGCGCGCTCACCAACGCCAGCGCCGCGGCATCGCAGGCGGCCACCGCCGCGCAGGACGCGGTGCAGCGCGACCGCGCAGCGCAGCGCCAGGCGCTGCCGTCGGTGTTCACGGTGCGCGTGCTCGGCTTCGGCAGCGAAGGCGCGGGCGGCGGCGAGGGCGGTGCGGGTGGAGATGGCGCGGCACGCGAGCGCAGCGGCGCGGCCTACGATCCCAAGGGGGTGGTGCAGGTGCTTGGCACGGGCCCGCTCACCACCGCGCAGATCCAGTCGCTCACACCCCGTGAGCAGCGCGCCCTGAAGCAATAGGCGCAATAGGCGGGGGGCGGCCGAGTTCGCAAGCCACCCGGAAAAGAGGGCCTCCCGCGTGGAGGCCCTTCTTCTTAAGCGCGCAAAACCGCCTGCCGCGATTTCTTGATGAAGTTTTCGTGACAAACGACAGTCGCCGCGCGCGCTGCGCGTCTAGATATCCGTACGCAGCAGCGACATGAAGGCTCTCCATCATGAACACGCTGCCCCGCGAGCTTCATCCTTGAGAACCGAGCTGTAAATGCATGACATGAAGAAGAAGGGCCCACCGGCGCGCTGGAGAGCGGTGTGGCTGGCCACGATGGCGATGGGCGCGCAGGGGGCGGCCCTCGCGCAGGCGCCCGCTGAAGAACCTGCACCGACACCGGCAGCGGCTGCCGCGACGCCGGAGGCCGCGCGCAAGGTCGACATCAACGAATACATCGTGCGCGGCAACACCGTGCTCGACGCGCGCGCCATCGAGAAAGCCGTCACGCCTTTCCTGGGTCCCGAGCGCACGCTCAAGGACGTGGAGGGCGCGCGCGATGCATTGCTCGCGGCCTACCAGGCGGCGGGCTACCAGTCGGTGTACGTCGACCTGCCCGAGCAGCAGGTGACGCAGGGCGTGGTGTTCCTGCAGGTCAACGAGACCCGCGTGGGCCGTGTGCGGGTGGTGGGCGCCGAATACAACTCGCCGCTCGACGTGCGCGACCAGGTGCCCGCGCTGAAGGAGGGCGGCGTGCCCAACTTCAACACGGCGCAGGCCGAGCTCTCCGCGCTCAACCGCGGCCCCAAGCGGCAGGTGATGCCGCTGGTGCGCCAGGGCAGCATGCCGGGCACCATGGACGTGGACCTCAAGGTCGAGGACTCGAGCCCGTGGCGCGCGAGCGTCGGCCTCAACAACGACTACAGCGCCGATACGCGCAAGCTGCGCGCGAGCGCATCGCTCGGGCACGACAACCTCTGGCAACTGGGCCACAGCGCCTCCATCAGCTTCTTCGGCGCGCCGCAGGACCTGAGCCAGACGAAGGTGATCTCCGCCTCGTACACCGCGCCGTTCGCGGGCACCAACTGGAGCGTGGAGGCCAATGCCTTCGTGTCCGACAGCAACGTGGCCACGGTGGGCGGCACCGACGTGCTGGGCAAGGGAAATTCCTTCGGGCTGAAGGCGACCTACACCGTGCCGAACGCCGGCAACTGGTGGCATGCGTTCAGCTTCGGCATCGACCTCAAGAACAACAAGGAAGCGCTGACGCTCAAGGGCAGCGGCGACACCGTGCCGCTCAAGTACGCGCCGATCACGCTCTCGTACTCGGGCTTCCGCCAGACGGAGAAGAGCCAGTACAGCGTGGGCGTCTCGCTGGTGGTGGGCACCAGCAGCTCGTTCAAGTACGGCAGCGACGAGGTCGAGTTCGACTACAAGCGCTACAAGTCCACGCCCCGGTTCATGGTGCTGAAGACCGACCTCAACGGCACGCACAACTTCGACGGCGGCTCGCAGCTTTCCTTCCGCTTCAACGGACAACTGGCCGATTCGCCGCTGGTGTCGAGCGAGCAGATCGCCGCTGGCGGCATGAACTCGGTGCGCGGCTATCTCTCGGCCGAGGCCACCGGCGACTACGGCGTGGTCGGCTCGGTCGAGCTGCGCAGCCAGCCGCTCACCTACCTCGGCAGCGCGGTGGAGAACTGGCGCGTCTATGCCTTCGCCGATGCGGCACGGCTGCGCCTGAAGAGCCCGCTGGCCGAGCAGAACGACCGCTTCTCGCTGTACTCGGTGGGCGTCGGCACCACTTTCAAGGTCGGCCAATACCTGGCCGGCCGCGTCGACATCGGCTACCCGCTCACGGACGGTCCGCGCACGAAGAAGCACGACCCGCGGGTGAATTTCAGCCTCACCGCGAACTACTGATTCGCGCGGCACCCCGTTCTTTCATTTTTTTCTCACGAGTTTTCCGGAGACCCCTGTCATGCGACGAATTCTTCTCATCGTTCTCACGCTGCTGAGCACGCTCCTGCCGGGCCTGGCGCATGCCTGGTGGCAGGCCGAGTGGTCCTACCGCAAGCCCGTCACCATCGACGGCGGTCCGCAGGCGGGCGCCATCGGCAGCGATGCCGGGCGCGTGCCGGTGCTGGTGCGGCTGCACACGGGCAACTTCAAGTTCGAAGGCGTGAGCGAGACCGGCGCCGACCTGCGCTTTGTCGCGGCCGACGACAAGACGGTGCTCAACCACCAGATCGAGCAGTTCGATCCGCTCCTGGGCATGGCGCTGATCTGGGTCGACGTGCCCAACGTCTCGGCCGGCACGCCGACGAAGCTGTGGATGTACTACGGCAACCCGAAGGCGCCCGCCTCGGGCAACGGCCAGCGCAGCTTCGACCCCGACTACACGCTGGTCTACCACTTCGCCGAAGGCGCGGTGCCGCCGCGCGACACCACCGCCTACGGCAACAACGGCCAGACCTCGGCGGTGCCGGTCGAAGGCACCGTCATCGGCAAGGGCGCGCAGCTCGGAACCGGCCCGCTGATGCTGCCCGCCACGCCATCGCTCGCGGTGCAGGCCGGCGGTGCGCACACGTTCTCCGCATGGGTGAAGCCCGACCAGCTCGGCGCGCGCCAGGCGATCTATGCGCGCCGCGACGGCGCCGGCGAACTCGTGGTCGGCATCGACCAGGGCGTGCCCTTCGTGCAGGTCAACGGCCAGCGCAGCACGCCGGGCCAGCCGGTGCAGGCCGGGCAGTGGTCGCACATCGCCGTGAAGGCCGAGGGCGAGAACGTGGCGCTGTATGTGGGCGGGCGCCCCGCGGTGTCGCTCGCGGCAAAGCTGCCGGCACTGAACACGGCCGCCGCCATCGGCGCCGACGCGCCGGCCGGCGCACCTGCGCCGCAGGGCGCACAGCCCGCGGCAGCCTTCGCGCCGTTCACCGGCGCCATCGACGAAGTGCGCCTCTCGAAGGTCGCGCGCGCCGATGCATTGCTGCTGGCCGATGCCGTGTCGCAAGGCGCCGAGTCGCGCCTCACCGTCTTCGGCGCCGACGAGCAGCAGGCCGGCAAGAGCCACTTCGGCTTCATCCTCGCCGCGATGCCGCTGGACGCCTGGGTCGTCGTGGGCCTGCTGGGCCTGATGATGGTGCTGTCGTGGGCCATCATGATCGGCAAGGGCCGCAGCTACGGCGCCACCTCGCGCGCCAACGGCATCTTCATCGAGCACTTCCGCGAAGCCGCCGGCGCGCCGCTCGACCGCCTGGCCGTGAGCAATTCGGTGCCCGAAGACGTGCGCGCCGATTCCTCGCTGTGGCGCCTGTACGAAGTGGCCATCGACGAGATGCGCCGCCGCCATGACCGCGGCTACGACCTGAGCGCCGTGTCCAACGCCACCATCGGCGCGATCCGCGCGGCCATGGACGGTGTGATGGTGCGCGAGACCGAGCGCATGTCCAAGCGCATGAACTGGCTCTCGACCACCATCGAAGGCGCGCCTTACGTCGGCCTCTTCGGCACGGTGATCGGGATCATGCTGGTGTTCGTCGTCGCGGCCATGGCCGGCGCGGTGGACATCAACTCGGTGGCGCCCGGCATGGCAGCCGCGCTGCTGTGTACCGCCGCGGGCCTGGGCGTCGCGATTCCCGCGCTCTTTGGCTACAACTGGCTCGCCTCGCGCTCGGATGCCATCGGCGCCGACATGGCGGTGTTCGTCGACGAGTTCGTCACGCGCCTGGCGGAAGAGCAGGGCGAAGGCCGTGCCATGCCGCAGGCCGTGGCCAAGCGCGCCTGAGCGCCGAGAGCAGCACGCCATGGCAAACACCGCAGCCAAGTTCGGCACCCGCAAGCGCGCGGGCGGCATCAACATCACGCCCTTCGTCGACGTGCTGCTGGTGGTGCTGGTGATCTTCATCCTCACCAGCAACGCCAGCATTCCCGGCATCAAGGTCGACCTGCCGAAGGCCAGCGCCTCGGTGGCGCTGGAGAAGCCCAAGACCAAGGCCATCACCATCGACAACGCGGGCAACGTCTTTCTCGACGCCTACCCCGTGACGCTGCCCGAGCTCGAGGAGCGCCTGCGCACCGAGAAGGCGCTGTCGCCCGACTTTCCGGTGATCGTGCGCGGCGATGCGAGCGTGCAGTACGCGAAGGTGATCGACGTGCTCGACCTGCTGCGCCGCATCGAGCTGAACCAGATCGGCCTCGTGACCGGCAAGCAGAAGTGAGGAACAGCGCGTGAAACCTCGCGATCCGACTTCCGCTTTCGCGCGCACGGGCGCGAAGGCAAGGCCGGCAGGGCTGTGGCGCCGATGGGGCGGCGTGGTCATCGGCCTGGCGATCTTCGCCGCGCTGGTGGCGCTGGTGTGGCATCTGCTGAACGACACCGCGAGCACCAAGCGCGTGGTGGCCGATGCGCCGATGCTGATGCTGCCGCCTCCGCCACCCCCGCCGCCCGAACCCGAGAAGCCGCCGGAGCCCGAGCCCGAAAAGGTCAAGCCCGAAGTGGTCGAGAAAGAGCCCAAGCCCGTCGAGCCGCTGGAGCCGCCCAAGGACGACACCCCGCCCAGCCCCTCGAAGGACTTGGGCGATCCGGTGACCATGGACGCCACCGGCCAGGCCGGCAACGACGCCTTCGGCATCCAGGCCGGCAGCGGCGGCGGCATGAGCGGCACGGGTGCCGGCGGCGGCCTGGGCAGCGGCTCGTATGCGCGCTACGTCTCGAGCATGTTGCAGCAGGCGCTGTCGCGCGATCCGCGCACCCGCCAGCTGGTGTTCGAAGACATCCAGATCGACCTGTGGCTCGGCGCCGACGGCAAGACCACGCGCGCGCAGCTGGTGCGCGGCACCGGCGCGAGCGACATCGACGAAGCGGTGCTCGCCATGGTGCGCGCGCTCGACCGCATCGACGAGAAGCCGCCGGCCTCGCTGCGCTTTCCGATGCGCGTGTCCATGAAGGGGCGCCGGCCATGACCACCACCCGTGCCGAAGCCCTGCCTGTTCCATTCAATCCTGTGAACGAAGCGATGAACCATCTCAAGAAAATTTCGAGCCGGGGCGCGATGCCGGCCCTGCGCCAATGCGCACTCGCGGCGGCCGTGGCCTCCGTGTTCGCCTTTGCGGCCGGCGGCGCTGCAGCCCAGGCGGCGCCCGCGGTCGGCGAGACCGCCATGGTCAAGCTGATCCGCGGCCTCATCCAGAGCGGCACGCTCGCCAAGGACGTGGGCGAGGCGCTGCTTGCGCAAGCCCAGACCGAAGCGCTCGCCGCGCAGCAGGCGCAGCAGCGCCTGGCCGCCTCGGCCACAGCCGCATCGGCCAGCGTGGCCGGCGGCGTGCGGCTCGAAGCGGGCGATGTGCGCGTGCCCTACATCTCGCAGACCGTGCGCGACCAGATCCGCGACGAGATCAAGGCCCAGGTCATGGCCCAGGCCCAGACCGAGGGCTGGGCCGCGCCCAACGAAACGCCCGAGTGGAGCAAGCGCATCCGCGTGGAAGGCGACGTGCGCGTGCGCAACGAATCGCGCAGCTATGCGAGCAACAACAGCAACATCGAGATCAACTGGGCCGAGCTCAACAAGGGCACCGGCTACGACGTCAACCCGAACACCAACCTCGCGCTGCCGTCGATCCTCAACACGCTCAAGAGCCGCCGCAACGTGTTCCGCGCGCGTGCGCGGCTGGGTGTGTTCGCCGACCTCTCCGAGAACACCAAGGCCGGCGTGCGCCTGGCCTCGGGCAGCGACGACAGCCCGGTCTCGACCACGCAGACGCTGGGCGGTGGCCTCAGCAAGAAGAGCGTGTGGCTCGACCAGATGTGGATCTCGCACAAGCCGGTCGACTGGCTCACCGTGACCGCGGGCCGCTTCGGCAACCCGTTCATGTCGACCGACGTGCTGTTCTCGAACGACCTGAACTTCGACGGCATCGCCGCGCAGTTCGAGAAGAAGCTCGCCTCGAACCGCGACCTCACGCTGTTCGGCACGCTGGGCCTGATTCCGCTGGAATACTCCTCGGACAACGCGCCCAACCGCACCCAGGCCGAGTTCAAGGCCAAGAGCGAGAACAAGTGGCTGCTGGGCGCCCAGGTGGGCGCCGACTGGAAGATCGACGAAGACAACCGCCTGCGCGGCGCGCTCGCGTACTACAACTTCCGCAACATCAGCGGCAAGGTTTCCGAGCCCTGCGCGCTGTACGCGGGCGCCGACGGCTGCAGCACCGACTGGTCGCGCCCGGCCTTCATGCAGAAGGGCAACACGCTCATGCTGCTGCGCGACATCGCGCTCGACCCGCTCAACCCGGCCGGCACGCCGCAGCCGCAGTACGTGGGCCTGGCCTCGCAGTTCCGCCTGATCGACCTGAACCTGCGCTGGGACACGCAGGTGGCCGGCAACAACCTGCGCCTGGACGCGAACTTCGTGCGCAACACCGCCTACGACGCCAACGACATCTGGCGGCGCGCGGGCGTGCGCGGCACCATCCTCAACAACTTCGGCCCCACCGGCGGCACCAGCCAGGCCGACTTCAAGAGCGGCGGCAACGCCTACATGCTGCAGGCCACCTACGGCAAGCCGGCACCGGCGGCGCGCGGCGACTGGAACGTGCTGGCGGGCTACAAGCGCATCGAGCCCGATGCGCTGCCGGACGGCTACAACGACTCGACCTTCCATGGCGGCGGCACCAATGCACGCGGCTACTTCCTGGGCGGCTCGTACGCGATCGACAAGAACATGTGGTTCACCGGCCGCTGGCTCTCGACCCGCGAGGTCTTCGGGCCGCCGCTGTCGATCGACACCCTGCAGCTCGAATTCAATGCGCGTTTCTAAGGGAGCCGCCGTGTCCAGAAAAATACTTCCGGCGCTGGTGCTGGCCATGCTGGCCGCCACGGCCGGCGTGGCCCATGCACAGCAGCCGCCACAGGGCCAGAGCATGGAAGAGCGGTTGCGCGCGCAGTTGCGCATCACGACCTCGCAGTTGCAGCAGGCGCAGAACGAACTGGCCGCGCTGAAGGCGGGGCAGCCCGCAGGCGGAACAGCCGCGCCGGCGGCCGCGGCGCCGGCCAGCAAGTCCGAACTCGATGCGCTCAAGAAGGAACTGGCACAGAGCCAGCAGCAGCTCGCCGCCGAACGCCATGCGCGGGCGCAGGCGAGCGCAGGCGGCGAGCAATTGCGCCAGCAGGCCCAGGCCACGACCGAGAAGGCCACGGCGCAGGTCGCGCAGTTCCGCGGCGCCTACGACGACCTGCTGAAGCTGGCGCGCGCCGCGGAGGCCGAGCGCCAGCGGCTCGCGACGGAGGCCGCCACGCAGCGCACTGCGCTCACGCAATGCGAGGCCAAGAACGCGCAGCTCTATGCGGTGGGGCAGGAGATCCTGCGCGCCTACGAAACGGTGGACCTGGGCAGCGTGCTGGCCTCGCGCCAGCCGTTTGCCGCGCAGAGCCGCGTCAAGTTCGAGCAGATCGCGCAGCAGTACGGCGACAAGCTGTACGAAGGCAAGTTCGACGTGCGCGCGGTGAATGCGCCGGCGCCCGCAAAACCCGCGGATGCCGCACCCGCCGCACCCGCACCCGCATCAGGAGGACAGAAGCAATGACCCAACGCATGAAATTCGCCGCACTTGCACAGCGGCTGCGCGCCGCCTGCGGCGTGCTGCTGGTCTCGTCGGTCGGCGTGGCCGCCGCACAGGCGCCCGCGCCCGGCAGCGCCGTCGTGGCGCGCATGGGCGAAGTCACCGTGGGCCAGGACGAGGTCGAGAAGCTGCTGCAGGCGCTGCCCGAAGCGGAGCGCGCGGCCGTCAAGGCCGACCGCGCGAGCCTGGACGGCTGGCTGCGCCAGCGCCTGCTGAGCGAGGCACTGCTGCGCGATGCACGCGGCAAGGGCTGGGCCGACCGGCCCGAGGTGAAGGCGAAGGTCGATGCGGCCGTGCGCGAGGCCACCGCGCGCGTGGTGGCTGCGAGCTATCTGGAATCGGTGAGCCAGGTGCCCGCGAGCTATCCGTCGGATGCGGAACTGAAGGCCGCCTACGAACAGGGCAAGGCCAACTTCAACCTGCCCGCCGGCTACCGCGTGGCGCAGATCTTCCTGGCCACGCCCGACCGCGATGCGGCCGCCATCGCCAAGGTGCGCGAAGAAGCGGGCAAGCTCGCTCGCCAGGCGCGCACCGGCGACTTCGCCGCCGTGGCGCGCGCCAGCTCGCAGGACAAGCGCTCGGCCGATCGCGGCGGCGAGGTGGAGACCCTGCCGCTGGCCCGCATGCTCCCCGAGCTGCGCGACACGGTCGCCACGCTGAAGCCCGGCCAGGTGAGCGAGCCGGTGCAGGCAGCGGCCGGCTTCCATGTCGTGAAGCTGCTCGACACGCAACCCGCGCGCACCGCCACGCTCGACGAAATGAAGCCGCAGCTGCAGCTCGCACTGCGTCAGCAGCGACAGCAGCAGCTCGTGCAGGCCTACCTCGCGCAACTGGCGCCGGCCACGCAACTGAGCATCGACGGCGCCGCGCTGGACGCGGCACTCAAGAAGACGAACTGAACGATTTCTCAACAGGGGCAGACAGATGAACAACACAACGACGACCACCGAAGCCAACGCCGCCGCAGCCGCGGCGCAGCAACCCGACCTGCTGGACGCGGTCACGCCCGAGCAGGTGTCCGACGCCATCAAGGCCGCGGGCGCCGCGGTGACCACCATCGAGCAGAACGGCGTGGTGCGCCTGCACAGCGCGAGCCACGGCGTCGGCTTCCAGGTGCTGTGGGGCAACCCGGTCACGACCACGCAGTACACCGACTTCACGCTGAGCTGCCCGCTGCATGTGCAGGGCGGCACGCTGCCCGAGGCCGTGCTGGCCTCGTGGCACCGCACCAAGCGCTTCGCGCGCGTGGCGCAGCACGGCGACCTCGTGGTGCTGGAGATGGACGTGGTGGTCGCCGGCGGCGTGAGCCCCGCGTACCTCGCGTTCGCGATGCGGCTGTGGATGCAGATGATGGGCGAGTTCTTCCTGCACCTGCGCAACTACGGACCGGCCGCGGAAACCCGCGGCGATGCGGCGAACGGCGGGGCCGTTGGAGGAGCCGCGCGGGGCGTTCCCGCCGCTGCCTGAGCGTGGCGGGAACGCGCCGAAACGCGATGCCTGCCAACGCCCGACCGGCGCTGCCGATCGACGACCACGAAGCGCCCGTGGTCCGCGCCATCCATGCCACCGAGCGCCAGGCGCAGCGGGCGCGGCGTGCCGAGACCGCGCGCCTGCGGCAACGCGCGGCGCTGCTCGACCTGCTCGCGCAGACGATGGTGGAGCTGCACATCTCGATGTCGGAGCTCAATGCGGCGCGGCGTGCGCGCGAGGCGTCAAAGCCGAAGTGAGGCCGGGGCCATGCCGTGGCGGCGCTTGGCTTCGGCGCTGTCGTCCGAGGCCATGAAGTCGAGCAGGGCGTGCACGGCGGCCGGCTGCGGGGTGCCGACGCCTGGTGCGGCCGAGAAGGTCGTGACGATCTGGATCTGCTGCGGCAGCGGGCCGAGCAGGCGGATGCCGTCGAGCCCGATCAGTTCGCTCATCTGCTGGAACCCGAGGGTGGCCTCGCCGCGCGCGACCAGCGCACCGACCGGCACGCCCGGCGGCGCTTGAACGAGGCGGCCGGAGATCTCATTGGCGATGCCCCAGCGCTCGAACAACGCGCGCAGCGCAACGCCGCTCGGGCCGGTCGAACAGGCGACGCGGGCCGCCGCCTGCACGGCGCGGCGCACCGCATCTTCCGTGGCGATGTCGGGCGGCTCGGCATCCGCATGCACCGCGACGCCGACTTCCGAGCGGACGATGTCGACCTTGTGCGCCGCATCGAGCCTGCCCGCGGCAATGAGCTTGTCGATCGCGTCCGAGGCCAGGGCCACGACGTCGAACAGCTCGCCATCGGCCACGCGCCGTGCGGCATCGACACCGCCCACGGCCAGGAACGAGACCGGCACGCCGGTGCGCCGCGAATACGCCGCTGCCAGTTCGTCCAGCAACCCGTGGGTCGCCATCGAGCAGATGCCTCGAAGGGGCGCGGCGGGCGTGGTCATGGGGTCAGTCCGGCTTGATGTTCGCTTCGCGGATCAGCTGGCCATAGCGGGCCGCATCGCTCTTGAGCAGCTTCTCGAACTGCGAGGTCGGGCCCGGCAGGGGAACGCCGCCCGCCGCAGCCAGTTGATCGCGCACCTCTTTCGATTCGAGCGCTTTCTGCACCGCCTCGTGCAGCTTGGCCAGCACCGGCGCGGGCAGCCCCGCAGGCGCCACGAAGCCATACCAGACGCTGGCCTCGAAGCCCGGATAGCCCGACTCGGCGACCGTCGGCACGCCCGGCAGCACGGCCGAGCGCTCGGTGCTCATCACCGCCAGTACCTTCAGCTTGCCGCCCTTCACGAGCGGCAGCACTTCGAGCGCGTTGACCGCCACCACATCGACGTGGCCGCCCAACACGTCGGTGATCGCCTGCGCGCCGCCCTTGTAGGGCACGTGGCTCAGCTTGAGGCCGGCGGTGTGCTGGAACAGTTCCATCGCCAGGTGCGGGGTGGCGCCGTTGCCCGGCGTCGCGACGGTCACGCCGCCCGGCCTGGCCCTGGCCGCGGCCACGAACTCGGGCAACGTCTTGATCGGCGAGCCTTCGCGCACCGCGAACACCACGGGGACGCGGCCGACCATCGACACGGGCGTGAAGTCGCGGTCGAGGTCGTAGGGCGCGGGATGGTACATCGACGGATTCACCGCGAGCGCGTTGGCCGCGAGCAGCAGCGTGTAGCCGTCGGGCGCGCTCGTGGTCAGCGACTTGATCGCGATGTTGGTGCCGGCGCCGGGCTTGTTCTCGACGACCACGGGCTGGCCGAGGATCGTTGCCATGCGCTGGCCGACGGAGCGCGCGATGGCATCGACCGCGCCGCCGGCGCTGTAGCCGACGAGGATCTTCACGGGTTTGGAGGGATAGGCGTCGGCGGCACTTGCGTAGATCGAGGCGCCGAGCGCGAGCAGCCCGGCAAGGGTGAGGAAATGGCGGCGGAGGGAGGAGGTCTTCATGGCTTCACGGGAGGGCGGGACGGTGGCTGTGGTGCGTCCCAGGTCTGCGGCGCGGCATCCTTGCCGGCCACCGAATACAGCGCGCCGGGCGCGTTGCGTGTCTGCTGGAAGTCTTCCAGCGTCTGGCCGCGCATGGCGGCGTAGATGTGCAGGTTCGATACGCCGACGACCGCGCCGAGCTTTTCCAGCATGAAGAAGATCACGCCGTAGCGGATGAGGCCGCGCCAGTCGCGTTCGCGCACCAGCGTTCGTTCCTGCGAGGTCAGCGCGGCGGTATCGAAGGCCGCTTCTTCGTCGGCGAGGAAGCGGGCGCGATGCTCGGGTCGCGTCATGCCGTGCAGGAACTTGTTGAGTCGGTATGCGCGCACGCTGGTCGCGAGGGTGAACGGGTGCGTGCCTTCGAGCGATTCGATGCCGGCCAGTTGCTCGTCCATACGGCGGCGATGGCGTTCGACCTCGCCGGCGACCGGCGGGCTCGCGAGGTTCTCGTAGATGGCGGTCGCGATGCCCGTCATCGACGGCAGGTAGTAGCTCTGGTGGGTCTTGCGGATGTTGGACGAGAGCGCGCCGCGCATCACCAGCCACATGATCACCTCCGCGCCTTCCATGCCGCCGAGCGCGGCGAGCTCGGCCTGCGTCATCTCGGTGAGGCGCACCGGGTCGTTCTCGATGAGGCCGAGAAACTGCGCGTCCCACGCGGTGTTGTTGAAGCCCGCGCGCTCGCCGTGCACCTGGTGCGACAGCCCACCGGTGGCGACGATGGCCACTTTCAGGTCTTCGGGGTAGCTCTCGATCGCGCGGCGCAGCGCCTGCCCGAGCCGGTAGCAGCGTCGTGCCGAGGGCACCGGCGACTGCAGCACGCCGACCTGCAGCGGGATCACTGGCACGGGCCATGCGGGCTCGTGCGGGCACAGCAGCGACATCGGCGAGAACACGCCGTGGTCGAGCGCGTGGTCCTGGAAGAAGGACATGTCGAACTCGTCCGCCACCAGCGAGCGGCCGATGTGCTGCGCGAGCGCCGGATGGCCGGCGAGCGGCGGCAGGTCGCGCGCGCCGCCGCCTTCGTCCGCCACCGCGTGCTGCTCGCCCACGCCGAGCGAGAAGGCCGAGTAGTGATCGAAGAAGAACGCGCTGACGTGGTCGTTGTAGATGAAGAAGAGCACGTCGGGCTTGCGCTCGGCGAGCCAGCGCTGCACCGGCTCGAAGGCCTCGAAGATCGGCGCCCACACCGGGTCCTGCTGCTTCTGCTTGTCGTACGCGAAGCCGATGGTGGGCGTGTGCGAGCACGCGACGGCGCCGATGATGCGAGCCATGGCCGTCTCCTTCAGTCGATGTAGCGCAGGCCCGCCCTGGCCAGCGGCTCGCGCATCGCGTACATGTCCAGGCCCAGCTCGCCCGCGGCGAAGCGCTCGCGCTTGGCGGTCTCGTTGGCTTCGCGGGCTTCTGCTGCATCGGCCACCTGCTGCGCGCGTGCGGCCGGCACGACCACCACGCCATCGATGTCGGCAACCACCACGTCGCCCGGGTTCACCAGCGCGCCCGCGCACACCACCGGCACGTTGACCGAGCCGAGCGTCGCCTTGATGGTGCCCTTCGAATGGATCGCGCGGCTGAACACGGGAAAGTTCATCGCGTTGAGGTCGCGCACGTCGCGCACGCCGCCGTCGATCACCAGGCCCTTGCAGCCGCGCGCCTTGAAGGAAGTGGCGAGCAGGTCGCCGAAGAAGCCATCGGTGCTGTCGCTGGTGCAAGCCGCGACCACGACGTCGCCGGGCTGGATCTGCTCGGCCGCGACATGCAGCATCCAGTTGTCGCCGGGTTGCAGCAGCACGGTGATGGCGGTGCCGCAGAAGCGCGCATCGGGGTGGATGGGGCGAATGCGCGGCTGCATCAGCCCGAGCCGGCCAAGCGCTTCATGCACGGTGGAGACGCCGAAGCGCGAGAGCTTTTCGACCGCAGCCGGGTCGGCGCGCACGATGCTGCGATGAACGACGCCGAGTTGTTGTGGATGGGGAGTGGACATGGTCAGAGGCCTTTGGCGATGAGTGCGCGATCCAGGCGCGGATAAACGCGGCGTGCGTTGCCTTCGAACACCTTGTGGCGCGTTTCGGCATCGAGCATCGGCGTCGCGTCGATGTAGCGCCGCGTGTCGTCGTAGAAGAAACCGGTCTCGGGATCGATGCCACGCACCGCGCCGATCATCTCGCTCGCAAAAAGGATGTTGTCCACCGGAATCACGCGCGTCAGCAGGTCGATGCCCGGCTGGTGGTAGACGCAGGTGTCGAAGAAGATGTTGTTGAGCAAGTGGTCTTTCAGCAGCGGCTTCTTCATCTCCTGCGCGAGCCCGCGAAAGCGCCCCCAGTGGTAGGGCACCGCGCCGCCGCCGTGCGGAATCACGAAGCGCAGCGTGGGGAAATCGGTGAACAGGTCCGAAGTGAGGCATTGCATGAACGCGGTGGTGTCCGCATTCAGGTAGTGCGCGCCGGTCGTGTGAAAGCAGGCGTTGCAGCTCGTGCTGACATGCACCATCGCCGGGATGTCGTGCTCGACCATCTTCTCGTAGAGCGGGTACCAGTGGCGGTCCGACAGCGGCGGCGAGGTCCAGTGCCCGCCCGAGGGGTCGGGGTTGAGGTTGATCGCCACGAAGCCGTACTCGCGCACGCAGCGTTCCAGCTCGGGGATGCAGCTGCGCGGGTCCACGCCGGGCGACTGCGGCAGCATCGCGGCGCCGATGAAGTGATCGGGGAAAAGCTCGCTCACGCGAAAGCACAGCTCGTTGCAGATCGCCGCCCAGGTCGACGAGGTTTCGAAGTCGCCGATGTGGTGCGCCATGAAGCTTGCGCGCGGGCTGAAGATCGTGAGGTCGCTGCCGCGCTCCTTCATGAGGCGAAGCTGGTTGCCCTCGATGGATTCGCGCAGCTCGTCGTCGCTGATCTTCAGGTCTGCGACGCGGGGTTGGACCGCCGGGTCTTTCAGCCCCGCGATCTGCTGGTTGCGCCAGTTTTCCAGCGCCTTGGGCGCGGTGGTGTAGTGGCCGTGGCAGTCGATGATCATTTTCTTTTGGCAACCCCATCGGTTATTGGATCGGATGCCTTCGAGTGTGGTTGCACGCGCCGTTGCGTGGGATGAGTTCGGCTTGCCCTACCATCAGACTTTCTTATCGATAGGGTTTACCCCGGGCCTCGAAGTGACTCTGGCGAACCAGCAAGACAAAGTGATCGGCAGCGCGCTCGCCATCAACCTGCGACACCTGCGCGCGTTCTCGGCCGTGGCCGCCGCCGGCAGCATCGCCAGGGCCGCGGACGAGCAGCTGTACCGCGTTGCCTCGGGCGTCACGCGCTCCATTTCCGAGCTGGAGAACGCGCTGGGCAGGCCGCTGTTCGATCGGCGCGCGCGCGGCATGGCGCTCAATTCGTACGGCGACCTGGTGCTGGTGCGCGCGCGCCGCATCGAGCGCGAGTTCGAGGATGCGCGCGCGCAGCTCGTCGCGCGCGGCGGCATCGGCGCGACCGCCGACGTGCCATCGCTTTTCGCGTCGATCCTCAACGGCCGGCGGCTGGCGGTGATTGCGAGCCTGGTCGAGAAGCGCAACATGCCGGCGGTCGCGCGCGAGTTCGGCATCACGCAACCGGCCATCAGCAGCGCGCTGAAGGACCTGGAGGGCGGCCTGGGCGTCGCGCTGCTCGAACGCAAGGCGCGCGGCCTCGCACCGACGCCGGCCGGCGAGATCGTGGCCCTCTATTTCAAGCGCGTGCTCGCGGAGCTGCGCCACATCGGCCCCGACATTGCCGCGAGCGAAGGCATGCTGCAGGGCAGCGTGACCGTAGGGGCACTCCCGCTCGGGCGCACGCAGATCCTGCCGCTCGCGATCGCCTCGCTGCTCGCGCGGCATCCGGGACTGCATGTGGCCACGGTCGAGAGTCCGTACGACGCGCTGGCTGCGCTGCTCCGCAGTGGCGACATCGACTTCATCCTCGGCGCGCTGCGCAGCCCCGCCGAGGCCAGGGACCTGCAGCAGGAGGCGCTGTTCGAGGACAGCATCGCAGTGATCGCGCGCGCTGGCCATCCGCTGGAGCGCGCGAAGCGCATCGACTTCGATGCGCTGCGGCAGGCGACGTGGGCGCTCTCGCGGCACAACACGCCATCGCGCGAACTGCTCGAACGGTTCTTCTCTTCGGCGCGCGAGGCGCCGCCGATTCCTGCGGTGGAAACCGGCGACCTCGCCGTGCTGCGCGGCCTGCTGCTGGAGAGCGACATGCTGACCGCGATCTCGCCGCACCAGCTGCGCTACGAGATCCGCGACGGCAGCCTCGTCGTGCTGGACTTTCCGCTGGACCAGACGCAGCGCGAGATCGGGCTCACGCAGCGGCAGAGCGCCTTTCCATCGCCGGGGGCGAGGGCGTTGATGGCGGAGATCGAGGCGGTGGTGGCGCGGTCGCCGGATTTCCGTGCGGTCGCACGTTGAACCTCGCAGGCCGCGCTTGCCATGCGCTCGGTCGGCTGCCATCCTTGTCGCCCCCACAAGCCGGAGACACCCCATGAAGTACGAAGGAAGCTGCCACTGCGGCCGCGTGAAGTTCGAAGCCGAGGGCGAGATCGCTTCGGCCATGGCCTGCAACTGCTCCATGTGCCAGCGCAGGGGATCGCTGCTGTGGTTCGTGCCGCGCGATGCGATGCGCCTGCTCACGCCCGAAGAGAACGCGAACACCTACCTGTTCAACAAGCACGCGATCAGGCACCGCTTCTGCCCGAGCTGCGGCATCCAGCCCTACAGCGAGGCGACCAATCCGAAGGGCGAGCCGATGGCGGCCATCAACGTCCGCTGCATCGAGGGCATCGACCTGGAGGCCGTGCCGGTCACGCACTTCGATGGGCGGTCGCGGTGAGGCGCATGCGGCAATCCGCCGCCGGCCGCCTGGGCGTCAAGGACTTTCCATGCCTTTTTGCCTGAGCACGTCGCGCGCCTCGGCGCTGCCGAGCAGCGCGAGAAAGGCCCGTGCAGCCGCCGGATCGCGTGCTGCGACCGCCACGGCCCCGGCATACACCGTGTAGTTCTGGATTTCGGCCGGGATCGGACCCACCAGCGCGGCGCCTGGCACGGCGAGGATCTCGCTGATCTGGTGGATGGCGATATCGGCCTTGCCATCGACCACGCGCTGCGCCACCAGCCCGCCGGGCACCAGCACCGCCTTGGCCTGGATCTGCGGCGCAATGCCCATTGTGGTGAACAGCTGCGAGAGGTACACGCCACTGGAGCCGCCCGCCGCCGGGTCGATGTAGGCCACCGCGCGCGCGGCCAGCAGCGTTTGCCGGAATGCGGCCATGCTGCCGATGTCGGGTACGGGGGCTCCCTGCTTGACCGCGACGCCGATACCGACGCGCGCCAGCCGCGCCGACGTGGCGGCATCCACCTTGCCGGCCTTGGCCAGTTGATCGAGCGCGGCCGGCGTCAACACCACCACGTCGAAAGCCTCGCCCTCGCCGATGCGGCGCTGCAGCACGCCGGCGGTGTCGTTGTCGATGACCAGCCGATGGCCCGTGCGTTGCTCGAAGGCCGGCGCCAATGCCATGACCACCGGCTTGAACGCGCCGGCCGTCAGTACCTTGAGTTCCACTGCCGACACGCTGCTGCACAAGGCCAGGAGCGCGAGGGCGACGATCGTTTTCGGGTTGCGCATCTTCTCGACTCAGCGAGCGGATGACACGACGCGCGCAATCCAGGCGAGCAACACGGCCACGACTTCATCGCGGTTGGTCTCGTTCAGCGTCTCGTGGCGCGCGCCGCCGAACACATGGCTCGACACATCGCGCAGGCCCGCTTCGCGGTAGCGCTGCACCAGCGGATGGAACCATTCGGCCTTGTTGCTGACCGGGTCCTGGTCGCCGATGAACAGGTAGAGCGGCAGCTCGGGCCGGATGCGCGACTGCATCGCGGCGGGTGTGAGTTCCGCAAGGTCCGCAAACATGGAACCCAGGCCCTCTGCCGAAACCGTGAACCCGCACAACGGATCGGCGATGTACTTGTCGACCTGCGCCGGGTCGCGGCTGAGCCAGTCGAATGGGGTGCGCACGTCGGGCAGCGCGGCGTTCATGTCTTCGAGGCGGAAGCCGCTTTGCAACGCAGCGCCCAGCAGGTCGAGTGCCGCGGTGCCCGAGAGCACAGCGCCGGTCAACAGCTCGCTGTGCCGCACCAGGTAGTACTGCGTGGCGAACGAGCCCATGCTGTGGCCGACGAGGATGAGCGGCAGGCCGGGGTGCGCGGCGCGCGCATGCCGGCTCAGCAGCGCCATGTCGTCCACGAGGCCGGCGAAATTGCGCGGGCCGAATTCACCCAGTTCGTTGTTCGCCGAGGCATAGGTGCCATGGCCGCGGTGCTCGTTCGCGTAGACGACGTAGCCGGCCCGCGTGAGCGCATCGGCGAGCGGGCGATAGCGCAGCGAATGCTCGCCCATGCCGTGCGCGAGCTGCACGATGGCCTGCGGTGCGGCGCCTTGCCAGCGGTGGGCTTCCACCGGGTGGCCGTCGTTGGCGGTCAGTTCGAAGTTTGTCTCGGTGTTTTGCATGCGGTGTCCTCTGTGGAAGAGGGTTGCCATCCTAGTCGTTGAAGGCCCGCAGCATCGCCTTGCGCAGCCACATCTCCGCCGAGTCCTTGTCCGTCACCGCACGCCAGGCGAGCTTGATCTGGTAGTCGGGGCTTTCGAAAGGCAGGGCCTCGAAGCGAAGCCCGCCTTGCGCGGACAGCGCCAGCGCCACGTGCTCGGGCACGGTGGCCAGCAGGTCGGTGCCGGCAAGCACGGCGGGGAGGCTGCCGAATTGCGGCACCGAGAAGGCCACGTCGCGCTGCCGCCCGATTTCGCCGAGTGTTTCGTCGACGGTGCCGCACAGGTCGCCTGCATAGGTCACGAGCACGTGGCGCCGCCGGCAGTAATCGTCCAGCGAGAGCTTGCCGGGCACGGTGTCGGCGCGCAGCATGGCGAAGCGCGCCGTGCGGACCTTGCGCACCTTCGCATCGGCGGGCAGGTCCTTCAGGAAAGACATCACCGCGCTGACCTCTCCCTGCTCCAGATAGCTCATGGCGTTGCGATAGCAGACCGTGAGCGTCACCAGCTTGGCGCGGGGCACTTCGGCGCTCAGGGCGCGCAGCAGGCGCGGCAGCATCGCGATCTGCAGGTCGTCGGTGAGGCCGATGCGGAAGACCGGCGCGGCGCGCTCGGGTTCGAAGTCGGCTTGCGCGCGGAACGTGGCCTCGATCTGCGCGAGCGCGGGGCCCAGGCCCTGCATCAAGGCCAGCGCGCGCTCGGTCGGCTCCATCACGCGGCCCTGGCGCACCAGCAGCGGATCGCCGGTGAGTTCGCGCAGCCGCGCCAGCGCGTGGCTCACCGCGGGCTGGCCGAGGTTCAGTCGTTCCGCGGCGCGGCTGACGTGGCGCTCCCGCATGAGCGCGGCCAGCACGGTGAGCAGGTTCAGGTCGATGCGGTTGAGTTCGACGGGTTTCATCGGGAGGTCCTGGCGTTATCGATTGCGCGCATAGCGAATATCCCGCGAATCGATTTCCTTGATTGTCCCGCGGCCTCTAGATTGATGCCATCGGTCATTCAAGAAGAAGGAGTTTTTCATGAGCAAGATGGTTCGCTTCCACGCGTTCGGCGGTGCCGACGTTCTGAAGCTCGAGGAGGTTGCGACGCCGACACCCGGCGCCGACGAGGTGCGCGTCGCGGTGCAGGCCATCGGCCTGAACCGGGCCGATGCGCTGTGGCGCGAGAACCTGTACGTCGAAGACGCGACGCTGCCGGCCGGACTGGGCAATGAGGCCGCGGGCATCGTCGAGGCGATCGGGGAGGGCGTCGGAGGGTTGAACGTGGGAGACAGGGTCGCGCTCCTGCCGGGCGCCGGCCAGGGCCGGTATCCCACCTATGGCGAGAACATCCTCCTTCCGGCTGCGCACGTGGTGCGGTATCCCGGCAACCTCTCGCCCTCGCAGGCCGCGGGCGCCTACATGGCCTACCTCACGGGCTACTTCCCGATGTTCGAGATGGCGCGGTTGCAGCGCGGCCAGGTGATGCTGGTCACCGGGGCTTCATCGGGCACGGGCATCGCGGCGCTGCAGATGGCGCGCGCGGCGGGCATCGTCGCCATCGCGGTCACGCGCACGGCTGCCAAGCGCGAGGCGCTGCGCGAGGCGGGTGCAACGCATGTGGTCGTGACGGACGACGAAGACGCGGTCGAGCGCGTGATGAAGCTCACCGAGGGCCGTGGCGTCGACCTGGTGTACGACGGCGTGGGCGGCGCGCAGGTCGAGCGGCTCGGCGACGTGGTCGCGGACCGCGGCTGGTATGTGCTGTACGGCCTCTCGGGCGGTGCCGAGTTCAAGTATCCGGTGATCGCGCAGTTCCGCAAAAGCTGGCGCTTCCATGTCTACAAGGTGCTGGAGCACACGGGCGCGCCCACGATGGGGTTGCCCCGCGATGAGGCCGCGCTCGGCCGTGCGCTGGCCTTCATCGACGCGGGCCTTGCCGATGGCACGCTGCAAGTGCGTATCGACCGCGAGTTCGCACTCGACGACGTAGTGCGGGCCCACCAATACCTGGAGCGCGCCGGGCACATCGGCAAGGTCGTGCTCACGGTCTGACCTGGGAGCTTTCGGGCAAGCTTCTTGCACGTCGGGGCAAGCCCCATGGCGGCAAGCGCGACCCGGCGGTAAATTGCGGGCACGCCCCCAGTGGCAAACAATGGTTTTCAACCACCTGACCCCCCAGGAGTGCCCGTGGACGCATGGTCGAGCCAGCAGCTTTCTCCCTTGTACGGACGCGAGGTGTTCCGCTCGCGCGAAGCGGACGAGACCCACGCGCTGGTCGCCCATGAGCTGAAGGACCATCGCAGCGTCTGGGGGCGCGGCAAGGTCGATGCGGTGTTCTGCCGCGCCGAGATGAGCGCACTGTCGCTGTGCATCCTGCGCTACGGCTGCGACGTGGACATCGAGCCCGATGCCCTCGGCAACTTCGTGCTGGTGCAGATGCCGCTGCGCGGCCATGCCGAAATCCGCACGGGCGGCCAGACGCTGCAGATCCATCCGGGCCAGGGCGCGGTGGTGTCCGCGCACAAGCCGGTGCGGCTGCGCTGGCATGCCGACTGCGAGCAACTGATGCTCAAGATCGAACTCGGCCGCCTGCAGGAAGTGGCGCGCCACGCCTTCGCCGCGCGCCATGCCGACGAGGTGGGCGAGATCGATTTCGACATGCCGCTGCGGCTCGATGATGCCGCCGGAACGCAGTGGTGCCGCATGGTGGCCAACCTCGCATCGCTGCTGCCTTCGGCGGGCGACAGCACGCCGTACGACTCCCGCTGGCTGGCCCACTGCGAAGACAACCTCATGCTCTACCTGCTGTGCCACCGGCCCAACTCGGTGCGGCGGCGGCACGATGCGCTGCGCCTCGGCTCGGAGGCGGCCAGCCTCGGGCAGTTGCGGCGCGCCGAGGAGTTCATGCGCAGCCGGCTCGACACCGCCTTGTCGCTCGAAGAGGTGGCGCAGGCCGCGGGCGTGACCCGGCGCATGCTGGCCCTCCTGTTCCGGCGCCACCGCGACCTCTCGCCGATGGAGGTGCTGCGCAACATGCGGCTCGATGCCGCGCACGCGCAGCTCGCGCGCCACGACGGCGCGAGCGTGACGCAGATCGCGCTCGACTGCGGCTTCTCGCACCTGAGCCGCTTCGCCGCCTGCTACCGGGAGCGCTTCGGCCAGCTCCCGCGCGACACCTCAAGACATTAGGACTTCATCGCGCACTTGGCGGCCGAGCTGTCCTGGTAGTTCTGCAGCACGGTGCCGATCACCTTGTTGGTGATGCGGCCGCTGGCGTCCTTGCCGATCACGCGCAGGTAGTAGTTCTGGATGGGGAAGTTGTTGGCGCCGTAGCTGAAATCGCCGCGCACCGACTTGTACTTCGCGGCCTTGATTGCCTTCAGCAGCGCGGGCCGGTCGGCCACCTTGCCGCCGGCATCGCGCACGGCCGCGTCCATGGCCATCAGCACGTCGTAGGCCTGACCGGCATAGAAGGAGGGGTTGCGTCCGTTGTTCTGCTGGCGGAACTCGGCCACGAAGCGCTGGTTGGCGGGGTTGTCCAGGTCGTAGGACCAATGCGCGGTGTTGAAGAGCCCGAGCATCGGCTCGCCCACGGCGGGGATCATGTCCTCGTCGGCCGAGAAGGCGGTCGAGATCAGCGCCACGTCTTTCGACAGGCCCGCGCCGACGAACTGCTTGATGAAGCTCACGCCCATCGCGCCGGGCAAAAAGAAGTAGAGCGCGTCGGGCTTGCTCGCGCGGATCTGCGCGAGCTCGGCCGAGTAGTCGAGCTGGCCGAGCTTGGTGTAGAGCTCGTCGCCCACGCCGCCCTTGAAGTTGCGCTTGAAGCCGTTGACCGCGTCCTTGCCGCCGGGATAGCTGGGCGCGATGAGCGCGACCTTCTTGAACCCCTTGTCGGAGGCGAACTTGCCCGCGGCCTCGTGGTACGCATCGTTCGGGTACGACGCGCCGAAGAAGTAGGGGTTGCACTTGGCGCCCGAGTAGTCGCTCGGGCCGGTGTTGCTCGACAGGTAGGGCACCTTGGCGGCGAAGAGCGGTGGGCCGACGGCGAGCGCGACCGATGAACCCACGGGGCCGGTGAACAGGTCGATCTTGTCGCGCAGCAGCATGCGCTCGACCACCTGCCGGGCGAGGTCGGGGTTGCCGGCGGTGTCGGCCTCGACGAACTCGACCGGCACGCCGCCGAGCTTGCCGTTGAGCTGCTTCATCGCCACGGCAAAGCCGGCCTTGGACTCGGCGCCGCCGACGGCGAAGGGGCCGGAGAGGTCCATCGCGAGGCCGACCTTGACCGGCTGGGCCTGTGCCTGCGATAGCGATGCGCCGCCGATGACGGCGAAGGCCAACAAGGCCGTTCTGATGCTTGCCTGCGACATGAAAGATCTCCTCTGGAGGGATTCGGTTGACGTGGGGGAATGCAATGCGGGTCGCAGTCTGCGTGCCGCGGTGGCGGCGGGCTATCCGTTTCTTGCAGCGACGTTGCTTGCAAGAAGTGGACAGACATCGGGGGAGGCCGCTGCCCAGAATTGCGCCGCAAGCCCCACCACTCAGGAGACACCCACGATGAGTCAGTACATCGACATCCCGGCCGGCGACGGCCGCAGCTTTCGCGGCTACCTCGCACTGCCGGCCTCGGGCAGCGGCCCCGGCATCGTGCTGTGCCAGGAGATCTTCGGCATCAACGACTACGTGCGCGAGGTGGCCGACCTCTACGCCGAGGAAGGCTACGTGGTGCTCGCCCCCGACCTCTTCTGGCGCATGGAGCCCAACGTCGATCTCGGTTATTCGCCCGAAGACTGGCAGCGCGCATTCGGCTTCTTCCAGAAGTTCGACATCGAGGCCGGCATCGCCGACGTCACCGCGAGCGTGAAGGCGCTGCGCGCGCACCCGGCCTGCACCGGCAAGGTGGGCGCGCTGGGTTATTGCCTCGGCGGCAAGCTGGCTTATCTCGCGGCCGCGCATTCGGGCGTGGATGCGGCGGTGGGCTACTACGGCGTCGGCATCGAGGCCGCGCTGGACCTGGTGCCCAGGATCGAATGCCCGATCGCGCTGCACTTCGCCGAGCTCGACCAGTTCTGCCCGCCCGAGGCCCGCGCCCAGGTGCTGGAAGCCTTTGCCGGCAAGGCCGGCGCGCAGATGTACGTCTACCCCGGCGTGGACCACGCGTTCGCGCGCACTGGTGGCGACCATTTCGACAAGCCCTCCACGCTGATGGCGCACCAGCGCTCCATGGCGCTGTTCAAGGAAGCCATCGGGCCCGTCTACGACCTGTCGGCGCTCTGGGACAAGCACTGCGAATACGAGTTCGCCACGCGCGACGTCGTTGCCACCATGGGCACGATGGTGAGCGAGCCCTACGTGAACCACATCCCGACGATGACCGGCGGGGTGGGCGCGAAGGAGCTGTCGCGCTTCTACAAGCACCACTTCATTCCGACGACGCCGCCCGACACGCGCCTCACGCCGATCTCACGCACCGTGGGCGCGACGCAGATCGTGGACGAGATGCTCTTTTGCTTCACTCACACGGTGGAGATCGACTGGATGCTGCCGGGCATCGCACCGACCGGCAAGGCGGTGGAGATTCCGCTGGTGGCCATCGTGAAATTTCGCGGCGACAAGCTCTACCACGAGCACATCTACTGGGACCAGGCCAGCGTGCTGGTGCAGATCGGCCTGCTCGATGCCAAGGGCCTGCCGGTGGCGGGCGTCGAGACCGCGCGCAAGCTGGTGGACGAGACGCTGCCGTCGAACACGCTGATGCCGCGCTGGTCGAAATCGAACGGCCTCACCATCGCCGACCCCGCGCTGCCGCTCGGATGACGCAGGGCGCAGACATGCTGGCGCTGGTGGTGGCTTCGGTCACGCCGCTCACGCCGGCCATCAAGGCCTTCGTGCTGCGGCCCACGAATGGCGGCGACCTGCCGCCGTTCGCACCGGGCGCGCACCTGAGCGTGCAGGTGGCGCATTCGAGCGGGCAGCGCGCGTATTCACTGGTTCGCCCGCACGATGGCGCCGGCAGCTACGAGATCGCAGTACTGCACGAGCCGCAGGGCACGGGCGGCTCGGCCTGGATGCACGGCCTCGCGCCCGGTGCGGTGCTGGCCGCGCACCCGCCGCGCAATGATTTCACGCTGCACAAGGGCGGCCTGCCGCCGCTGCTGGTGGCGGGCGGCATCGGCATCACGCCGCTGCTGTGCATGGCGCGCGCGCTGGCCGCCGAGGGCCAAGCCTTCGACTTCTTCTATGCGACACGCAGCGAGGAGGCGACTGCCTATCTCGATGAAGTGCGCGCGCTCGGCGGCACGGTGGTGCACGACGGCGGCGACCCCGCCCGTGGCCTCGACCTGCGCGCACTGCTCGCGGCGCCGCAGAGCGGCCGCCACCTGCACGTCTGCGGCCCGCGCGGCATGGTGCAGGCGGTGGTCGACACCGCCCGCGCACAGGGCTGGGCCGACGACCACGTGCACTTCGAGCTCTTCGCCGGCGCGCTCTCGCAGGCGGGCGACACGCCCTTCGAGGTGCGTACGCTGCGCTCGGGCAAGACGCTGACGGTGCAGCCCGGCCAGAGCCTGCTCGACGTGCTGATCGCCGCTGGGCTCGACCCGATGTACGACTGCCGGCAGGGCGACTGCGGCGTGTGCGCCGTCGACGTGGTGGAAGGTGTGCCCGACCACCGCGACCACAACCTGAGCCCGCGCGAGAAGGCGGGCGGCAAGACCCTGTGCACCTGCGTGTCGCGCGCCAAGACGCCGCACCTGGTGCTCGACATCTGATGACGCTTCAGGAGACCGACACGATGAATCCCGTGATCCCCATCACCCCCATACCTTCAGCACCCACCGCACCCGCCATCGACATCCAGGCGCTCGTGCAGCCCGACCGCGTGCACAAGCGCGTCTACACCGACCCCGCCATCTTCGAGCTGGAGATGGACCGCGTCTTCGGCCAGGCCTGGCTGTACGTGGGCCACGAGAGCCAGGTGCCGAACGTCGGTGACTACTTCACCACGCGCCTGGGCCGCGAGCCCGTGGTGATGGTGCGCCACACCGACGGCGCGGTGAACGTGCTGTACAACCGCTGCCCGCACAAGGGCGCCAAGATCGTTCCCGATGGCAGCGGCAGCGCCGGCAAGTTCCTGCGGTGCCTCTACCACGGCTGGACCTTCAAGTGCGACGGCAGCCTCTTGTCGGTGCCGCTGCGCAGCGGCTACGAGGACACGGCGCTCGACCTCAAGAGCGGGTCGCATTCGGTGCGCAAGGTGGCGCGCGTGGCGAGCCACCGCGGCTTCGTGTTCGCGAGCCTTTCGGAAGACGGCCCGGAGCTCGCCGACTTCCTCGGCGGCGTGGCCACGTCGCTCGACAACTTCTGCGACCGCGCCCCCGAGGGCGAGGTGGAAGTGGCCGGTGGTGTGCAACGGGTGATCCAGCGCAACAACTGGAAGATCTTCTTCGAGAACCTGCACGACACGATCCATGCGGTGGCCACGCACGAGTCGTCGTGGCGCGCAGCAAAAGAAGAATTCGAGGCCATGCCCTCGGGCACGCCCAAGCCCTTCGAGGTGGTGATCGTCGACGGCAACGGCGAGCCGCTGGAGTTCTGGGAGAACCTGGAGCTCAAGGGCTACGACAACGGCCACGGCTTCATGGAAGGCATCTTCGTGCCGCCCACAGACCCGGTGAGCCTGGCCTATGTGGCGGCGCTCGAGGCCAGCCAGGGTGCGCAGCGCGCCGACGAGATCCTGCGCGTGAACCGGCACAACACCATCGTCTACCCGAGCTGCTCGCCGCACACCTCGTTCCAGCAGATCCGCGTGATCCGGCCGCTGTCGGTCGATCGCACGCTGGTGGAGATCTTCAGCTTCCGGCTGAAGGGCGCGCCCGAGGCGACCTTCCAGCGCACGCTGAAGTACACCAACATCGTCAATTCGCCTTCGTCGAACGTGATGCCCGACGACCTGGAGGCCTACAACCGCGTGCAGGAGGGACTCAGCTCCGACGGCGGCGACTGGGTCAGCATGCATCGCGCGGCCGGGCGCGACCAGCCGCTGCCGGGCGGGCGGGCCTCCAACGGCAACAGCGAGATGCCGTCGCGCAACATGTTCGCGGCCTGGGCCTCGTACATGGGCGTGCAGACCGGGAGCGCCGAATGAACTTCAACGACTGGCACGAGCAGCAGGCGATCACGCAGTTCCTGCACCATGAGGCGCGCCTCCTGGACGAGCACCGCTGGGACGAATGGCAGCGGCTATTCACGCCCGACGGGCTGTATTGGGTGCCGCTGGTACATGGGCAGGAAGATCACATCAACCACGCATCGCTGTTCTGCGAAGACGCCTTGCTGCGCTCGATGCGGGCGCGGCGGCTCGACCAGGCACGCGCCTATTCACAGCAGCCGCCCACGCGCACGGTGCATGTGGTGGGCAACGTCGGGCTCGAATCACGCGATGAAGAAGGCTGTGTCGTGCGCTCGACCTTCCTGCTCCTCGAATGGCGCAAGACCGAGCAGCGCATCTTCGGCGGCAGCGTGCTGCACACCCTGCGGCGCGAAGGCAACGAATTCCGCATCCGGATGAAGCGCGTGGAACTGGTCAATTGCGACGCGCCGCACGAAGCCCTGCAGGTGTTCATGTGAAGGCCGCGCTGCTGGCCATGCACTACCAGAACGATGTGCTGCACGTCGATGGCAAGGTGCGCGTGGGCGTGGCGGCCGACGACCCGGCGCGCCCGCTTCTCATCGCCTCGGCCGCGCGCCTGATCGCCGGCGCGCGGGCGAACGGCGTGCCGGTGATCTTCGTGCGCATCGCCTTCGCACCGGGGTATGCCGATTGCTTGCGCAACTGCACGCTGTTCCGGCGCGTGGCCGAAACCGGCGCGGTACTCGACGGCGAATGGGGCGCGGAGTTCTATGAAGAGCTCGCGCCGCTGCCGGGTGAAGCCGTCGTCACCCACAAGCGCAACAATCCGTTCTGGGCCAGCGGGCTCGAAGATGTCGTGCGCAGCACCGGGGCATCGCGGCTCTACGTGGCGGGCATTGCGACCAACCACGTGGTCGAGCACGGTGCGCGCCACGCGAGCGACCTGGGCTACGAGGTGGCGGTCGTTGCCGATGCCTGCAACACTGCACAGGCGCATCTGCATGCGGCGAGCCTGGAGACATTGGGGATGCTTGCGGATGTCATGAACGTCGACGAAGCAGTCGCACAAATGAAGGCCATGCCATGAACTTCGAAGGAAAAGTCGCCATCGTCACCGGCGCGGCCGCGATGCTCGGCGCCGCCATAGTTCGCGCTTTCGTGAAAGCCGGTGTACAGGTGCTGGCGGTGGACATCGATGCCGCGCGCGGCGAGGCGCTGGCGGCCGAGCTGGGGCCGCGCTGCCGTTTCGTGGCTTGCGACATCGCCTCCGATGCGGCGCTCGATGCGCTGGTGGCCGATGCGCTCGCCAGCGAGGGGCGCATCGACTTTCTCATCAATAACGCGGTGGTGTACGGCGACAACGGGCTGGAAGCCTCGCGCAGCGAATGGCTGCATGCGCTCGACGTCAACCTGGTTTCCGGCGCGCTGCTGGTGCACAAGACCGCCGACGCGCTGGCGGCGCAGGGTGGGGCGGTGGTGAACATGGGCAGCGTCGGCGGCAAGTTCGGCACGGCGGGCCGGGCGCTCTACCCGGCGGCCAAGGCGGCCATCCTGCAGCTCACGCGCAACCAGGCCGCGAGCCTGGCGCACCGGCGCGTGCGGGTGAACTCGGTGTCGCCCGGATGGACCTGGTCGGACGCGCTCTCGCGCATGGCGGGCGGCGATCGCGCGCACGCGGACCGCATGGCGGCGCCGATGCATCCGCTAGGCCGCGCGGGTGACGGCGACGACGTGGCGCAGGTGGTGCTGTTCCTGTGCTCGGACGCCGCGCGCTTCGTGACCGGCGCGGACATCCCGGTCGATGGCGGGTTCTCGATGCTGGGCCCCGATCAGGGGCGCTCGGCGCGCGACTGGTTCGGCGGTTAGGCGACGAGCCGGTACCAGCCGATGCCGTCGTCGGCGATGTCGCAGACGACTTCGCCGCGGTGCAGCAGGTAGTTGAGGCAGGCAAGGCTTTCACCCGTCGCCATGCCCAGCAACTGCACGTCGGACTCGGCGATGCTGCGCGCGAAGAGGCTCGCGAACACATCGACTGCGCGCTTCGGCGTCTTCAGGGTGTTGCGCAACCGGTCGAGCGAGCGCTCCTGCCCTTGCTGGAGCCGGTCGATGCGTGCATGCAGGCCGCGGAAGCACTCGTTGTGCGAGGGCAGCACGAGCACGTCGTCGGGCACCTCGCGTTTGAGCTTCGCCAGCGACGAGAGCCAGTCGGCCATCGGGTCGGCGTCGGGCTCGATCGGCGAGACCGAAACGTTGGACGAGATGCGCGGCAGGATCTGGTCGCCCGAGATCAGCACCTTGAGGTCGGGGCAGTACAGGCACGCATGCTCGGGCGAATGGCCGTTGCCGGTGACGATGCGCCAGTCATGCGCACCGATGCGCAGCACCTCGCCGTCGCGGAGCCGCCGGAAGCTGTCGGGCAGCGGATGGATGTGCTTGCCGAAATTGCCGAAGCGCGTGCGGTAGGTCTCGATGGCGGCATCGCTCCAGCCGGCACGGCGGTAGAAGGCGATGGCATCGTCCGGTGCTTCGCGGCCGGTGTCGGACACCATCACGCGGCACATGAGGTATTCGGAGCGGGTCATCCACAGTCGCACGCCGAACTTGCGCGTGAGCCAGCCGGCCATGCCGACGTGGTCGGGATGCATGTGCGTCACGAAGACGCGGGTGAGGCCGCGGGTGTCCGGCGAATTGGCGAAGAGCTCGCGCCAGACGGCCACCGTTTCCTCGGTGCGCACGCCCGTGTCCACCACGGCCCAGCCGGCGCCGTCGTCCAGCGCCCACAGGTTGATGTGGTCGAGCGAGTAGGGCAGCGGCATGCGGATCCAGTGGACGCCCGGGGCGACCTCGATCGACTTGCCGCGCGGCGGGAGTTCCGCAAAGGGGTAGACGAGCTTGCCTTTTGCCGCTTCCGCCGTTTCTTCCAGACCATCCATCGTGTTCACCTCCAGAGGGAGGTCAATTGTGGCCGTTCTGCCGATGCTGTCAGACGGCCGCGACGATGGCTGCTTCGCGCGCGCCGCCGGACAGCACCGGTGGCGTCCGGACGATCGAGGTGAGCGAAGGTTCGGCAGGGCGCAGCAACGACAGGTCGGGCCGCGGGCGGCGAAGTTGCACGTCGGCTGCGAAGGCCTGCTCCATCGCGTGCGCTGCGCCCAGCACCTGGTGGTCGGCCCGGAAGCCGCCCACGACCTGCAGGCCGAACGGCATGCCCGCGTGATCGACGCCGCAGGGCAGCGAGATCGCCGGATGCGTGGTCAGCGTGACCACATAGGTCAGCGCGAGCCAGCGGTAGTAGTTGGCCTGCTTCTCGCCGTTGATGGTGTCGGCGTAGGGCTGTGTCCACGGAAAGGGCGACACCGGCGTGGTCGGCGAGAGCACCAGGTCGTAGTCGGTGAAGGTGGACTGGAAGCGCTTGATGAGGCGGGTCTGCCCGGCCTGCGCCCAGGCGCTGTCGAGCAGGCTCATGCGCGCACCCATCTCGTAGTTTGCGCGAGGGTTCGGGCCCAGGCTGTCCGGGTCGCGCTCGTAGGCGGCGTGCATGCCCGCCACGAAGGCCTCGGCGCGCAGCACGTCGAAGCAGCGGTGGGCATCGCCCAGGTCGAAGCTCACTTCGTCGCAGCGCTGGAACAGGTGCCGCATCGAGCCGATCTTGCGGCGCATCGTGGCGCGGATGCTGTCGTTCACCGCGCAGGTGCCGAAGTCTTCGGTCCATGCAACGCGAAGCCGGCCGAGGTCGACATCCAGCGGCTTGAGAAACGAGAGCGGGTCGAGCGGGTAGCTCAGCGGGTCGCCGGCGTTCATGCCGGCCGATGCCGCGAGTTGCAGGCAGGCGTCTTCCACCGTGCGGCCCATCGGACCGACAACCGAAATCGGCGTCCAGCCCAGCGGCTTTCGCACGCTCGGCACGACGCCCGGCGACGGCCGAAAGCCCACCACGCCGCACTTGGCAGCCGGAATGCGCAGCGATCCGCCGGTGTCGGAGCCGGTGCACACGGGCAGCATGTCGCACGCCAGCGCCGCGGCCGATCCGCCCGAGGAGCCGCCGGCGTTCAGGTTCGGATTGAAGGGGTTGCCGGTGGCGCCCCACACCTCGTTGCGCGAATTGGCACCCGCGCCCATCTCGGGCACGTTGGTCTTGCCGGCCACGATGGCGCCGGCCTTGCGAAGGCGCGCCACGAGTTCGATGTCTTCCTGCGGCACGTGGTCGCGGTAGATAGGTGAACCCCATGTGGTGAGCAGGCCCTCGGTGGGCTCCAGGTCCTTCACGCCCAGCGGGAGGCCGTGCAGCAGTCCGAGCGGATCGCCCTGCATGACGGCTTTCTCTGCGGCGCTGGCTTCGGCTCTTGCGCGATCGAAGCAGGTCGCGGTCACTGCGTTGACGAAAGGGTTCACCTGCTCGATGCGCGCGATGCAGGCTTCGAGCAGTTCGACCGGCGAGATCGCCTTGCTGCCGATCAGGCGGCGCAGTTCAACGGCGGATTGTTCGACGAGTTCGGTGGGTGTGGACATTGCAATGGTCGATGGATCAGTCGGCGGTGATGCTCGCGCGGGCAGCGACGGCCCGCATCACGGGCAGTTCCCGGTTGATCAGCTCGCTGGCCGCCACGGCATTGCTGTAGACCGGCTCCAGCCCCTGGGCGCTCAGCTTGGCCCGCGTGTCCGGATCGGCCATCGTTGCGGCCAGCGCCTTCTCGAGCCGGGCCTTCGCATCGGCGGGCAGGCCGCGCGGTGCGGCGAGGATCAGCCAGGAGTCCATGTCGATGTCGGGATAGCCGCTCTCGGCCAGGCTGGGGACGTCGGGCAGGAGGCTGGATCGCTTGGCCGTCGTCACCGCAATGGCCTTGATCTTGCCGCTCTTGAGTTGCGGGATGGCGGCGCTCACCGTGTCGACGCTGAACGCGACCTGCCCGCCCATGAGGTCCGTCATGGCTGGTGCGCTGCCCTTGTAGGGCACATGCGTCATCTTCAGGCCGGCCGCATGCAGGATGGTTTCGCCGGCGAAATGCGAGGTCGTGCCGGTGCCGTAGGATGCGTACGAATACTTGCCCGGCGACGCCTTCACGTAGTCCACGAACTGTTTGACGGTCTTCACCGGCACCTCGCTGTTGGCCAGCAGGATGAGCGCGAGCCGCCCGGCAATGCCGATGGGCTCGAAGCCCTTGACCGGGTCGTACGGCAGGTTGGGGCGTATCGCGGGGTTGACGGTGAAGGTGGTGCCCGAGCTCACGAGCAGCGTGTAGCCGTCCGGCGCCGCCTTGGAAACATAGCTTGCGCCGATGATCGTTCCCGCTCCGGCGCGGTTCTCGATGACGACGGGCTGGCCGAGCTCCTTGCTGAGGCGCTGGCCGATGATCCGCCCGTTCACGTCGGTCGCGCCACCCGGCGGAAAGGGAATCACGAGCGTGACCGGTCGCGATGGAAAACCCGGCTCCGCGGCAATGGCGGCGCGTGGTGCCAGCGGGGCAAGACCGAGGCAGGACATCAACGCGATGCCGGCCAGTGCGGGAAGGCTTTTCATGACGGTGCTCCTGAGAAATCTCATCGTAGGAGTCGGCCTCGGCTGCCACAAGCGCAATGTTTAGAATTGTGAATTGCCAAATCGGCAATCGACGTGGACACTTGTCCGCGGCTGTCCGGAGGGATTCATGCGACTTCACGCGCTGCAGGAAACAGCGGTCCGGTACTTTCTCGAGGTCGTGAAGACGGGCTCGGTGAAGGATGCGGCGCTCAAGCTCAACGTCGCGCCCTCGGCAGTGAGCCGGCAGGTCGCGCGCCTGGAGCGCGAGCTGGACACGCTGCTGTTCGATCGCCATGCGCGCGGCATGGTGCCCAACGCGGCCGGCGAGTTGCTGGCCGCGCATGCCAAGCGCACGCAGCAGGACATCGAGCGCGTTGCGAGCGACATCGCCGGCCTGCGCGGCCTGCGCAGCGGGCATGTGCGGGTGGCGAGCACCGAGGGCTTCGCCTTCGACTTCCTCCCGACGCTGATCTCGCGGTTTCGCGCCAAATACGAGGGGATCCGCTTTCACCTGGAGGTCGGCTCGCCGAACGAGATTCCACGGCGGATTCGCGACGGCGAGGCGGATGTCGGCATGACCTTGAGCGGGTTGCCCGAGCCCGGCCTCAAGGTCGAGCTGCGCCATCCCAGCCCCATCCTGGCAGTGATGGCCAAGGGCCATCCGCTGGCAGCGCAGCGGCAGTTGTCGTTGCGCCAGGTGGTGGGCTATCCGCTGGGCCTGCCGCAGGAGGACAGCTCCATCAGGCAGTTGCTCGACATCGGTTGCAGCAGGCAGGGGCTGCAGTACGTGCAGGCCATGTCCAGCAACCATGCGAATGCGCTGGTGAGTTTCGCGGCCGCGGGCGGCGGCAGCATCGCTTTCTATGGAGAGCTGTCGATCCGCACGCTGCTCAAGACCAAGGCGCTCGTCGCGATCCCCCTGAAGGACAGGGAGATGAACGAGCGCCATCTCGAGGTCCAGACGCTGGCCGGCCGTTCGCTGCCCGATGCGGGCAAGGCGTTCGTGCAGTTCCTGACCGATGCCATCAGGGCAACGGCCTGATTCGCGATTTACTTGCGGCGGGGGCGTGCTGCGCCCGGCGCCGAGGTTTGCGACGGCGCGGCGCCGCCGTCCACGCCGAGACGGCCACCGCCGCCGAGGCCCTGGCCGCGCACCGTCTGTGCCTTGTAGTTGCGCAGCGAACGAACCATCTGGTTGAAGGCGTCCATGAAGGCGGCGGCAATCACCTTGCCCTGCGGCGTGCGCGTGTAGCCACCGATGCCGCCCGCGGCCGAGAGGCCGCCCAGGCCGGCGAAGCCCGCGAAGTCGGTCTTGGAGGCGCTGCCTTCGGCGGCTGCGACCTGCACGCCGGAGCGGTTGTCGATGAGGGTCAGCAGGGCGCTGGCTTCCTTGGTCTGCAGGCTGGCGCCGATGCTGGCGATGGCGCGGCCACGGCCGCCGCCCACCAGGCCGCCCAGTGCGCCGCCGAGGCCGCCGGCGTCGTTGTTGCTGAACACGATCTCGGGCGACAGGCCGTAGTCGGAGGCCACCATCTGGCCGCGACCGAAGTTGCTGCCGCCGCGCATTTCGCCCGACTGCATGAGCGCGCGCTCGCGCGTCATGGCGTTCATGCCGGCCGCGCCGCGCTCGACCACCACGAAGCAGTTCGATTGCTGCACCAGCAGGCGCAGCAGGTTGGCGGTGGGCGGGAGCTTGTATTCGCCGGTGAGCACGGTGTACCAGCCGGCGTTGACGTTCTCGATGAGGGAGACGGTGCCGAGTGGCGAATCGCAGCGCTCGAGCGCGCTGCTTTCGCCGGCGGTGGCCGAGCCGGCGGCGCTGCCGGTGGCCACGGTCTTGGCCGACTGGCTGCCCATTTGCATGTCGGTGGTCGCGCAGCCAGAGAGAGCCAGCACGCCGGCAAGAACGCTTGCGCTTGCGAGAGAGAATTTGGAAGAAGCCATGTCCGGATCCAGAGAGAAAAGAGTGAAGAGGCGCCCAGTGGGAGACGCCACTCATCGGATATCGAAGTGGGACCGCATGGCCTGTATGACCTCCCCCGATTCGTCGCGCCGCCAGCGACCGCGCGACGATACGACCTCAAGAATCGGCATGCCAGTGCCGAAAGTCATGGTCTGCGCGCAGCGAAGCGGGCGAGATTATTACCCAGTGCGCGCCCCGTGGGCAGGCGGCAACAAGCGCCCCGGAACGGGCAGGGGGATGGCCTTCGGCGGAGCGCCGGGGTCGTTACAGTCGGGCCTTCATCACGAGGAGTTTTCAGATGGCAACCACCAAGAAGAATGTCGTTGGCGAAGCAGCAGCGGAACTGACCCGCCAGCAGGTCGCGCAGGCCCTGGCCATCGCCGGCGCCTCGAATTTCAGCGGCGCATCCGATCCGGCCTTCGTCGGCTCCATCCTGGTGGCCCTGGCCGTCAACACCAACTCCGTCAGCGCGACCATCGACAACGCGAAGGGCCGCACCCCCGTCGTCCAGCACTGATCGTCGGCGCGACAGGCCCTAGTCGGGCGAAGCGAAATAGGGAACGGGATCGACCGCGTTGCCGTTCCTGCGCAACTCGAAGTGCAGCTTGACGCGATCGGCTTCGGTGCGCCCCATGTGGGCGATCACCTGGCCCCGCTTCACGGACTGCCCCTCCTTGACCAGCAGCTTGCTGTTGTGCGCATAGGCGGTCACGAAGACCGCGTCGTGCTTGATCATGACGAGCTGGCCGTAGCCACGCGGACCCACGGCCGAATACACGACCTTGCCGTCGCGCGCGGCGATGACGGGATCGCCTTCCGAGCCTGCGAAATCGACGCCCTTGCTGTTGCGGCCATTGAATCGCTGGATGACGGTGCCGTTCGACGGGCGAAGGAAATTCCGCTCCGCCTTGGCCACGGGCGCGGACGGTGTGGGCGATGCCGCAGATGCCGGCTCGCTGCTTCGCGGGCGGCGCTCCGGTGCGGGACGGGCGTCGTTGCGGGCAGCAGGAGCGGGCTTGGCGCTCGCGGATTTCTTCGGTGCGGGCGCCGGAGCTGGCTTGGAAGCGCAGCCGATGAGCAGAACGCTCAGCGTGCCCGAGACAAGGGCCAGTGCGATCCGATGGGGGATGAGCGAGCGGGGCGTGGGGAGGTCGGGAAGTCCGGGTTCAGCTTGCGGCTTGAAATGCATGGTGAGGACTGTATTGGAATCCGCCGACCGTCCGACCGAGCGATCAACTCGCGATGCGATGGTCCACGACGGAATGCGTGCGGTTGTGCTCGAGCGGCTCCTTCATGGCATCTCTGAGCTTTCGAAGCGTGTTGGTGAGGGCCTGCGGGCTGGTGCCGACTTCGCGGGCCGCGACGCCGGGGCGCACGCCGCCGACGAGAACCATGTATGCGGCATCGCGAGAAGGGGTTTCTCGCAACCGGGCACGGCTCGACAGCGTGTTGAATTCGCTTCGCGTCATCCTCGTTCCCTCCTTCTGGTTGGCAGGAGTCTGACCAGATTTCAGTGTCGAGGAATAGCCGTTTTGGAAACTGCAGGTAAGAAATTCTTCCCGTGACCCGGCTTTGCCGATCAGCCCGGGGTCCGCACCGGCAGGAGGCCGATGGGTGCCATGCGCGCAATGATTTCTGCCTGCATGAGCGCGAGGGAGTGGGCCGGAAGGAAGGTGGCCTGTACGGTCACACCGGCCGATCCGGTGCTGCGGTCGACCGTGGCCGTCGATATCGCGCCGGGGAGCGTGAGCACTTTCTGGACTTGCAGCTGCTGCTCTTCGCTGCAAAAAGGCAGGCTGAATTCGTATCGACTCGTGTTGTTCATTGAAGACCTCGATTCGGTGGACGAGGTGCGAGTCTAGCTGCCCAAGAAAACGCTCCCGAATGCGCTCCCAAATGAAAATGCCCCGCTACCTTTTGAGTAGCGGGGCATCCAGTTGCCTTGCGGCTTGTAGTGGCTCCTCGACCTGGGCTCGAACCAGGGACCTACGGATTAACAGTTGCCTTTTGAGACTCTGCAGCCGCATCAGAAGTGAGATAACTGGATGGGGGTATAGCAGTGGCACCGGAGTCCGTTTGGATGAAGTGGCGCCCCTTCGGTCCACAGCACATTGACCACCACGAGGAACGCTCGCTACTGGCTTCTCTGGTTCCCTTGCGATAGGAGAGCCCATTGACAGGCTCGGGCTTGGTGAATAACACCTTCCTAAGGCATAGGTCCCCGTAGGGATTGGCCTCGAAGTGGGCGCAGTCTTTACAAAACATGATCTATGACTTTCTCATGGTGGCTGTGGGCGGTTTCAGGGACGTGCTCGGTGGTCTCGAAGATGGCGGCGCGGCCGTACTTCAATTCCGTCTCGTTCATGTAGGCGCAGTCGGCCGCGGCACGGTCCTTTAAGAGGCCGTAGGTGGCGATAAGCTGCGTGGTGGCTGTGTTGCGGATGGCGTGGGTCATGTGGTTCCCTTGTTGAAGACGTTGGCAGCAGCCTGGAGGGCCGCGGCACCGGACTTCACGTACCGCTGGGTCGTGATGACGCTGGCATGGCCGGCGAAGTCCTTGATGACGTAGGCGTTGTGGCCATCGTCAGCGATGCGGCTCAGGCCTTCATGCCGCAGGGTGTGGAAGACGAACTCCACGTCATCAGCCAGGCCGAGGGCCTTTCGGCCTTCTGCCCACAGGTCCACCACCCGGCTCTTTGTGAGGTCCGCGAAGGGGCCTGCAAGGCTCTTGGCTGCACCGTTCTTCCGGTCCAGTAGGATGGCCGCTGCTTGGATCGAAAGGGGCACGGTGCGGCTTCCATGGTCCTTGGTGTCCCTGAACAGCACAGCCCCGCGGTCGAAGTAGACATCCTCCCAAAGCAGCTTCAGCAGCTCACCCTGCCGCGCCGCGGTGTGCAAGGCCACCGTAACCAGCGAATGCATCGACAAGGCCCCTGCACGGTCGCAGGTCAGCAGCCACTGCCTCAGGGAGGCCAGCTCGCTGTCCCGAAGCCGGCGCATGCGCTCATTACCGCGAGTAGACAGGTGCTTCACGGTGTGAGGAGGGCAGCCAGCGATGCCCAACAGCACCGAGAGCATCGAGAGCTTGTGGTTGACCGTTGCATGGCTCGTGGTGCTGTCCTTGGTCTTGCCAGGCTGCTTGAGCAACCAGGTGCGCCAGGTCATCACGGCCGCTGGAGTTGCCTTGGAGACATCCGAGTCTTCCCCCCAGTACTCCACCATGGCCTTGAAGCCCCCTCGGATGCCCTTGCGGTCCTTGCTGGTGACCCACTTCTCACGCTCCTTCATGCCCTTCTCGAAGGCCTGATAGAACGTCATGCCGCACTTGGCCGGTGCAGGGGCCTTGATGGCCACTTGTGAGTCATTCTCAGATGTGAGGGCAGGAGTTAAAGCTTTGGCGATGATGGCTGGTGCGGCCTTCTCCGCGGCTGCTTGGGTCGTGCAGTGGGATGGCACACGCTTACGGGCGCCGGAGGCATCCCGGAAGTCCAGCCACCAGGTGCCACGCTTCTCGAAGTAACGGATGTTCATGATGGGGTCTTTAGGTGGGTGAAGGGGCGGGAGGAAAGGAAGCTGTGTCGTTCGGAAGAGCCTTAGCCAAGGCCCTCTCCATGACTGCACGACCCTTGGGCGTCAGGCGGATGCGCTTGGCTCTCTTATCGAGAAGGTCTTCTACTTGCTCGACCAGCTCCAGGCCAGGGCCATACTGGCGATTGCCTGTGCCAAGCTTGATGAGGTTGCGGGAGTTGGTAGCCTTGCCGGTCACGTTCGTCTGACCATCCAGTGAAGCTTGAGACATCTCACCCTGCGTGTACAGGATGACCAGTAGAGCAAGCTGCTGCAGGGGCATAAGCGGGTCTCCCGCCTCCACTGCAAGGGCCTGCATCAGCCGCATTGACTTGTCAGCCTCCATGAGACGATTGCCGGAGACTGTGCCAGATGGTGTGTGAGAAGTGCTCATGAATGAGAGTGTATCACGCATGTGAGAAAGCTTCTCAGTAATCATGGCTTGGCCTCTTATGCACATATGGTTATGAAGGCTGGAAACAACGTCCGAAGCTGCCTACATGACATAGGCAGATGCTGAGGCTGTCATTCATCAGTAGGGTTCGGAGCGGCCTTACGGCGCGCTTGAATGGCCTGTATTGCGTAGTAGATGGCCTTGAGGTCAGCTTCAGCCAGCAGGGCTCTTGCCCTCCAGCGGTCCCTGACCTCGTCACAGACCTTCATGGCAGCCTTGAGGGTGTCTCGCTCTTCGTGGAGGTCTGAGATGACAGCTTGCTGGCCCTCGATGATGGTTCTGAGGTGGCCTATGGTGTCGGAAGGGGTCATGATGCTGGCCCCTGGCTAGAAGATGCGGAAGAAGGGGTGCATCAAGAGCGGAATGGTCAAGATGGTGGCCATGAGGAGGCCTTGAAGGAACGTGTTCATGGTGGGATGTATCGAGGAAGGGGGTTTAGGGCCTGGAGTACTCGTAGAGCACAAGCCACTCGGCTGCCGTACGACCGCGATAGGTCCCGAGAAGCTGAGCCTTGGCGGCGTAGAGGAGTGGCATGGTGAGCTAGTCTCAGATGTGAGGGTTCTAGACGAACCAACGGCCAATGAGGGTGCCGATACGGTGCTTCAGGGACATGGAGCCTTCCTTGCGGTAGCTAGCGGCCATGCGGCGGGCTAGTTCGCCTTTGGTGGGCAGGAGGCGCGCGTCAATGAGTGGGACGAGTGAGAGATTGGCCAGGTGCTCGCTGTGGGGCGTGAGGCGGCGTGAAGTGGTCATTGGGTGTCCTTGGTGGTCGTAAAGTGATGGGGAAGACTCAGATGTGAGGGGTTGGCTTAGACCTGTTCAAGCCGCCTGGTGCGCCACGTGTAGAGCGACAGCTTAGACAGGATGGTGCATCCTTCCGAGTGCGTCACTGGCTCCAGGGTCATCCGAGTGCGCTGGCCTGTGCGGTCATTGATGACGATGACATGGTAGAGACGGGGCATGATGTGGTCCTGATGGAGGGGCTGCGAAATGCAACCGACAGCAGATAGTCTCACATGTGAGGGTACATGTCAAGCCCACAGGCTCAGGTCAGCGCAGCACCAAGGCCCCAAGGAACAGCAGCACGACCACCGCACCCACATGCCAAGCCCTGAATGGCCAGCCTGCCAGGGCCTCCTCGCGGCGTCTCACGGCCTTGGCGGCAGCCATACGCTTCGTGATGCTTGGTTCATGTGGCATCGCCTACTCCCCACGGTGGAACCAGTTAGGCACCCAAGGACCAGGCGTCTCGAATGGGATAGCCCCTGTTGCCCTATCACGGACATAACGGGTGTGCACGAGGTCTGAATAGGCTAGCAGCCCCAGGAAGGCCACCAACAGGGCAGCCAGTAGGGTAGTGGCTAGGCGGAGCTTTAAGGGGCTTCTAGGGGTCATTAGGGGCCTCTGGTGGTCATTGGGGGGCCGTGGTGTAAGTGTGCAACGAGGAAAAAAACAGGTGCGTTCAGGAGCATAGGCAAACACTATCAACTCAAGCAGTCAGCATAGCCTCAGCCTATCAGAGTATTACCCGGGTAGAACTCGAAAAAAGCAGGTGCTCTACCTTCACTAGCTAGCTCTACGGATTAGCAATGCGTACCGTATGCCTTATGAATCAACCACTTAGCTGTGCCTCACGCCCCTTGGTGCCACCTAATGGTGCCTACTGGTGCCACACCTGGCCTGCAGCGGCCTTGGGTGCCATATGCGCGTGCAGGCGCGGGAGGGGGCCATGGGGGGATTCCAGGGCGCCGGGCTTATCAGATACCCCTGCGTAAATTCTTGACTAATATTCCCAAGGACCTCTGTCCCAAGGGACCGCCTCATGAACCTTCATGGCCACCTCATGCCCCGTGAAGGGACTGGAAGTTGCCACCATCACTGCTGAAGACTATGTGCCAGAGGACAACCCAAGCAGGGCTGCAGCCCCTTACAGTCTTCATGAGTGATGGCCCTCCTCCTGGAGGACTATATTTCTTGCTCTCCTTGGACCATTGCCCAGGGAAAGCCTACCGCCCCATTAGATACCCAAAGGTACCCTATAGGTAGCTTAAAGGTCCCCCCTTCAGGAAGGGTTCACCCCACCTCTGTCGAGGCGTGGATGGGGGTTTAGCTCACCGAATAGGCCGGCTACAAGGCCTCCTCCCAAGTCTGGTGCTGTGATGCGCCCGTGTTGGAACAGCCGCTTTGAGGCCTGTTCAGCAACGGAGCGGGGAGCCACAGCCGTCTGGTCTTGATGGAACCCAAGGGACCGCATGAGGTCCTCAGGGGTCGGAAGGTCCACCCATTCCCCGGTGGCCAGTATCGGTTCCAGCTCGGGGTAGTACGTTTGCCAGTAAGGCTCCGTCACCTTGTGCGGTGTCGGGCCGGCCGAAGTCATGAGGGCAAAGACGAAGGTACGCATCGGGGATATGTCTCACGGGTCTTGATAGCTGGGAGGGCGGAGTCAGGGAGGTGGTCCTTCGGAGACTGGCTGGTTACCACTTCTTACTGACATGACTAGTATGTGACATAACTGGTTACCGTAGGAAGAATCCTACTGTAAAGATGGGGCAATCTCAGAGGTGAGGCTTTCAGGAGGTGGACGCAGAGCCTCTAGGAGGCCCGTAGATAGCCTCAAAGGCCAACATGGGGCACTGGGTGCCTGTAGGTCTTTAAGGGCCTTGTAGCCCCTCCTAGTCAGTCTATGTCCACTCCGGAGAGCATCTCATCAATCATGGAGTGTTCGTAGGCTGCTGAGCCTGTGACATATTCCACGAACTTCGTAAGTTCCTTGTCCACCTCCATGTTGCGGTTGTCTTCGAGGATTCGCATGGTGTCCCGGTCCATCGCCTCCGTGTGGTAGGCCACAGCCATGGCCAGGGCGTCCAGGCGGTCAGGAGACTTGCCCAGGCTGCCTTTGTCCCGCGTGATGCGGGTCATCTGGTAGAAGAGCTGGTAGCGCGCTTCGGTCTCGTCCGGATAGTCGTTGTAGTTCTCGAAGTCCTCCTCAACCACCTTCCGGTCCACGATAAGCCTGTGCTGGTTCATGACCGGCTCCAGGGTGTCACAGATGCGCAGCTCCTTCTGGGTGCTGGATCGGACCTCCTCCAAGGCACAGGGATGGGTGCGCTGCAGGTACGGGGAGAACAGCATGTTGAACATGCCGTCACCGAAGTTGGACTCCACGACCACCTGCTGGACCCCAAAGGACTTGCACTCGTCTGCTAGCTTCTGGAGGTTGGTCTCACCGTAGCCGCCCTGTAGCCCCCTGCACCGTAGAAGGTACAGGTAGCCATTCAGGAAGGCCACGATGGCATAGCCCAGCTCGTCCTTGCCGCGGCCACTGGGGTCGATGGCCATGACGATGGCCTGGTAGGGAACGTAGTTCTCCTTGGCCACGAAGATGGGGCGGTACAGCGCATCACCCTGCAGGCCCACGACACGGAGGTCAGGGACCCGAAGGTCGTTGCTGCTGCCCCAGATGACCTTGAGGGGTGCATCCTTCTTGTCCAGGTCCATGACCATCAGGTCAGCCAGCTTGAGTGGGTATCGGTCTTGATCCGACAGCGACGGGTTCAGCATGTACTGCATCGCGAAGCCATTACGGCCATACGATGCTTCACGCTCCAGAAGGTCCAGGTCAGGGAACCTTCGAGGCTCCGTACTCGCCCCACGTCCACCACACTGGGTGGCCAGCGTGGGGTCCCCAGTAAGCATCTCCTGCAGCATGGGGGCTAGGCGGCCGTCATACATCTTCAAGGTCTTCTCGTTGGGATAACGAGCTGGCCAGATGCGGGTGCGATAGCCGCGCGGCTCCAAGGTCCGATAGAGGGTCGATTCGGTCTGCGGGGTGCCGAGGAAGACGACCTCACCAGGCGGCAGGCCCAGTAGTGCCAAGTCATCACCCGACATCAAGATGGCGTCGAACTCCTTGACCGACTCGGCCAGCCGGTCCCGCATGGTCTGCGTGAGGCTGTTCTTGGGGACCTCTACGTCATCAGGGACGATGAGGGAGGCGCGCCCTCCGGTGATCTGTCCGGTAATGCCTGCAGCGCGGAGGCTCGGGGATTGGTGAGGCCGGCTTCCTGCAACGTCAAAAGACAGGCCGCTATCACGGCTTTTCGACTTCCGGCTGTTGCTGCGGGGGGCGAGGTGGGCGAGGAAGGGGGCTTCACTGATGAGCCTTCGGCAGAAGATGGTGAACTGCATCGCCCGGTCCTCGTTAGCCGAGACCACGAGGATGCGTTCGTTGGGATTGCGATAGAGGCGCCACAGCACGAAGGCCGCGGTGATCCAGCTCTTACCAATGCCACGGAAGGCCTGCACGATGCGGCGCTTGGGGCCATGCTGCAGGAACAGTGCGATGTCGTACTGGATGCCTGTGGGCTCGTTAAGGCCTAGATGCTTCCAGAGCTTGAATAGAAAGTTACGGAAGTCCTGCTTTACCGGGTCAACCGCCTCGGCTGCCGCGATGGCAACCGGAGTGAGGGACTGGGGAGGCACTACTGCCGATAGGCGGAGTCACTGTCGCCACCCGCGAACGGGAGGCTGGCTGCAAGGTCAGCGATGGGGGAGCCGGGCACTGCTGCCTGCTCCACGCCGTTGTCCTTAAGAGCCTTCAAGGCCGCGGTCAGCTCCGCTGCAGTGCAGTCGTCAGCCTGGATACGCTTGATGAGCTTTCGGACCGTTAGGTCGTGCAGCTCGTGGAGCAGCTCGATGCTGGCCATGCCCTTCTTGGGAGCGTTCATTGCTTAGGTGCCTTGGTGGTGGAAGGGATGGGAGCGTCTACTGCGGCCTTGCTGTCCGGGGTCCAGACTGCAGTGGCCTCCGGCTCAGGGCCGTTGCCGCCGAGGCGCTTCTTCAGGATGTATTCAAGAGTCGAAGACCCTAGCGATGCCAGGCCAGCCGCGCAGGAGTACAGGACCCATGCAGGGGCCGAAGGTGCCCAGAGCATCACAGCACCTGCTGCAGCGCCGATTCCGGCGTTGACGATGGCGCGGCCGAAGAAGACGCGGATGGTCAACTTGTCGGTTGAGTTGAGGAGCTTGCCGATGCCAATGGATGCGCCGATGGCGGCCAATGCGGCAACGAACCATTCGGAGTGGTCGGTAGGGGTCATGGTGGTTTGATAGGTGTGAGGAGCCACTTGGCGAAAGCAGGGTTGTCCTGAATAACGCCAATGAGGCCTGTGGCCAAGGAGCGCACGTAGTCCTCCTCCACAGCTCCGCCGTTCTCTCGGCCTTGCGTGTGTCGGATGGCATGGAAGACCTCGTGGACGATGGTGTCCTTGGTATCGAAGGCGTCCATGCAGTCCCGGTAAGCAATGGCCATGGTGGCTACATCGCAGAAGCCGTAGACGGCTCAGCCGTAGACTTCCTCCAGCTTCTCGGCAGAGCCAGGCAGGACCGTGAAGTCCCTTCCAAGAATCTTCAAGTGGTCAGGAGGTCGTAGAGGCTTCTTTGGGGTTGGCATGAGGCATGGTCGTTGTGCAAAAAGAAACCCGCCGAAGCGGGTGAAAAGTGGAGCAGGATGGCCTTATCGGCTGACGTTGTTCAGCTCAGAAAAGACGGTGTACCCAGTCTTCAAATAGTCCGTAGTAACCGGAGTCACAGAGACGTTGTTCACCACCACAGTCTTGACCGTGTTGGTGTAGACGTAGTTGTATTTGAAGAGACTCACCGTGTTGCCGCTGGCCTCTGTGTAGTTGAGGATTGCGATGCCCTGGCTTACCGATGCCACACCAGTGGTGGCGAACGTGGTGGAATCAATTCGGCATCCAGTGATTACCGAGTACTCAGCACAGGTCACTCCATCCAGACCGGCCGTGATAGTGCAGTTACTCATCCGAAGCACAGCGGCCGACGCACCAGCGGAAGCATAAAGATTCAGGCCACGGGCGCCGGCAACGATCCTTGAGTTTCGGATGTTGACAATCAGCGCCGAGTTGCCTGCCCGGACGAGGCCGTCCAGAGCTGCAGTGATGGCACAGTTATCAATCAATACAACGCCAGTAGCTGAGCTGTCGAACGAGACTCCATAGTCCAGACCGCTCAGGTCACAGTTCACCATCTTTAGGTTGGTGGTCCCCAGGCATCGAACCCCGGCACCTTGGCCGAAAGAGTTCTTGAACACCGTGTTGGTGATGGAAACGGTGTTCTCAGCGAACATACAGGCACGGGCCGTCTGGGAGACTGGCACCGCTGCGTTGTGAATGAAGGTGCTGTCCGAGACCTGCGTGTTATCGGCTACGGTGTAGATGCGAAGCGGCGCGAAGTCCGTGCTGTCTCCGTAGAAACCGGAGATTACGCAGTTAGAGCCATTCACAGAAACACAGGTGGCCCCAGAATTGAAGGCCTTGCAGTTCGTGAACCGGGTGGACGGCGAGAAGGTTGTGTAGCTCTCATAGCACTGTCCATGGGACACGCAGCTATCCACCACCACGCTCGGCGCTTGAATCTTGTAGCTCCGCTTCATCGAATCTTTAACCGTGCAGTTCTCGATTCGGTAGATGCCTCCAGCTCCGACCGCTGCGTGGTCAACCTGCACCAAGCCGATGCCATCCCCGTCTTCTCCGAAGGGAAGGGTCCCACTCTTCACTCCATTGACATAGGAGTCATGGATGCGAATCTGAGGAGTACAGCCGGCCGAATTGAAGGAGACGCCGATACCACGAGCAGCGCCACCAGAGTCACCAATGGTCCCGTTGGCCGCGGCCTGGACGTTCTCCACGTTGGCCTTGATGTCGAAGTCAGCCGACTTGATAAGGGAGTCGGAGAACCGAACGACGATGAACCCATAAGCGGGCTGGGTCGTGTCGGTGTTCGTGATGTTCTTGATGGTCACGTCATATCGACACTGTCGGGTCTGCAGGAAGTCAGCATTGACCCAGATGCCAGCACGGCACTGCACGACACCAGCGGCATCAATGGTCAGGCCGGTGATGCTTCCTTGCGCCGTTTGATAGACGCAGGCATTGACGGCGCCGCCCATAGACGTTCCAACAAAGGACAGGGTTGCTCCAGGCCCGGAGAGGTCCCCACGGACCAGGAGACTGGCAGTGCAGCGGTAGGTCCCTGGAGCAATGACGCCTGCGCCACCGGCTGCGGCATCCAGAAAGGCCTGCATGGCCACGGTGGTGTCCACAATCCCACCAGAGACAGTCTTGAACCAAGCTGAATGCATCGGCCCAGAGAACTGGCGTTCCCATGCTCCGACACCAGAGGCATGGGCGAACCGGGTGCCACCGTTCGTGGTGTTAGGGGCGGTAGGGTTGTACTGAAAAGTCCCCACGGTTCCATCAGGGACCGAGGTGACATAGACGCCCGTGATTCGGATGCCAATTGCTCGGCCGTTGTAGGCCAGCATGTCCGCGTAGTTCGTGAGCGGATATGAGTTATCCAGAATTCGCTGGGCATCAAACGCCGTGTAGGCAAGAAGCGGAACGCCGTTGGCAGCGGAGAGGTCAGCGCCACTCACACCTTGAAGCAGTCGAAACTTGGCAACCTCAAAGGTCCCACTGGTGATGAAAGGGAGGGCGCTGAATACCGGAGCGTATGTGTTGCCTCCATAGCTGACAGTCTGAGTGGCCAGGGTTAGATTGAGACCACCTGTGTACGCCACCGGAGGCGAGTAGCCCAGCCCACCAAACACTCCAACGAAGGAGTTTTTCAGAGTCAATGTGTCGTTCGCGTACTTATTCGCCAAGACGCTGAAGGCAGCCGACTCCTTTGCATGGTCGTCGGATGTGACGCTAAACGCTTGGGCTTGCAGGACGCTCAGGGCAGCCTGGGCCGCAGACGCCATCGCCTGCAAGTTGCTGCCCATAACCTCTGTCATCTGGGCTAGGTTTACCGCGTCGGTAGGCTCGGTGGCAGTCGCTACGCCGGTAATCTTTGCGCCAGCAGCGCCATAGCGGCCACGGGTGTCCAGCTTAAGGGCCTCAATGGAACCGTCCGCAGCCTCCTGTGCCAAGAAGAAGGCTTGAATGGAGTCGATGTCCAGCGTGTTCTCTGTGAGGCCAAGGCCTGTAACGTAGTCCACCAGCCGAGCTGCGGATGACGTATTGCGGTAGACGCGGACCTGGGAGCCGATAGGGGCCGTGAAGCTGATGGTGGAAGGGTTCACCCACGCGAAGGACAGCGTGTCCACCTTATCGATGGAGACCTTGATGTGAGCTACATCGAGGTACGGGGGAACGGCAAGAGTCTGAAGGGCGCCAGTGCCCACTACTTGGTTGTAGCTAGATGCCATGAGGGTGCTTAAGGGGAGGTGTAGGAGAGGGGGTGGCCCCCACCTCCGCCTAAGCAGTGATGGAGGCGGGGTTACCGCTGGCCTGGATGGGCCGGATCGGTAGCGGGGAGCGAACTGATGAGGTAGTTCGCCAGGGCCTTGATGCCATACAGGTTTGAGCCAGGAAGGGAGCCCGCCAGGTCTCGGCCTTCAGCCTTTGTGGTGACACCTGCACCGAGCATTCCGGCCCCAGTCATGGGGGCGTTCAGTAGCCGCTTCGCCACGATGAGCGAGGGCGTATTGAGGAACGATCGGTTGTCGGTGTTGGCCGTCATGCCCGGTTGGACAAGAGACTCACCTCCAGTGACCACGCCATAGCCCGTGTCGATGAACATAGGCAGGGCGCCTAGGGCCGGCGAGCGGAACATGGCGGCCGTGGCAATCTTCTCGGGAGAGAGGTTGGCTAGTAGCTTGTCTGGGTCATGCCCGTTGTTGGCTGCCTGCTGCGTCATGTACGCAAGGGACTCACCGATGAAGCCGATGGTCCACACCTGGAAGGCGGTGGCATCACGGTAGTGCAGGTTCTTCAGGAAGTTCTTGGCGTGTGCAACCAGGAAGAAGGTCTTCAGCTCAGAGAACACCTTGCCCAGCGTGGAGTGCATGAAGGGCATCGTCTCGCCGATGTCGTGGTCCTGGATGGCGTCACGGGTCATGCGGTTGAGCGCGGTCAGGTAGTCCTCATAGGTGCCAGTCGCGTGCGTTGCGCCGGACTGCCAATCCTCATAGCGGATCGATTCGAGCTTGCCGCTCTTGCTGGACTTCTGGTGGTCCTTGAGGGCGCGCAGCATTCCATCGATGCGCTCGTCATCCACGCCCCAGCCGACGAAGCGGCGGCGCATGTCGGGGGTCAGCTCCTTAGCGCCGGTGGCAAAGTCCACCATGCGCTGCGAGGCCATCATCCCTGTGAGCTGCTTCGTGAGCGACGTGAAGGATGCATTGCCTGAGAGGATGTCCACTGCGTGGGACGACATGTTGGACCCATGCTCCACCTTGTTGAGGAGCTGTCCAAACATCCCGTCATCGACCTCTGCTGCACGGGCGTACTGGGAAGCCATCTCAGTCCCGAAGCCAGCGATATGCTCGATGTCGCGGGCCAGGGTGCTGTCCGGGATGTACCCGTTTCGCATGGCCGTGAACATGCCGCTGAATGCCGGCATCTGCTTCAGGAAGGTCTTGAAGCCCAGGGTGGCCACTGCCTGCTTCATCTCGAAGGCTGCAGCGATACCAAGCTGGCCCAGCATCACGGCACGGGTGTAACCACGCACGGTGGTTGCAATCCGGTTGGTGGTGCTGAAGTCCTGCGTGGACATCGGCTTACCAGTGATGTTGTTGTAGAGGTCCGTGAGGAGATTCACGTCGCTCCCAAGGCCCTTGGTGTCCCATGCGGGATTCGCAATGCCTTCATCTGAGATGCCCTTCAGGCGGGCCGAGAAGTCCGCTTGGGACAGGATGCCCTTCTTGGCCAGGCCGATGTGCCCAGCCATGCTGTTGCCGTACACGTCCATGAGGACGCGAGCATCGTTCTCGAGAAGGTCCGAGATGCGCAGTACGCCAGTCTTCAGCTCGGCGCCCATGGTCTCGTCAATGTCGAAGCGGTACTTAAGGTTAGCTACTCGTCCTGCATCGGACCCTTCCGACTCCTTCACGGCGAACATGATGTCCACCAGGTTGTCGATTTCGTCACCATGCAGGCCAGCACTCTCCAGCGACTTGCGGAGGGTTGCCATGTCCTGTGCGTACAGGCTGATGTTCTGCATGACCGGAGCGAACTCCAGCTTACGGACGGTGTTGAGGAACGACCGCGCCTTGAGGATGTTCCCGGTGTGGCCAGCCACCTTGATGGCGTTGGCCAGCATCTGTTCCACAGCTTCAGCGCCGTGGGTGCGGATGGCCTCACGAATGCCGCGGTGGTCCCAGATGCGATTGACGTAGGCGTCGTTGGGGTTGAGGTCTTCAGCTCCCTTCACGCCGGCCGCCTTCGCTTCCTCAAGGAACTTGGCATAGGCCTTCTTCTGCGCGGCCGAGGCCTTCTGCAGCATCGGGCTGATGATGGGGTTCGCCTTCAGGACCTCGGCATCCCCGCGGGTGAGGCGGGACACAAGGCTATGGAACTCGGCATTGAACTGGCCACGAGCCCAGAAGGGAATCTTCATGGCCGTGCGGGCCTCGTCGGCTGCCTGGCTGGCTCCGATGTGAAACAGGCCGCCAATCTGCCGCTTGAGCTGCGACTTCCATTCCGATGCACTCATGGCCTGAGCCCGGTGGTCATCAGTTTGGATGGCGTCCTTCACCAGGTCATAGACCAGTTCCTTCACGGACTTGGACTCGGAGCGGTTGAGCTTGGCGAAGATGTCCAGGCGGCCCTTGCTCATGGCCGTGGTGTTGTGGGACGCAGGGGCCTGGATGGCCGATGCCTGCGCTGCTCCGATGGAGTTGTGGAGGAAGCCCTCGGGAGGTGGCGCACCACTCTCCAGGTCCAGCATGTCGTCCCTGACGATCTTCATGGCCCCTTCACGCGTCTTCACGGCCAGGTGGCCTTCCGTGTTGCGGCCCTGCACGATGCCCTCGAAGGAGTCACCGTGCTTGTCCGCCCAGGAGACGTACTCGCCTTTGCGCTCCTTGGGGGCCGTAGAGGCCTCTAAGGCGCTTGCTGGTAGGGTAGCCTCAGAAGTGGGGCGAAGGGGCGTGGCGGGGCCTTCAGGAGCCTTGACGCTGCCCTCATCCACCAGTGCCTTCAGCCCACCGACATCTGCTGTGGTGGCAGGGGCTTCACTGGTGCCGAGAGCGGCCGTGATGGGGTCGGAAGGGGCGATGGGTTCCTCGGTGGGAACTGGCCGTGGCTCGGCCCGCTTCGCAGCCTTGGCGGCATCGACCTCTGCCACATGCAGCGGGTCCAGGTCCACCGCGGGATGGTCCTTCTCGATGGCGTGCAGCGAGTCCAGCTCAGCCCGGATGGACTCCGGAGTGGCCTGCCCGCGCTCAACGGTGCCGATAAGCTCGTTGGCCCGTGCTGTGTCCGCCATGGCCTTCTCGGCCTGTGGGGTCAGCTTCTCGCCTGCGTTGGTGTCGATGACGGCGTTGAGGGCCGTGTTGTCCTTGGAGGCCGCTGCCTTGATTCGAGATTCCGAACGGGCGCCTGCAATGGCGAAAGGGGACGTGAAGGCGGCCCCGAGGAGTGCGGCTGCTGCCACGCCCGTCGAGTCGTCCTCGAAGTTCACAGACTGGCGCAGCTTCTCGTAAGCGGCGTTCTCGGCCGCACCAAAGGCGATGCCCCCAGAGGCCGCGGCCACAGCGCCACGTTCGGCCGTAGGTGCGAGCACCTTGCCAGCCTGGCCGGCGATGGCGGCTCCCTTGATGCCCTTGGCCACCCAGCCTCCGGCCATGGCCATGAGGAGCTGGTCCGGCATGATGGCGCCTGCTGCGAAGCGGCCCACGTTGCCCTTCCAGCCGAGGTCACCCAGCTTCTGCTGGTCTTCCTGCTTCTGGAGGATGAGGTCCTTGATGAACAGCGCATGCCCAGCGGAGTGGGCGCGCATCAGGTACGGATGGTACTCATCCTGTACACCGGCCGACAGCTCCTTCCACGCCTTCTCCTCGAAGGGGGAATAGCTAGGGTCGGGCATCATCTGCGCCCCAGCAATCGAGGACACCACGCCATCGACTAGGCCATCCTGCCGCCACATGGCGCCGAAGTAGTTGCCCTTGGTCGTTGCGTCTTCACGGGTCTTGCGGGCAGCCGACTGCTCCGCTGTGTCCTGCACTTCAGGGACAGTGACAAGACCGGCAACCCCGTCACCCAGTCCCTGGCCCGAGCTGTCCGGAAGGGGCGGCAGGGGCGGGAGGTTGGCCACGAGGGCCGCTTTGGTCTTGTCTGTCATTCTGATGTTTACTGAGGTTTGTTGAGAGCCATGGAGTCCAGCTCGTTGCTGGGGAAGCCACCATACTTGGCGACTGTTGCATTCCAGTTCGGAGTGCCAGAGAGCATTGCTGCCCGCAGGTTGAAGCGGCGGGTGTCGTTCACACGCACACCGTCCTTGTTGACGTAGGTGGTCATCACAGCATCCTTGAAGGCTGCTGCATCACCCGAGGCCATCGCGGCCCATGCTTTCTTGAACTGGTCCGTGGAACCAACCGAGTAAGCGATGTCCGTCATCACGGCCTTCTGATGCGGCTGCATGCGGTCCCAAAGGCCGGGCTGGGTAGCTTCGGCGCTGCGTCGAGCGGTGTCCTCATACCGCGGCATGGCCACCAGCAGGAGGCGTCGGGCCTGGTCCTGCGTGAGCTGGGCCTTGCCGTTCTTCACGTCCTCTACACGTTCGGCAGGGACGCCTGCACGCACGAGGTCAGCTGTGGCGTTGTTGACGTTGGCCTTCAGGTTGTAGCCCATGCCAATGTTGTTTCCAGCATCCTTCGCAGGATCGGGGTACGCCTGGAGGACTGTTCCTTCGGACATGGTGATTAGCGAGCCCGCTAGGGACTGCGCCATGCCACCAGGAGACATGACCGCTTGAGTCATGAAGCCGGATGCGGTCTGAGCTGTGAGCTTGTTGTCCACCTTGGCTCCTCGTTGTGGAATGAACTGAAGACCTGAGTTGTCGGCAGGGCCGAGGTTCATCAGGGGGATGGTGCGGATGCGCTCCAGCATCGTGTCGCCGCGGAGCTTGTCCAGTTTGGCCATCTCAGGGGACGTGATGATGCCGAGCCGCTTTGCCTTGGCCAGGAGGGGCGCGTTGGCTTCCAGCATTGCCGGGTCAACGTTGCCGCTCTTGAGCTGGTCCGTGATGGACTTGAGGCTCACACGCTCCTCCGGGCTCGTGCTCTTTTCAGAGCGGAACTCCGTGCGCATGTCTTGCAGGGACTTGGCTCCAATGTGCTTGATGGCCGAACCGTTCTGCATGACGACCTCGAAGCGGCCGGCATCACCCGTGGGGAGGAAGTTGACCTTCCAGTCAGCTCGGTCTGCCTCAGACATCCTGGCTCGGAACTCATCGCCCGCCTTCTTCGAGAAAGCCGAGAGGGCTTCCTGTGTTAGCTGGCCGGCGAACTCCGGAGGGATGCGCACAGCCACCGAGGTGGACGTGTCATTCACGTAGTTCTTCGCCACCCAGTCCGCTGCATAGGATTGAAGGTCCTTGTCGCTGGCGTTGGGGTTCTTCGCATAGTAGTCCTTCACGGCCCCTGCAGCGGTGATGGAGACACCAGTGGCATTGCCGGGCCGGCCGTTGCCGCCCAACCACTGAGGCCACCAGCTAGACCCCTGCACGTCCTTGTAGAGCTTTTCGGCCTTGGCCTTGAACTCAGGGGACTCAGCAATCTTTGCAGCGGCCGCCTTGCCCTCAGGAGACACAGCACGATAGGCGCCTTCATAGGCTGCCTGCTCATCACCGGAGCCAGCGCCGGCCACGAAGGCCTTCATCACCTCAGCCACGTCACCCTTGAAGTAGACCTCGCGGAATGCAGGGTCAGACGAGTAGGCGCGATAGATGGCTGCAGCGGCCTTGAAGGCTGGTGAAGGGGCCTTGCCGGGCATCGAGGTGACCGTGGTGGAGATGAACTGCTCCACGGCCGTCAGGGGCTCCTTGGCGCCCACAGCGGACTGAGCCCGCATGATGTTCTCTGCCAGTCCCGTGACCGTGGCCACGTCACCCTTGGTGGCCGCATCGGCCATCTGCTTGGCGTAGGGGCCGAGGTTGGCATCCATGACCTTCTTCTGGTCCTTGGGGTCCAGGAGGTACATCGTCTTGCTGTCGTAGTTGGCCTGCAAGGCGGAGGTGCCCTGCTTGTCTTCCAGCATCTTCTGCGCCTTCATCCAGAACCCGAAGGCCTCGTCATGGGTCGCGAAGGGGGAGGTCTTGCCCATGTTGGCGCGAACCACGTCCAGCGTGATGCTGGCAGGGTCGGCTTTCATCTGCTGCTCAAGCTGCGTCATGGTGACGAAGTTGCGCTGCTGGCTGTCTTCCTTGAGCTTGCCATCCGATTGCGACTGCGCATGATTGCGCGCCGCGATGATGTTGTTGGCCAGCTCTGGGTTGCGAGAAGCGAGGGACAGGCCCTCAGCGTCCTTGCGGTCGAAGATGTCAAAGACGGCAGGGTTGCCACCCATCTTGGCCGAGACGTTCGTGAGCTGGTTCAGGAGGAACTGAGCGCCCTCCTTCTTCGACATACCAAGGGCTTCTGCTTGAGGCAGTAGCTTGGTCGTGTAGGCGTCGAACATGGCCGAGGCGGGGAGGTCCGGCCGCAGTGCATCAGCGAAGCTCTGTGCCACCGTGGCGTTGCGGGTCTCGGTGTGCTTCAGCAGGGCAGCACGCTGTGCATCCTGGCGAATCTGGACCTCGGCCGTGTTGACCTGGTTGCCAACCTGAGCGGCCAGCACCGGGACGCCTTCAAGGCCCTTCAAGGCATTCGCACGGGACTCACCGAGGAAGGCATCCACATTGAAGCCTGGCTTGTCCTTCGCTTCGTTGTAGGCGCTCATGGTCGAGTCCTTCGACATGATGCCTTCACGTTCACCCAGAGCCTTGTGGAAGGCATCCCGATAGAACGGACTGAGGGCCAGGGGGACCTGAGCAGGCGTGGGGTTGCCGGCGAACTCGATGGACCGCTTGCCCTGCATGTCGATGGCGTCCGACTGCTGCTGTGCAAGGGCCGAGATGCCGGCCTTCTGCTTTTCGAGGGCAGCATGCTGCGCCTGCAGGGCTTCATTCTCATAGTTCTTAAGAGCCGGGTTCAGCTCAGAGAGACCGCGTACGAGGCCGGTCATCTCACTGTTGGGTGCAGGAGCCTGGACCCCCCAGTCCTGCTGTTGCGCCACCACCTTGTCAGTGAGTGGGTCGCGGCGCTGCGGGAGGCGCGGGAGGCGCGGGAGGGAATCTGCCATGGTCTGTTAGGTCCTTGCCGTATCGGCTTTGCGGTCGTACTTGCTTTGCGCAGTGCCATAGCTGACTCCTGCCGAAGCAATGGAGAGACCGGCTTGCGCATAGGAAGGTTGTTGAATGGTGGAGAGCTTGGAAGCGGCGCCGGTTGACGCAGCAGCCTTGGCATAGCCAATCTCTGCGGATTGCTTAAGGCCGTTGTCCTTGAGGGTGGCCGTGTCCTGTCCCTGCTGGATGCCGAGGGATGCAAGACCACGCTGTGAGGTTATGCCTCCGCCGTTCTCTCCTGCGATGACATCGAAGGCTGCCATGTCCTCCCGCTGCCTCATGGCCAGGGCATTGGCCTCAGCAGCTCGTTGCTCGGTGAGCTGCTGCTGCTGGCGGTCCAGATCGTTCTGCTTGAGGTCGTTGGCCTGCTTGATGGCCTTGGCCTGGGCATCCGCGTTGTCCTCCGTGGTCTTGACGGTGACCGCGGCGCTCACGGCGCTGAGGGCTAAGCCCGCGAGGGCGACGTAACTAATGCCGGTTGGGTCTACGCACATGATGGTGTTGGAGGGAGAAAGAAGAAGTGGAAGCGCCCGTTGCCGGGAGCTGGAAGGAAGGTGAAGCCCAAGGCCCCTAGGAGCCTCTTGGCGCCCTCGTTGGTGGCGTCCATGTAGTTGCATACCACACGGCCCTTTGAGGCCGCCTGAAGCCGCTTGATGAACCACCGAGCTGTCCTGAGGACTGCCTTGGGTTGTGAAGCGGCCCGGTCGGATAGCATGAGCCAGGGATGCACGGCACCCTTCGACTCCGAGAAGCCGCCGATGCCGATGCACTTCCCATCCTCGATGGCTGCCCATGCTTCGGTTGAGCGGCATAGAGACTGCCAGATGGTGTCCTTAGGGTCACGACCTGGCGCCCAGGCGGTGACCTCCTGCAGATCCTGACGCCGTAGCTCCAGGTCCATGACGTGGCCGGAGCTGGCCGGTACAAGTTCGATCATCGCTTGGCGCTCATGTTCACGTTGCCCTTCCACTCCGCATAAGGGAAGCAGACGGGACGCCACGAGTCCGAGGTGATGGTGATGACTGCATCCTGAGCGGGCGCCTGCACCGGAATGCTGAACGCGCCGGACACGAGGTTCGTAGTGGTGCCGAGAAGCTGCCCTATGGTGCCCACGCCTTCACTGTTGAACTCGTAGCTGTAAGTCCCTGACTTCGCAATCTCCACCGTAGCCTTGAAGGTGCTGGTGTTTTTGTAGTTCAGGAGAATCTTCAGCAGCTTGAGCTTGGCTGACATGATGGGCACGCCATCCTTGTCCTTGAGGAGGACTTCGGTGAAGCGATAGGCCATCGTGTAGCGGTAGCCCATCGATACAATCGTTCCTACAGGAACAAGACCCTTGATTGACAGCGAGGTCTGAGTGGACGAAAGGGATGAGCTGATGACTGTGTACTGCGTGGTATAGCCGCCAAGCGAGCCGAAGATCACCAGTTTCGATATGTCATGACGGCCGTCAAAGGTCAGCGTGGTATTGCCTCCAGAGGCCGAGGCGGTCATCGCATACTGGCGGCCGTCAAGCAGGATCGGATGGGATGCCTGGTCATCGAAGATGGTGGGGTCCAGCTCGATGTAAGCCAGCGTGAGGCGGTCTTTGGTGGACGTGAAGCCGATACGGTTCATGAACATATAGAGCCGGGACCCACTCCAGTGACACTTCACGGGCTGCATGGTGCTATCGAACTTGAAGGACTGCCAGGCCCGTTGAGTCATCTTCTCGCCGTCATCCTCGTACTTGAAGACGTGGAGCGAGGAGCTACCCCGGATGTGCTTGACCAGCACAGCCTTGAAGGAGTCCGAAGCCTCGATGGCCTGGACACGCTCCGGCATGTAGGTGGGCACATGGTCCGTGATGGACTCAACCGTATTCGATACCAGGTCACGCGCGGCGCGATAGAGACCGAACTGGCTACTGCCCTTCGCACGGAACGGATAGACGATCTTGTTTCCCATCGTCTTCGGGCTCACGGTTCCATCAGTCTCGAAGGACGTTGAAGGGACCAGGCGGGCCGTGGAGGGCGTAAGGGTGTCTCCGCCCTTGAGGGTGAACTGCTGCTTCGTGGAGGCCCAGATGGTCATGTCCTCATTGAAGGGGACGGCGTGGTCCAAGGTGTGGACCGAGGCCACAGCCGAGCCGATGTCGATGGGATCTGTGTCCAGTACGTTGACCGTGGAGGCAGCGAAGAAGTTGTAGTAGGTGCCAGCGCGCGAGCTAGCGCACGAGTCACCAGCAAGGAACCACAGTCGGTTGCGATAGAAGAACAGGTCACGAATCGTCTTGCCAACGAAGGAGGGCTGTGGGTTGGACTTGTCCGTCCCTACCAAGCGTTCGTCGTAAGCGATGGGACGGCATTCCCAGCCACCACCCACAGGCACGAGCTTCATAGGCATCGTGGCGGGGTTGAAGCCGCGGCTGATGCCATAGTCCCGTGTCTCCACCCAACGGTCGTCAGCGGTCTTGAACTCCACCAGATAGGGCTCATTCTTGATGTCGCCGGCCACACGCACCCGGTAGCCTTCGGGATGCGAAGTTGGAAGGTCGGTGTACTTGTCCACTCCCGTACGCAGCGAGACCATCGTGGTGTTGTTGAACGAGTCAGCCACGTAGCACACGGAGGGGCCGGTAGTGTGAATCTCGATGAGGCCTGTGGTGTAGCTCTGCGCTGCGGTCACGCCAGAGATGAGATTGAGCTGGTCAATGATGGAGGCGGTCAGCGATGTGATGTTGCTGAAGGCAGCACCAGTGGCCATGGAAGCGGTCCCGAAGCCCGTGAGGACCACAGCATAGAGCTGCGATGCGGGGGCACTCTTGACGTAGACGAAGTTGACCGTCTCAGGCCAAGTAAGGCCATCACCACCCAGGGCAGTGACGGTGACACCAGTGTTCACCAAGAAGGTCGAGTCGGCCACCGTAACGCAGCGGAAGCTGTTCTCGGGGTCACTGGAGGCCAGGTAGCTCTTGCCGCCTTCTGGGAAGGTCACGGTCTCAGAGGCGCCGGTAACCATGTCCGTGATGACTAGTGGGGTTGTCTCATCACCAGTCAGGATGACTCCGTGGGGATTGGTTCCGGGCCGGTCAATGACATGGACTACACAGTTGCCTGAGGAGCCGGAGCCGGTGGCCCATTCCACGCCAAGGTTGTTGGCAATGCTTCGGGTGCCGGGCCGCTTATAGAGACCATCTACCAGAGTGGACAGAGCGTTCTCTTGAAAGTCGCAATGCGTAGGATGCCGCATCGCAGGAATCTGCTGACTGACTCCCCCGAACAGGCCGGGGATTGCTCGGGAGATGAGGCTCATGTTTCGCGTCCGTAGAGGACCTGGCTACAGGACCAGGAATCGGTGAGGAAGTTGGCATCAGCCTGGTCCGCTTCGAGTGCATCGAGGGCCATGAGGGCTGAGTCTTCTTCGGCTTGGGTGGCCCTGACGGTGAGGTCTCCGGTCTGCATGCGGACAGCGAAGGACCGTGCAGCGCGGATGGCAATGTAGTTGCGGGCAGCTTGGGGCAGGGAGTCCCAGCCGAGCAAGAAGGTCACAGTGGCCTTCAGGTCAATGCTGAAGATGTCTGTATGGTTCTTGCGGTCGTAAAGCTGCAGGCCGCGGGTGATGGGGGCCACGGAGGTGAACTCATCGTTCACGTCCACGTTCAGGCAGTTCGCCGAGAGCGTGATGCGGCCGTTGACATCCCGGAAGAGAGGGAAGTCATACTCCATATTGAAGGCGTATCCCTTGGACTGCACGGTGCGTGAGACATCATTGAGGATGCCCTTAGCAATCGAGAGCGGGAGGTGGCCGGCTTGTTGCGCTGTCTGCACCGGGGCCTCGTCTGCGGCCTGGAGCATGATGTTGAGCGCTTCCAGCTCAGAGAGGAGGGCGGTGGTGGTCATTGAGATAGAGGAGAAAAAAATAGCCCCACCAAGCACCAAGTGAAAGGTGAGAGGTGAGGCTATTTAGGGGACCGATTTAGGTCGTGGTCTTCAGCTCGACAGCCGCTTCAGGGCGGAGGATGCCGGAGCCGAGGGCGTACTTGCCGACAATCAGGGTGCCCTGACGGCGGATGTCATAGGCCATCTCGGTCGAGAGGTCCATGAGCTTCACGGTGCCAACGGCCGCATCGGTTGCCACGAGAACCGAAGTCTTCGTGAAGTCACCCTGGTAGGCCGTGGGGCCTGCGACGATGTTGGCAACCGGGAGGTTGTTGCTCTTGACGAGCTGCAGGCCGGCGACAGCCAGGACCTTGGCTTGGGACTTGTCGCCGTTGTTGGCATTCAGGTCCTTGTCTACCAGGTCATTCACCTGAGCCAGCAGGTAGTACTGAGCCGGCTTCATGAACGCATAGCGCTTCTGGCCTTGGGGGATGTCCTTCTCGTCCAGGGTCTGTGCAGCGGCATACAGGCCTGCAACGATGTCCGTGGCGCTCGTCTTGTAGAGCGTGGTGGCCGAGGTCAGCGACGTGCCGCCGAATGCACCCGTCACCGTTGCCGAAGCACGGGCAGCGAGGGCCATCAGTTGCAGGACGTTCTTGTCCCAGTTGCTGCCGAGGAAGACACCAACTTCATTCGAGTAGATCGAACGGTAGTCGAAGTGGTTCTTGGCTTCATCGATGTTCGGGATGAAGGCCGAAGCGACGAGCAGGTCATCGATGGTGATGACGCGTTCGTTCACGTTGGAGGTCTGGCCAACGATTTCAGCGCCAGGGGTGTGGTAACCACCCGTGACCTTCCACGTTGCCGGGAAGGATGCGCTCTTGCCGGATTGGATCGTGCGGACGAAATGCTTGTCAGCAGTGACCGAAGCGGTTTCGAAGGCGGTCAGGACTTCGCCCGAGAACACCTTGAGGAACAGAGCATCAGTGGCGCCAGCGCCGTTAACTTGACCGATGCTGAGGACGGTTGCGTTTGCCATTTGAATGGACTTTCTATCGAGAGAGGGGAGAGGTGCCCAGAGGAGGACATGTGTCGCGTTCGTGTCGATCTGAGATGGCTGGCAGGGTTGTCCTCCTCGGAGGGCCAAGCTGCTGTCACGTCACTAGACGATGGCTTTAGGGATGGGTGCAGGACTGACGCGCCTGGAGACGGAATAGATAACCGGCATATATCAACCGGGAAACGCCTGACGAATCAGGTGTTGAGGTTGCCCACTGGAGTGAACAAGACTCGGGGCGAGGCTGTACCCGGAGGGGCAGCAGCCGGTGCCGCACCACCATGAGCAGCAGTGCCGGTAGCGGCTGCGGTAGCAGGCGTAGCGACAAGGCCGGTGACAGGGGCGCGGGGTTGCAGGGTTCGGGCGTTAGCGGCCATCGAGGTCCTTCAGAAAGAGGCCATGCCGTCAATGCGGCGGGAGACCATGGCCCGGTAGGCCGGGTCCTTCTTGTAGCGGGGGTCACTCATGGCGGCCACTACTTCAGCACGAGATGCGAAAGCACCGCCACCAACATCAGGACCACCACCTTCGATCAGCTTCGGGTCAACGCCGTTAGCTTCCACGAAGCGGGCCTTGAGGGCCGTGACTGCTTGAGCTGCCAGTGCTGCGTTCGGGCTGGAGACCGAGCTGTCGAAGGCTGCGATTTCAGCGGGCGTGAGGTTCGCGCCGGCCCATGCAGCCATGGCCGTGTACTCGGCTTCACCACCAGCGGAGGCGAAGACAGCAGCACGGTGGGCCGTGATGGTTGCCTGCTGGCCAGCAATGAACTGGTCCACCAAGGCCTTCGGGTAGCCACCGGCCTCAAGGGCTGAGTAGCTGGCTTCGCTTAGTGCGCCAGATGCGGCGTACTCTGCGCTATAGGTAGCTAGGTCCACAGCAGCCGGCTTAGCAGCAGCCACGAGGGCAGCAGCTTCAGCAGCACGGACTTCAGGGGTCTTGGCGGCCTCAAGGGCAGCTTCAGCAGCCACTTCCTCAGGCGTCTTGGTCACCGGAGGAACCACGGCAGGCGAAGTCACTGCAGCAGCCGGGGCCACACGAGTGCGCTCCAGCTCGGCATAGGACTTGATGAGGTCGTCAGTTTTGACGGTGCCCGTTGTAGCGTCCCAGAACTTCTCAGGGACACCTTCGGGGCGGGCAGGCGGAGTGGAAGCGGCCACCGGGGTTGCCGGGGGACCACCTGCCTCAGCAGCCATCTCGGCTGCCTTGGCGTCCACTACCGCGACCATGGCGGCATCATGTGCCGACAGGGCCGGAGCGGCTTGCTCTTGTGCCATCAGTTATCGATGCGGACTGCGTTACCGACGATGAAGGCTTGCTTGCCAGCGGCAAGAGCTTCGTCACGGGCAGAGACCAAGGCTGGATCGAACGATGCGTCCAGCTTGGCCGCAGCAGCCTTCAGGGCCTTCTCGGTCTTGCCGGCCGCTTCGAGCTTTGCAGCCAGCGAGGGGTCAGCCACGACGACTTCAGGAGCCACTTCAGGAGCGACGATGGGGGTTGCGTTTGCCATGTAGGTTATTGAGGGGGTTGGGGTTGTTGGGACTGGTTGGCCATGCCTTGCTTAGCGATGCCACCCATTGCGCTGATAGCTTGCGGGCCGAGCTGTTGAATCATGGCGGCTTGCTGTTCAGCTTGTTCTGCTGCTGCGACTTCTTCCGCTGTCTTCACGAGACCATCGGAGAGGATGCCGCGGGCAGTCGAGAGACGCTTCAAGAGGTCATTGAAGTTCAGGTAGGTCTTGAGGGCCGCAGGGCCACCAAGGTCCACGATGTCCTTCACGAACGCCTTCAGGTTGTCAAGGTCCGCACCGCGGCCCAGAGCGTCCAGGCCGGTCGTGATGACTGGCGTAACGCTGCCCTTGGGGAGCTGAGGGAGCTTGCCCTGGCGCTGCATCTGCAGCATGAGGCGCTTGATGTACGGGAGCTGGAAGTCAACCGCAAGGGTCGAGTAGTTGCCGCCGAGGGTCGCATCAAGCTCTTGGGCCATGAAGCGGATTTCCTCAGCAGTCACGCGCTCGGCGTTACGCTGGATAGCCTGGTTCAGGCAGAAGGCGAAAGCCAGTTCTTCCTTCAGGTCCGCAATCATCTGGCGGCAGGTGTTCAGGTCTACCTGCTTGCCGACTTCCACGACCGTGATGTCATCCTTCTTGCCGTCGATGACAGCGCCGGTTTCGGCACGGGTCAGCTTGGCGGCCGAGGTGGCTGCGGAAGGGTTGCGGAGGAAGACGACCTTGGCACCGATGGCGGTAGCCTTGACCAGCGAGGCGGTCAGGGACTCCAGCGAGATGAAGGAGCCGAGGTAGTCTTCCACCAAGCTTCGGCCATAGTCACCAGTCGAGTCAGGAATCCAGCGCAGCGGGAGCCACGGGGTTGCGTCGAGCGGGTACTGGCCAGCGGCCTCAGGGATGTTGATGCCCTCAACTTCTTGGGAGACATGCCAGCGGCCATCCTTGCGGACGATGCCGGTGTAGAGGCACAGGTTCTCCTCAACGTTGTCAGCCTTCTCGCCCTTGGCAAGCAGCTTCTCACGGACAGCCATGCGGATCGAGTCCGGCAAGGTCAGGATGGAGACCTTCTCTTCCAAGAAGATGCGCAGCGGGGTGCCTGCCTTGTCGCGCTTGCAGACGTACTGCGAGAGAGGATAGGACTTCAGGCCACCTTCAGGCAGCATGTGAATCAGGACGTTGCCTGCCACGATGTCATGCTTGAGAGCTTCGCCGGCTGGCGTGCGGGTGTTGGTCCCGTTGATTTCGTCCAGGACGCGCTGTTCGATGGAGGCTAGGGCCTTGTCGATGTCAGCCTTCTTGGCTGCGCCGCCGAGCTGTTCTTCCAGGCGCTTGGTGACACCGAGCTTGAAGAAGGACTGCTTGGGCGGGAACAGAGCGAGCATCAGCTTGGAGGCCAGGCTGTTCACGCAACGGGCGCCGTAGGTGGAGTAGGTCACCCGCATCCGCGTGGAGCCGCTGGCGCCTTGAACCGGGACCAGCCAGGGCAGCGTGTACTTCGCGCAGTCCCGTGCCCGTGTGAGGTAGGGAGAGCGCGCCGAGCTTAGGCGGTCATACTCTGATTTGAGAGTTGCCATGGGCTCTTACATCATTCCGTCTGAGGTCGAGCCATCTGGCGAGGCCATACCTGGAGGTGGCGGAGCCTTCGGCCGCGGAGGCGGAATGGTCAGCGGAGAAATAACCGGGGTCTTTGGGCCATTGACGAGCTTCTTCACAGCGTCAGCGGCAGAGAGACCTTGGCCACCGATGCGGAGGGCTGCGAGGCCGAGAGGGGTATCGTTGTCCGGCAGAGCCATCGCCTTCGGGGCCACCACAGGGGCAGTCGGGGGCGTGGCCGCGGGAGCGTCAGGGGTACTGCACATGTGTTGGGGGACCTGTTGTATTTAGGCCGTGAGCGGTCATTCGCACGTTCGGCGAAGAAGGGGCTTTAGAAAGCAAAAGGGGCCCTTGTGAGGCCCCTTTCCTTTGTCCATGCCGTGATGCGCTACTACTTGAGAATCCGGCTCAAGAAGGCCGCTGTGCTTTTGTTGAACCTTCGGAGGTGGTCCTGTGCCCAGCGGCGGATGATGTAACTCCGCGCCACCGAGATGACCGTATAGACCAGGCCGATGGCGAAGTTGGCCGCAAGGGTCAGTGAGGTGAACCCGAAGGCTGGGAGGATGACCAGGTTCGCAACGAAGTTGATCCCGAAGCCGATGGCCACGTTGATCCATGCCTCTACGAAAGACTCCATGCGGGTCTGCCGCGCTGAGTCCGTCATGCCGGCTGTTGCTTCTCGGTATGGTGCACCGGGTTCAGGCCCTTGGACATCTCGGCGAGGTGAGCCGTGGTGGCCTCTAGGCGTTCGATGAGGCCAGCCATGTCAGCCTTAGGCGGCCGGTCATCGTTCAGCAGGCCGACCAGTTCCGCGTCCAAGATGATGCCGAGGCATGCCATTGCATTGGCCAGGTGGTGCACCTTCGTCTTCGGGTCGAAGTTCTCTCCGTTCCACCACTTGCTGACGTGCCGGTCGTGGGCGGATTTGTAGGTACTGGCGCGCACGCCTGCAACACGCCAGTTGTACGAGCCATACTTCAGCGCGCCTTCGGTGAACGCAGTGGCTGCGTAGGCCGTGAGGCTGGAGGGCACCACCGAGAAGTTGAGCTTGCTGGAGCCGATGGCTTCCTTGGGGTTCGTGAGCTTCGTGGTGGGGCCGGCTGCTGTGGGAATGGAATGAAAGGTCAGGGCTTCATGCGCGTCACCAACGAGGGCTTCGCGCGCCGACTTCCACTCTGGGGATTCGTAATCAGGTAGTGACATTTATTTCTTGTAGCGGCCGACAAGGGCCTTAGCGATTTGATTGAGGATGCCGAGGAGGACGAGGATGCCAAACACCACAGGTGCATTCATTGCGTTGTCTGCTGCCTTTCGGTTGTGAAGCTGTTGCAGCTCCGTGGAGCCACATACCAGTTGATGACCTGGACGCTGGCCTTCATGCACCAGATGTCCCCCGACTCCTCTAGGAAGTGGTGGCCGCAGTGCAGGCAGGTAGGGCCGGGCTTAGGGGGTAGGAAGCGGGAGTCCAAAGGATCGTTGTCTTCTTCTTGAAGTCGTAGTCGGTCGCCCGAGAGATGCGGGCCACGCGGGCCTGGACGAGAGCGTCTTCTTCCGTGAGACCCTTGGCGAGGTAGACATCCACGATGACAGGCCACAGCGGGAGGTCAGCCAGCACAGCGTGAGCAAGGACCGCGTGAGCCTTCACAGGGCCGCAGCCGGGGCAGCCCTTGTAGTGGTCTGTGGCGTCCCCGATGAGGGCCTGGTAGGCGTGGTACTCGTCGGCCGCGGCCTCACTGATGAGGTGCGGCTTGCTGTCCTTGGCTGGGTTGTAGAGCCAGCCGGGGATGGTCTTCATGTCCTTGTCTTCGGACACGATGGTCTTTCGGCCAGGCACCAGCGTTGGGTGCGTCGAGAGGATGCCCATGATGTCGTCGGCCTCAAGCGTTGGCTTGCGGTAACTGGGGTAGGCATGCTCCATGTAGTCCTTGAGGGGGCCTAGATGCACCGGGCGCACGGTGTCCTTGCGGTTGCCCTTGTATGTGGGCAGCACCTGCATGCGCCAGCCTTCTTCCGAAGGGCAGCTCAAGCAGATAATGAGGTCTGTGGCCTTGAGGCTGTCCTTCAGCTCGGCAAGCCACGCATCGACCTTGGGGGTCACCGTGTCAAGGTCGTCAACAGCGGCGCCAAACGGAGTGGTCCGTTGGGCCTTGCTGGCGAACTTGAAGGCCACGATGTCCGCGTCCACGAGGAGGGTGTGCTTCACCACGGGCGCCGACACGAATCAACGTAGGCGCCGGACAGCAGCCACACGCGCTGTGCAATCGACAAGACAGAGCCGTCCTCGGCCACGCGGTCCACCAGAGCGCGGTCGCATGCATGGTGCATGTCATCGACCTCAGCCGTGAAGAAGTCCATGGTGGCTACAGCCACTTCGGTCACTTCACCCATTGCTGGAACTCCGCAGGAATCACAAGGGTCCGCTCAGGGTACTTGAGCTTCAGGCGGTCCCATCGCTTCATGCTGCGGGTGAACTCGCGTTCGTCTTCGCAGTGAACGAGGGTCGCGGTCTGGTTGAGCTGGTCAACCTCGAAGGCCGTGGTCGTCAGGTATACGCCAACGCCGGTCGCCACCTGGCAGAAGCCGAAGTCCATGCGGCTCACACGGTCCAGCGGGTCCATGCCTTCTTCAAGGACGATGACTTGCGCGGGGTGGCCATCAACCATGCCGATGTCGAACACGTCACGCACTTCGCTGGACGAGTACGCGAGGAAAGCCGCGTAGGTCTCCGGACAGGCGCCGGGGAACGCGGCGCGCAATGCCTCACAAGTGAGACCATAGGGCGCGAAGAAGTCCAGGTCCTTGACGGGCTTGTCATTCATCCGGTCCCGGAGGTAGCCGCCTGCCAGCACGGAGCCGGGGGCGATGTGGCACAGGGCCGCGAGTGCTTCAATTGCCTTCATCGCTTACTCCTTTGATCCATTGCTGGAGTTGGACAAGCTGGTCGGCGTTGTCGTGGCAGATGGCGTAATTGCCGGTGATGGTTTGGGCAGCTTGCTGAGGGCTGACGGGGACCTCATCAGGGCCTCCGGGGGCTGGGGGAACCTCGTCAGCCGCGGCGCTGTCGTGAAGCACCCGGAAAGCCCCAGGCAAAGGAGCGAGCCCAGCAGCAGGGATGCGCTTCTCGATTTCGACTTGAACATTTGCAGCCCTTCTGGAGATTGCTTTGGAGTTGTCAACGCGGCGCGCGAGGACCACGTTGGTGACTTGGATGACCTTCTTGGAGAGGGCCAAGGATTCGGTGAGGCCGGTGTTGGCGAGGGCCAGCTCCTGCTTGTCGTGGTAGAGGTCAGTGACCCAGTAGCCGCTGTACGCCACTGCAGCCAGCACCACGGCCACAGCAACCGCCTTAACATACCCGAGGTACGGCGTGAGGAAGTCAAACATCCTGATGCTTCCCTGACTGGACCCAGAGGTATCCGCTGTACGTGGGGCGCCACTTGCGGCCGTAGTTGCCGTCGAACTGCAGGGTGGTGATGAGGCCGCGTGATGCAGCCATGGCCAGCTCGGCCGCGTGGATGCGAGCGAAGTTGCTGGCCACAGAGACATCGCCCATGTAGCAGGCAGTGACCACGGAATCGAGGTCGTCAGCTTCCTGCACGTCAAGCTCAGGGTCTCCGGGCTCAATGTCTCCAGGCAGCGATCCAGCGTATTGCGGTGGTGAGACCGCGCCCATATCGTTCGGCCAGGGCGTGGGCAGAACAGCCAGTAGCGAGCCAATAATCCCGCGCAGCTTCTTGAGTAAATTCATATCGTTCCTTGTTGGTCTTCACCGCGTGGGCTACGCCCTCGATGACTTCTAGGTGGGCCGGTGTGGCGCAGCCTCGGTTGTTGCAGAGATGGTTGACTTCAAAGCCTTCGGGGATGTGAACCCCACGGGCTTCGAGAATCACGCGGTGGAACATCTGGCGTTTGCCAGCGATGAACTTGCGGAGGTAGCCATCAGCGTTCGTTTTGTGGCTGACGCATATACAGCAGCCTGTGGGCAGGCGGCGGAAAAGCATCGGTGTGGGAACGCAGCTCAATGGGTGGCGTACCAGCTCTTGCCGGCCTTCCACTCACCATCAAGGGGACAGCGGAACTTGAAGTACTCGCCGGCTTGTCTGATGGCTTCCACCATCGTCTTGCCTACGAACTCCTCAAGGCCCTCATCGACCTCTATCTGGGCTTCGTCATGTACAACTGCCACCAGCTCGTACTGCTTGCCAGGGGCGTAGCCTGCGGCCTGCATCGTGTCGTCAAAGATGCAGATGGCCTTCTTCATCTGCACGGCCCCTGCACACTGGAGAAGTGTGTTGAGGGCAGCGTGCTCAGAGCGCACCGCGATGCGCCGGCCATCCAAACCCTTAAGCCACTTCTGTGCTTTCGCCTTGGCCTTGACGGCCTTAACGAGAGCGCCAAGGGCAGGGAGGTTGGCCATGAAACTGTCACGGGCTCGCTTGCCTGCAGCTCTCGCACCTACCTGCTTACGGGTCAGAGTGAAGCCCAGCTTCTCATCGCCAGCACCGTAGAGGAATGCGTAGAACCAGGTTTTTGCAATGTCCCGGCCGGTCTCGCCATCGAAATAGACGGCTGTGGGGTCCAGGCCCAGCGCCCGGGCATTCACTGAGTGGATGTCCGTGCCTAGCTTCTTGTCCCCCTTTAGCACCACGTCGATGTAGGCACCGTCATCCCAAGCGGCCATGTAGCCAGCCATATCTCGCAGCTCCAGCGCATCAGCGTCAGCACCTACGAGAACCTTGCCCTTCGGCACGATGAACAGGGCGCGGCACTCCTTGCCGTAAGGCGAGTAGGACGCGGGCACCTGGCCCATGTTGGGGTGAGAGTGGGACATGCGGCCCGTGATGGTCCCCATGGTGTCGACACTGCCGTGCATGCGCCCATCGGTCATGTTGACCTTCTTGAGCCACGCCTGGTTACCCTCAGCCACCTGGCCAATGCGCTTCTCTACGATGTAGTACTCACGCAGGACCTTGGCTTCCGGGTAGGGCAGCTTGGCAAGGATGGCTTCATCCACCTGGACACCGCCATCAGGCGTGAAGTCCACCGGCTTCCAGCCACGCATGGCCTTGAGCCACACAGCGACGTGCTCACGGCTGCTCGGGCTGAACTCAACCAGCTTGACCTTCGTGAGCGGTGCATCAGCTGAGTAGCCATGCTGCTTGCTGTCCCGCTTTGGGGTCCACGGGCGGTTCACGCCATCGGGCCTGTACCGCGGCTTGAAGACAGCTTGAAGCTCACGCTCCATCTCCACCTTCCGCTGCACGAGGGTGCCGTAAAGGTCCACTGCAGCCCGCTGGTCGAACAGGAAGCCGTAGCGTTCCTGCCTGGCCAGAATCCACGCCACCTGCGTCTCGATGAGGATGGACTCCTCAGACCACTCCTTGGCCTTGACGCGGTTCCAAAGGGCCAGGGTGACCTTGGCGTCTTGAACGCCGTAGTCCTCCATGTCTTGGTTCCACTCAGCCCACTTCAGGCGCTTGCGTTCGGCTTCATCCTCGATGCGGGTGTCGCCTTCGTAGCTCGCCTTGTGGAAGCCCATACGCTGGCCCCAGGCTTCAAGCGAGTAGCGGCCAGTGAGCTGGCCAGGGAACTGGTTGCCCGGCTTCTTGCGCTGCTCCATGTCCCATGAAACGATGTCGGCCCACACGAGCTTCGACAGGACCAGCGTGTCACGGACCTCCTGCCACTTGAAGCCTTCACCGAACAGCTTCACGAGGACCGCATGGTCGTACTTGATGCTGTTGTGGCCGATCTTCAGCTTGAACTTGCGGAGGTAGGCGATGCCCTCCGCGATGGTGTCCATCTCGTGGTTCTTACGGAAGACCTTGACGATGCCTGCTGCAGCGTCGGTCGCCAGCAGCAGGTGAATCTTCGACACGTCATCGAGTAGGCCATCGGTCTCCAGGTCCCACACTACTTCTTCGTACTCTTGCATTGGGGTGGTCTTTCACGCCCCGGAAGGGAACGACTAGTTGTTGAGGTGGCCCCACTGGGAGGCAAAGGCGTTGGCGATGCCTGCGTAGGTAGTGCTGCGCAGCTTCCAACGGAGAGGACCGGGCGGGGCATCATGTGGACGCGAGGCTCTCGGCCGGCCACGATGTCCGTGGGAATCAGCTTCGGAAGGTTCTTCAGCCACAGGCAGGTAGCCTTGATTTCCCCATGACCAAATTGCCACGGCTGCACGATCTGGTCAGGCTTGCGGATACGGCTGCTGATGACGCTGATGGGGTTCTCCACTGCGATGCGTGGGATGTCTGCGTCCATCAGGCGCTGCACGAAGGCGAGGCCGTCTTCCATGTCCTGCCGCCTCGTCGGGTAGCGGGGATGAGGTCGGCGCTCGGAGGTCGGTAGGTGCTTGTCGTCGTCGTGTTAGAGCCACCGGACACCTGCCACCGTGAGGTAAGTGCAGGGCGGGTGGGCCACCATCAGGTCCCATCCGTCATTGATGACATCGAAGACATCGCCTTGATAGTGGGGCCAGGAACATCCGTGGGCAGGAGGTCGCAGGACATGGCCGCGTGGCCGAGTGCTCTGAACGCATCACGAGTTGCGCCTGAGTATTCGCAGGCAATGAGAATTCGCATAAGGGCTTTCGCCCCAGTGCGGGGCTGGGTCAGTGGGTGGTGGTGCGGACACACGCCCAGGTGGACGTGCCGTTCGGAAGGCGCATGAAGAAAGCTGTCAGGGCCGGGCAGGACGAGAGGTGATCCATGACTGCCTTGCAGTTCGCTTGGAACTGTTCGGCCGCAGCACGGGCGCTCATATCCACACGCCGCCTTTCGGCTGGCAGAAGCTCTCTCCACGGAACTGGCAGGACACCTTGGGATTCACGGTGTCTGCTGGCTGCGTGGAGAGGCCTGTAGGCGAAGGAGGTGGCGTGATGCAGCCGAGAGCAGCCAGGGAGAGGCAGAAGGCGGCGATGAGGGCCGGGAAGGTCTTCATGCGAAGCCTCCGGTGGTCTCTTTCCGGTTCATCGCAGCGCCACATGTGATGCAATGGTCCCAGCAGGCGGAGACGCTTACGTAGTCGTAGCCGCCCTCCATGTAGGAAGTACGGCGTACGGTGATTGGGTGATGACAGGTCTTGGCGATGTCGGCTTGAACAAGGCCAAGCTCCTTGCGAATTGCCTCTGCCCTCGAAAGCAGTGAATCGCGCACATCCACCAGGCCCATGAGGACTGTTGCGTCCATCAGGCCAGCCGATTCACCATGATGGCCTTGCGCCAGTCCGGGTTTACCGCGAGGAAGCCACGCCACTCACCGGGCAGGCGGGACTCATGGCCCTGCTTGATGGCCCGGCGCACAGCACGGTTCGGCCAGTTGGCCGGCACGGTCGGGAAGGTGCCCGCGAAGATGGTCTTGCCGGCTTGCTTGACGGCGCCGATAGCTTGGAAAAGGTTCTTCATGATGGTTCTTTCAGGTTACGTGGGTCCACGACAGGCCAAGAGCGGCCTTGCGTGTGATGGAAGGCGTTAGCCCGTGCTTTCGCGCTATGAAGCGCAGGGAGACGCCGGTGGCAGCCTCCTTTCGGATGGCACGCACCAAGTCATCGTTGAGAACTGCATTGCGGTTTGCGACTCCGCGGCCTGCGTTAGCGGCGCCATTGCCTTGTCGGTTAAACAAAGGCTGAATGGTGTGAATCAGGTCAAGCTCTTTGCGTTGAGACTCGGCGGGGCTCAGGGCTCCAACGAGAATCACCACGTAGTCAGCAGGCGTGTAGCCCGCAGACATGAGGTTGCGTAGCACTGCGATGTGTGCCGCTGACCTTCTGGACTGGCTCCAGGCGCGCTCATTCCTGCCAGCTCCTATGTAGATGACCTCCCCGCTTTGCGGCAGGATGTGTGCATAGACATAGGAGTGGCAGTCAGAAGGCGTCACTGGCCGAGCCAGCTTGTACCGGCCCAAATGGCGAATCAGGTTCACCAGCTTCGGAGAGAAGCCCGGTCTCGCTGTCGTAGCGCAGGCGGATGGTCTTGCCGGTCGCTTGGCCGGTGTTGCGGTCCTTCAAGCAGCGCAGCGTGGTGATGCAGCGCGCGGCTTCGTCATCGTCCTGCTGCGAGCGCTCAAGGCCTACCATCAGGTGAGACCACATGCCGATTGCATTGCTACCACGGAAGTGGCGGATCATCACGCGGCCACCTTCCTCGTGCGGCTTGCCTTCGGGGCGCGCCAAGTGGGAAATGAAGTGCATGACGTAGCCCAGCTCCTGAGCTTGACCGGCCATCTCGGCCATGATGGCATCGAGAGACCGCCGCTCGTCCTCCTCACTGGCCACTAGGGCGGTCAGGTGATCCAGATAGATATGCTTGCAGCCAAGGCCAACCACCATGTAGCGAATGCGGGACTTGATGAGGTCCCATTCGGTGGAACCGAAGTGGTCGTAGAGGTACAGACTGCCGCTGTCTTCGAGGGACTGTGCAGCTGTCTGTAGGTCCTCACGTGTGGCCTTGCCAGGAACGTGGAAGACCTTGCCTACCGCTTTACCAGCGATGCGGCGAATGGTTTCCACAGGAGGCTGCTCAAGGTAGAGAACGCCGGTCTTGACCTTCAGGTTCAGAACGTCGAAGGCGATGGACTGCGTGAACAGGTCCGTCTTCCCCACGCCCGTGCCGGCACCGAATGCATAGACCTCACCAGGCCTGCGGCCATAGGTCATCGCCGTCAGGGATGGGAGGAACCATGGGGTGCCCTCCACCTGCTGGGTCATCACCTTTTCCATCAGGTCACCCACGGACACGACCCCATCGGGGCGGTACTCCTTGGCGCCCCAAACAGCATCAATAAGCTCCTTGGCCCTTCCGGCCATCAGCATCTCATTGGCGTCCTTCAGGGGCAGTGAGGCCACCTTGCACCGCCCAGGGGTGAACAGCGGGGCACACTTCTCGATGGCTGCCTTACCGGCTGCGTCCATGTCGAACATGAGGACCACTTCCTCAAACTTCTCAAGCCACTCGATGTTGGCTCGAAGGTCCTTCTCGGCCGCGGCAGCTCCACTAGGGATGCTCACGACTGGGTACTTGTTGCCTTGAAGCTGCGAGAGGGACATGCAGTCAATCTCGCCCTCCGTGATGACGACCTTGCGGCCACCGTCACGCCACAGGTGCTGGCCGAACAGCTCACAGCCGCGGGGTGTGCCGGACCACGCGAAGTTCTTGTTGCTATCGCGGAAGTGCTGCGCGACCAGCTCACCATCCTTGTAGTAGTTCGCGATCTGGACGGGGCTGTCGTAGCGCTCTCCGACCTGGTAGCCGAAGTGCTTGCAGGTGTCTTCGGTCAGCCCCCGCTTGCCGAGGGCACGGTACTCACCGTGGATGGGGTCGAAGTCTTTAGGCACCTTGGCGGTCTTCCTGGTTGAGGTTGCGCCATCGGCGGGGGTGTGGTGGTTGCAGACGAAGCAAAAGCTGTGGCCGTCTGAATACTCAGCGTTACCATCGGAGGAGCCACACGCTGCGCATGGCCCCTTCTGGATGCAGACGCTTTCGCTGTCGTCGTGGCTCACGAAGCGTCAGCCACCACCGCGATGCCGTGCTTGGTCATAACGAGCTTGAGGACCTTCAGGGCCACTTCATAGCCGTTGTCGTAGCCACGGCCCCAGGCGTCCTGGCCGGGCTCCGCAGGGATAGGCTCATTGACGATGCCACGCAGCTCCGTGAGGAACGCGCCGATGTCTTTGGAAATCATTCGAGTACTCCTTGGGCGCGCAGCTTCTGTGCCGTGCGGAAACTGACCTTCACGGCCACTTCACGTTCACTCATAAGCCGCTGATGGTCAGCAGCCTTGGCGATACGCATGGCGGTGGGGGCCTTGATGTTGTTGACAGCGGCCGTGACGAAGGCCGCCTGCATCGGGCTGGCGTAGCCGATGTACGCTGGTGTAGCTTTACGCACAGAGAAGCTCCTTCACGTTGAGCTGCTGCGTGCGGGGGCCTTGGGGGGTCTCGAATTGCACGAAGGCAACGTCCTCCACCAGACCCACGACCTTGCCGCCAGCGGTCTTCTTGACCCAGCTCGGCAGGCCGAAGCAGTGGCCCTTCTTGACCTGGACAATCTGCCCCTTCTGGATGTCGCGGCGGATGCGGTACTCGGCGTACTGCTTGCCCACTTCATCGAACTTCGTGATGGAGTCGATTTCCACACCGCGGCTCCGCAGCCGGTCGATGCACGAGGAGAGGCGTGAGATGCCATAGACCAGCGTGGCGTGGCCTTGGGTAATCGGCTTGCCTTGCTCAAGGTGCTTGAGGATGATGTCGTTCTGCGTGGGCGTCGAGGTGGCGATGAGGCCAGTGATGGATGCCGAAGCGGTCTTGGAGTACATGAAGGGGCTTTCAAGAATGACGAAGGCCCACCCGGCTCGAAAGCGGGGCGGGAGGTTGCTTGTGGTTAAAGCGAGGAAGGGGGTTTAGAGAGGAAAGCGGTAGGAAGCTAAGTCAGAGGCCAATCTGCGGCCCAGCTTCCCGGGGATGCAGACAGCTTTAACAGGGTTCCATCCGACAGCAAGGCGCCTGTAAATCATGGCCCGACCTATGCCGAGAAGGTCTGCCCACTCGCTCACTGAAAGGGAGAACGGTCCAATAGTCACCACATGATTAGTGCGGAGGTTGTTGACCTGTTCTGTTGGCGTGGCCCAGCGGCAGTTGTCTTTGTCATAGTGGCCATCAGGGTCCATTCTGTCGAGGGTCTTCCCCTCTGGCCGAACACCCATGTCTTCCAAGAAGCCTGCAAAGGTGTCCCACTTCTCGTCGTAGCCAATACCACGCCCGCCGTACTCGGCATAGTTGTGGTTGGACTCTTTACTACAACGGCGGCGCATCGAAGACCAGGTGTTGTAAGTTGGGCTCATGGCTTTCTTACCTCCCCACCTGGTGTGGCCATGCTCAAGCAGCGCGACCACTACAGCCCGAGGTTCGCGGCCCAGTCCCGTGCTGCAAACGAAGGACAAGCCTTTGCTACGCCAGGGAAGTCGCGGTGGCCTTGGATGGTGGCTATAGGGTACGTGGGGCGCAGGCGCTTGAGGAGGTCGATGAGGGCCTGCATCTGCGCCATGGTGAAGTTGTTCTCGGGCTTGAGGTTCGCATCAACACCGCCGACTAGGCAGATGCCAATGGACTCGGCGTTGTGGCCTTCGACGTGGGCACCAGGTTGGTCCATCGGACGGCCGGCTTCCACCGTGCCATCGCGGCGGATGACGTGGTGATAGCCGATGCAGAGCCAGCCCTTGTCACGGTGCCAGCGATCGATGTCTTTGGCACCGATGTTGGCCGTGGGTGGCGTAGCGCTGCAGTGGATGACCAGGAAGCGAACGTCAGCGGCCTTCAGGGGTCGCAGGGCCATTACAGGTCAACCGCGTCCAGGACATCGGCCAGCTTCTTGAACAGCTTGGCCGCTTCGCGAAGGTCCACCGAGCCCATGAACTGATCGTCAATGGTCACCCGAACTCGGTTGGCAACATCCGGCTCTCCGATGATGATGTCTGCAAGAGTATCCGTGGTCTCTGCCGAGCCGGCCTCGATGCTGTTGTCTGCACGATTGACGATGTGCTTGGTTTTCATTTGGGTTCTTTCGTTTGGGTGCCAATGAGCCAGTCCGCGGGGATTAGCTTGTCAGCGAATTTGTAGTCATGCTTCCTGCACCAGTCGGCGTAGGTTGTCTTCGAGCCCTTGTAGAGCTTGGTCCGCGAGTTGCTGAAGACGAAGCGAAGGTCCAGGTCCGGGTACTGCGCCTTGATGAGAAGGTGCTTGGCGCGGTCGTCGCTATCCATCAGGCCCTTCGTCTCCACCACCATGCTCCCGATCCAAAAATCAGGGCAGTAGGTATGTGCAGACTCAGGCTTGATGAAGCCGAGCTTCCTAGTCTCGTACTCGTGAGGGATGCCCGCGGTCCTGAGCTGGTTTGCAACCTTTTCCTCAAGACCGGAGCGGTAGGACGCTGCTATGTGCGTCCGAGGACGACCCTTAGAAGTCGTCATTCTTCCCAGGGGTGCCGGCCGAGGCTTCATCGCCACTGCCTGCAAACGGCGAGCCGTCACCGTCATCTTCAGGGGCCTCGTAGCCCTCTTCCGACTGGCCGAAGCCGTAGCCGGCCGCGCCCTTCTTGGCTCCATTGGACAGCTCGTGAATCTGCACGGCATCCAGACGCAGCTTCATGCCGAAGCCGGCCGCAGGGGTGTTGTAGGGCTGCAGGCTGTACGCGATGGCCAGCTTCGAGCCACCCCAGATTTCCGGTGGGACCTTGATTTCCTTGCCCGAGGCAGAGAAGAAGTCAGGCTTCAGAATGAGGTCCGGCTTGCCTTCGCGGATGACGCGGGCATTGCTGGAGAACTTCATGAACATCTGGCCCGTGGGCTCGCCGGTCTCGTTGTCGTAGACCTCGCCATAAGGGCTGTTGTCGCCCATCTTCATGGCGCGAAGCTTGGCCTGCAGCTTCACTTTGTCCTTCGGCGCTGCGGCCTTGACATCAGCTTCCAGTTGAGCTTTCTCAGCTTCAAAGGCGGCTGCCTTCTCGGCTTCGATCTGCTCGATGGCAGCTTCGATTTGCTCGGGGTCGAAGAACAGCTTGGTGCTGTACTCGCCGTTGGCCTTGAACTTCGTGTCGGGGGCGTTGAGCTTCGGGAAGCTGGCCGTGCCGACAGGGGAGATGGCCTTCTTCAGTTGGGGGCGTTTTGCGGTTGCCATTTAGATGGAGTCCTGTGTGAAGTCGAGTTGGATGGATTCATCCAGCTTCAACGAGAAGAAAGGGATGCGTTCGCCAAGTCGAGCGAGGGCTTGGTACGTCTCGTAGAGGTCTGCGCCGCTTGTTCTGCCCAGCAGTTCACGCAGCTTCCCTGCGTCCGATGCGGAGATGTCAAGGCGGACGCGGGGCTCACCTATAAGGGTGGCGGTCGCGATGTTGGTGGCGGTCTCGCCCATATCAATGGCCTTTCAGTTCGTTGTCGATGTACCCGTGAAGGGCACGGAGGTGGTACGTGTAGTTGCTGTCCGCGTCTTTGGCGATGCGGTCAGCCTTGTTCAGCATCTCGCCCCTGTCGATCCCCAGGCGCTTGCAAAGCTCGTTGAACAGCACTGCAACCCCGACGACTCGGAGATGCGGGCGTTCGATGTTCTGGGCAGCGTCAAGGACCGTGAAGGCAGCGTGAAGGGCCGAGAAGGGCATCACGGAGTTGAGAGAGTCGATGTTCACGAGATGGCAGCGCGCCGCTTGATGAAGGCGGCCAGGGCCTGGTCAATGGTCTCGTCCAGCAGCACGAAGGTGTTGCCTTCAAGGACACCCGGTCGAACTCCGCGAATCTTGTCATCGCTGAGATAGACGACAGTTCGATAACCGCCTGTGCCGATAACCAAGCGGCGGTGTGCAGTCTCGGTGTAGACGGTGTTGCTGTAGACGCCTTCAGGGGCAGTGTCGAACAGTCTTTCGCCATCGAACACCTGCGGAACCGGTACGACCAGAGGGACCAGGTTGGCGGACTCAAGGGTCGTGAAGTGTTCGCCGGGCTCGGCCTTGGCGCACTGGTAGGCGGTGTCTCGGGCATCACCGAACGTGGTGAAGGCGCCTAGGCCTGGATCGATGCGCGGCACCCCATCGACCATGCGGGCGACGTAATGCTTCGAGAGGTTTTCGTTGGAGGTCATGGTGTTTTCGGTTGGATGGTTCAGTACCAGCTCAGTAGGCTTCTGCCTCTGCTTTCGTGATGAAGAAGTGGATGCCTGCCTCGCACTCCGACTGCCAGTCGAGGCTGAAGGAATCAGGGGTGACACGTTGGCCGGCCCGGTACTCGGTAACGCCGTCATGCGTGCTGATTGCGACCTCAGCACCGATGACCTCGATGACATCTGCGAACTCGGCTCGGCACTTGCGACCGAAGGCATGGGAACGATTCGCTTCTTCAGGGATGCGAAGTTTCACGATGACCCTCTTCTGGCACTTCTTCCAGCCGATGAGGGCACCTTCAGGGAGGATGCGGGTCTTCGCCACGGCCAGCTCGGCGTTCTTCGCTCCGTACAGGTTCGCTCGGGACAGGTTCGCTCCGGACAGGTCCGCTCCGTACAGGTTCGCTCGGGACAGGTTCGCTCCGGACAGGTTCGCTCCGGACAGGTCCGCTCCGGACAGGTCCGCTCCGTACAGGTCCGCTCCGTACAGGTCCGCTCCGTACAGGTTCGCTCGGGACAGGTTCGCTCCGGACAGGTCCGCTCCGTACAGGTTCGCTCGGGACAGGTTCGCTCCGGACAGGTTCGCTCCGGACAGGTCCGCTCCGGACAGGTTCGCTCCGGACAGGTCCGCTCCGTACAGGTTCGCTCGGGACAGGTTCGCTCCGGACAGGTTCGCTCCGGACAGGTTCGCTCGGGACAGGTTCGCTCGGGAGGTCGAAGCCTTCTCCAAGGCGTGACGAAGCTGCATGCCGCTGGACAGGCCGTCCGGCGCTTCGCAGGTGAAAAGGACTGCCCCTTTGAAGCGGTCTTTGATTTGGATCGTGGTCATGAGGTAGCCTTTAGATGGTTGGAAGTGGGTGTTAAGCGAGGAAGGGGGTTTAGGCGATGCCTGCCTCGGACTTAGAGACTTCATCAGCCTCGATAAGCACCTTGAAGACTTGCTTCGCGGCCGAGTGGTAAACGATGACCCCTTCGGGCTGCATGAAGCCGGGGACAGCGATAGAGCCGCTGTCTTTCAGGAACTGGTTGGCATCGTCTGCATCTTGGAAGGGCAGGATTGGCACGGCCTCGCAGCAGGCGGGCGTATTGACGCTGCCTTGGCCCCAGCGCGCCGTGTTGAACAGGGCGAAGCGCTTGTGGTCCAAGCCGTAGCCACGCTGGATGCCGGCGCCATACCACTCACCGAAGTGCTGGCCGACACCGAGCTTGAACAGCTCTTCTTCATTGGCGACGCACCATGCTGCGAATCCAAAGTTGTCGGTGTCCTTGCCGGGAGTAATCCAGCGGCTGCGGGAACCGACTCGCATCATTCGGTCGCCGCGGATGGCCACCACGTTCGTGCGGTCATCGTCGCCCTGCGTGTAGCCCCACTGGCTGATGACGATCTGGGCGTTGGTGCCATCGATCTTTTCGGTGATGACGACAGACCGCTTGAGGCGCGGCGTCTTCGGGTAGGGAACGAATTGCATGAGGTGTCCTTCAAGCGGTTGTGGGTGGTCTTTGCGAGGAAGGGGGTTTAGGCATCTCACCAATGAAAAAGGGGGCTGCCCTCTCATGAGAGACAGCCCCATAAGTGAGACGATTAGGCGAAGAAATACTCACTGGTCCTGACTTGCTCCAGGTCCAGGTCACCCATCGGCGGCAGCGGGGGCAGCTTGGACTGCAGCTCCTCAGGCAGTTGCTCCAGCAGCTCGTTGCGGAAGTTCTCCAAGACCGGCAGGCTGTACTGCTCGATGAAGGCGCCCCGCAGGTTGTCCCGCAGGAGGTCCGCATGGCCCGCGTGGCAGCCGTAGCTGTCGTGGATCATGGCGAAGTCCGTCATTCCGTCTTCCACGCAGAACAGCACAGTACGCATCAGGTGCGAGGCATCCAGCGAGTGGACGAAGTTCGGGCTGATGCCCAGAGACTGCTTACGGGTGTTCAGCTTGTCTCCGGTCCGCTCGATGGTCAGCCGGTAACGCTTCCCGACCACTTCAAAGTCCAGACGTTCCCCAATGGCCTCCCTGTAGTCCTGCACCGCAAGGAAGCCCATTGGAGTCGTCCAGCGGACAGGAAGCTGGTTGCTCGCCGCCACCTTGGCCGCCTCCTTCAGCCAGTCCATGGCCAGCTTGGCCGCCACGACCACCTGGCTGATGCTCTCGTGGTTGCAGATGGACAGGTAGTTCGCATCCTCCCCGCGGTGCTTTGCCTCAGACCCCGTGAGCTTCGCGAACAGTTGATCCCGCATGCCACGCACAGTCACGCCGTAGGGCACGGTCATGGTGTTTCGCTTGGCCAGGTCACGGGTCATCTTGCCAACCCAGCGCTGGGCGACTACATCCCCTGCCGCTGCATCAGCGTCGATGTGGACCTGAGTTAGGTTCGCCACGGCCGAGTAAATGTCCGCAGGCTTCTCCCCGGGGACCAGGCCGGTCGCCTTGCCACCGATGGGGTCCCGAAGCATCGCGCTGAAGTTCTGTAGGCCATTACAGGCTCCGTCGAAGGCCACCGGAAGGGTGCTCTCGAAGTCGGCCTGCTCGTTGCCTGCATCAACCCACGTCTGCAGCCGGGACCACTCGAAGCAGAACGCCAGGAAGGTGAACGGCGCATCCGCTTCAGTCCACCAGATGCTCTCACTTGTGGGGGCTTTGGACGTGGCTAGGATGTCTTCGGTATGCAGCTCCACCCACTCGATACGGTCCTCGAAGGACACTTTGTCGACTCCGAAGGAGTTGGCCCCATGCACCGCCAGCCAGTAGGCTCCGTTGTCACCGAGCTTCACGGCCTTCGAGAAGTGCATGAGGGCCTTGGCGGAGTCGTCGCCCTGTGGGGACAGTGAGCCGGCCACCGGGTACAGGCGGCCACGCCAATCGAGGTTGTAGACGAAGTGGAAGCGGTTGCCACACTCCACCATCTTCTCGGCCACCCAGAGCTTCTGGGTGAGCTGGATGCGCTTGCTGGCCGTCTTGGCGTTCTTCTCGTAGGTCTTGGCGGCGTCCATCTTCCAGGCGCTCAGAATGGCCGGCTCGGGGGTCTCGCCTTCAATCCAGCTCTTGGCCGGCAGGTGCTGTTCTTCACGAGGAGGCAGCAGGGGCTCATCTTTGTCCGCACCCACCATGATGGTATGACCAGACTCCCACAGCTCCTTCATGACCCCATAGACGGGCTCGTTGATGGCCCAGGCGGTGTCCTGCATGCGGTTGACCGTGGCATAGACACCATCCATGTCCCAGTCCTTGAGCTGGGTGAGGTAGTTGCGGTTGTAGGTCTTCACGAGTGGCTGGCGCAGCTCCTTGGACAGGTATCCACCGTTGAAGGGGTTCGTCCACTGGCGTGGGAAGCACACCATCGGCATGCGGACAGGGCTCATCAGCTCGCAGCGGGCATGCGACTCCTCCAGCCAGCGGCGGCAGGACTCCGAGGGCCGGAGGATGACGTTGCGGTCGGTCTTGCCGCGGACGACCAGCTCAGGCACCACGAGGCCTGCGGACTGGTGGAACAGCTCGATGAGCAAGGAGCCAAGGCGCAGCCGCGTGCTGTCGTCCCACTGGACCAGCTTGGCATCGACCCGCTCCCCACCATTGCGGATGAAGACCAGGCGGTTACGGTCGCTGGACATCTTGCCTACCCGCTTCGTGACCTGCGTGGCCAGCCGGGGGTTCATGGCACAGATGGCCTCGATGTTGATGGTCTGCTCCAGACGTGAGGCGATGGTGCCGGCCACCGAGGTGACCGTAGGGGACTCGTGAAGCCGCGAGATGCACGAGGAGGCCGTGATCCAAGCTGCAGCTTCTGCATCCAGGTCATCAAGGAAGTAGAAGACCCCAGCAGACCGGCTAGCCAGGCCCTCACGGGTCGTAACGAGCCAGGCCTTGATGGCGGCCACTAGAGGCTGCATAGCGGCCCTCACGAGCTGCTGGCCAGGCAGGAGGTTGCCGGGGCCGTCTTCGTTCAGGGTGCGGCGGTAGGCTGCGATACCCATCTCTACAGACTCGTCCTCCAGCTTGCGTTGAGCTTCAACTGGATCGATGTATGTGGTTTGCATGTTCATGGTTATTCCGATGAGGTTGCGATGAGCCGGGAGGGAGGAAGAAACAAGAGGGAAAGAGGGAGGCCAGACCCTGCTGGCATAAGGAGTATTCAAGCTACCTTTAGGTAACTTAAAGGTCCCCTCCTCAGGAGGAGGCTGCGGGCGAAGATGGGGGTTTAGGTTCAGGACTACTCGCCAGAGCCGCCGTCACCGCCATCCCCACTACCATCGCCGGTATCACCGGGACCTCCACCGCCACCATCGTTGCCGCCTTCGCCAAAGGGCGGGGGAACCACCGCGCCGCCATTGGCCACATAGGTGTCAATGAAGGTCTGGATGGCTGGGAAGCCGATGTAGAGTGGGAAGAAGGGAGCGAAGTCGGTCTTGACTTGGGAGGTGAGGTTCACCAGGGTGGAGAGGTCGGCCTGCAAGGCCTCGATGCTGAGCTGGTGCTCCGTCTGGTCGGCCTGCATGGCCATGAAAGCTGCTTCTGCTGCGAGCTGGGAAGCGTCGGGAAGGGGCATATGAGTACCTTGGTAGTTGTTCTCGAAGGTGAGATGGTATCAGAAGTGAGGCAATTGGTGCCAGATGTATTTACCCGCAGTTCTGGCACCAGAAGGGGCATGAAGTGGCACCACGCGGCACCATGGTGTTTTAGAGGAGAGGAAGGGGCGTGAAGCGGCGTGGAGGCACCACGCTATGGCACCAATTGCTGGCACCACTTCGGCAGAAACGAAAAAGGGGTAGCAGGCGCTAACCTACTACCCCTCATGTATCTTGGCTCCTCGACCTGGGCTCGAACCAGGGACCTACGGATTAACAGTCCGGCGCTCTACCAACTGAGCTATCGAGGAACAAGCCTCAGATTATAGCGTGGTTTTTTTGGCCTTCTCAAGGCTCCTCAACTTTTGCATAAAAAACTTTCGCTCGTGCATCTTCACAGCGCGACGCTCAGGCCGAGACGCAGCGTGCGAGGTGCACCGGGGAACAGGTACACATGCCCGAACTGGTAGGGCGATTCCTTCCAGTAGCGGCGATCGAACAGGTTGTCGACGGCCAGCGTCCAGCTCGTGTTCACGCCGCGCAGTTTTGTGTCGTAGCGCAGCACCGCATCGACGCGCGTCCACGAGGGCAGCGTAATCGACCCATCGGCGAGCACGTTGCGTCGTCCTTCGTGCGACAGCTGGCCCGCCACTTCGAGACCCGGCACCGCGAGCACGCGATAAGCCGCCTGCGCGCGAAGCACCTGCTTGGGCACGTTGGTCGGCCACTGTCCGTTGCTCGCGGGTTCGACGGTGCTGCCGCGGCGCTTGGCATCCATCAGCGTCATGCTGCCGCCGACGCGCCACGGGCCTTGGGTCCACTGCGCGCCGGCCTCGAGGCCGCGGTGCACGGCGCGGCCGTCGTACTTCGCTTCGCACGGCGTGATGCCGAGGCGATTGCACGCATCGAGATTGGTCATCGGACGCTGGATGTCGAACCACGCGAGCTGCCAGTTGAAGGCGTCGTTGCCGCCCTTGATGCCCAGTTCCCACTGGCGCGACTTCAGTGCAGGCAGTGCCTGGCCGGCGTTGCTGTACTGGTCACCCCGGTTCGGAACGACCTGCGACTCGACACCCTTGCCCCAGCTTGCATACGCAAGCAGCCCGGGCTGGATGGCGTAGCTGGCGGCGATCCATGGCGTGGTCACGCCTTGCTTGTAGCCCGTCGGGTCCGAGCCGTCGTTGCCGATGCTGCTGCGGTCCAATCGCGTGTGGCGGGCACCGAGCCAGGTGGTGAAGCGATCGTTCCAGCGGATCGCGTCCTGTATCGAGAGTTCTGTCGAACGCTCGTCGCGGTTGGTCTGCGGCGTGATGGCGTCGGGGCTGGGCGGCACCATGGCCGTGGCCCAGATGTTGCCCGTGCCCGCGTAGTTGTAGGCCTGGTTCTGGAAGCGGTTGCGCACCCGGCTTTGCAGCAGGCCGAATCCCAACTCGTGCCGCACGCTGCCGGTCATCACGTTGCCCTTGAGGTTCAGGCTGCCCGCGGTCTGGGTGCGGCGTTCGTTCTCGCTGCGGAAGTCGTAGACGTCGAAGGTGCCGTCGGAGCAGTAGCGGTCGTAGTTGCCTTCCGCGCCGCAGCCGAAGGCGTAGGCCAGGCGGTCGTCGGTCTTCAGGCGCTGCTGGCCGATCTGCGCGCTCCAGCGCCAGTCGGCGTTCAGCGCCTGGCTGAAGCGCACGGTGCCGGTCAGCGCCTTGAACACCGAGGGCTGCGACCACGGCTGGTTGTTGAGGTTGATGCGCGGGTCGACCGGCGCGGGCAGTACGCTGCCCAAGAGGCTGTAGCCGTTCTGGCTCGGCTGCGTCTTGCGGCTTTGCTCGACCTCGAACTCCAGCACCGAGTCGCGCGTGATGCGCCAGTCGGCCGCAAGCGAGAACATGTTGCGGTTGCCATCGAGGTTGTGAGTGAGCGGCTTCAGGTTTTCGCTCGCCACGTTGAGCCGGTAGCCGAACTGGCGGTTCTCGCCGAAGCGGCCGCCCAGGTCGAGCGCGCCGAGCACGCTGCCGCGGCTGGTGGTCTCGATGCGCACCGTGCGCAGGTCCTGCTCGGTCGGGCGCTTCACGACATAGTTGACGAGCCCACCCGGCGCGCTGGTGCCGGCCTGGATGCCGCTGGTGCCACGCAGGATCTCGACGCGCTCCTTGTTGTCGAGCGGGATCGAGGTCTCGGCGCTGATCGGCAGGCCCTCGCGCCGGTAGTTGAAGCGGTTGTCGAGCACGAAGCCGCGCACGGTCAGGTAGTCCCAGTAGCCGGCGGAGTTGTAGGCATCGGTCACCGACGAATCGAACTGCGTCAGGTCGGCGAGCCGCCGTGCGCCGCTGGCGTTCAGCTGCTTGCTGTCGATCACCGTGGCCGAGAGCGGCAGCTCGCGCAGGGGCACGTCACCGAAGCCACTGACGTCGGCCTGCGGGGCAGCCGCACCTTCATTGACGACGACTTCGCGCAGCGTTGTCTGCTGCGCGTGTGCGCTGCAGGCGGCCGCGAACAGCACGGCAGCGACCGCGTACGAGATGGGCGAGAGCGTCAGGGCCAGGGAATGTGGAAAGCGTCGTTGAGTCATTGAGGGAGGGATGTGTTCAGTTGCCGATGACGGCGCCCATGGCCGTCATCCATTGCGCGGCCGTGGCCTCGGGATCGGCGGCCGTCACCAGCGCGCGCACCACCGCGACGGAGCCCACGCCGGTGGCGAGCACCTCGGGCAGTCGCACGGCATCGATGCCGCCGATGCCCACTTGCGGATAGCCGCGCAGCAGGCGTGCATACGCCGCGAGCCGGGCCACGCCTTGCGGTGCGGTCGCCATCTTCTTGAGCGTGGTCGGGTAGACCGCACCCATCGCGATGTAGCTCGGGCTCACCGCATCGGCGCGCACCATCTCGGCATAGCCGTGTGTGCTGACGCCCAGGCGCAGGCCGGAGGCACGCAGTTGCTGCAGTTCCTCCGGCGACAGGGCATCGAGGTCTTCCTGCCCGAGGTGGATGCCATAGGCGCCCGCGGCAATGGCGACTTGCCAGTGGTCATTGATGAAGAGCAGGGCGCCCGTGCCCTGCACGGCCTCGACCGCCGCCTGGACTTCACGCGCGACGGCCTCGGCATCGTCGGACTTGAAGCGCAGTTGCACCGTCGGCACGCCGGCGCGCGCCATGCGGCCGACCCATGCCGCATCGGGCAGCACGGCGTAGAGGCCAAGCCGTTCGGGGCAGGGCAGGAAGGCGTCGTCGCGCGATGCAGGCGGAAACGAACGCATGCCGAAGTCGGCGGGCGCGTCGGGCCATCGGGCGGCGTCGAAATGACCGATGCGTTCGGTCTGCGCATGCCAGGCCAGCGCGAGGCATTCGGCATCGACCTCGATGAAGCCGAGCGCCGTGCAGGCCTGCTTGGCGCCGCGATAGACCGGTCCCTCTGAAGAGAAGGGCGTGGCACCCACGGTCGATGCGGTGATGGCGCCGAATCGCAGTCCGTGGGCGGCGACGATGGCGTGGGCGATGGAGCGTGCGTCGGTCATGCTGCTCATGCCGTGTGGTGCCAGAAGGGCGTGCCGAGCACAGGCGTGCTGGGCTGCGCAGAGTCTTGCGCGGCCATCGCGCCCGCACGCCACGCGGTGCGGCCGGCGCCTACTGCATCGGCAAAGGCACCGGCCATCGCGACGGGGTCCTGCGCGAGCGCTACGGCGGTGTTGAGCAGCACGCCGTCGTAACCCCACTCCATCACCTGGCAGGCATGCGAAGGCAGCCCGAGCCCGGCATCGACCAGCATCGGCACCTTGAGCCGCTCGCGCAGTACCTGCAGCGCGTACGGGTTGACGGGACCACGGCCGCTGCCGATGGGCGCGGCCCACGGCATCACGGCCTGGCAGCCCACGTCGACCAATCGCTGGCACACCACGAGGTCCTCGGTGCAATAAGGCAGCACCTTGAAGCCGTCGCGGATCAGCTGCGAGGCGGCGTCCACGAGGTTCAGCGTGTCGGGCTGCAGCGTGTAGTCGTCGCCGATGAGTTCGAGCTTGATCCAGGGCGTGTCGAACAGTTCGCGCGCCATCTGCGCGGTGGCGATCACCTCCTGCACGCTGTGGCAGCCGGCGGTGTTGGGCAGCACGGGCACGGCCAGCTTGCGCAGCAGCGCCCAGAAGCCGTTGCTCGTGTCGTTGCCGCCGGAGCCCTGATTGGCGGTCTGGCGGCGCAGCGACGCGGTGAGCATCGCGGGCTTCGCGCGCTGCACGGCCGCTTCGAGCAGGTCGGGCGAGGGGTAGCGCGCGGTGCCGAGCAGCAGGCGGCTCTGGAAGGTTTCTCCATAGAGAACCAACGGGTCGTTCGGGGTGGTCATGGGTGTCGTCTCCATCTCTTTTTTCAGCCGCCCGTCACGGGGCGGATCACTTCGATGCGGTCGTCGGGCTGCAGTGCGCGCGCGGCATAGGCCGAGCGCGGCACGAACTCGCGGTTCACCGCCACCGCGAACGGCGGCACGGCCTCCAGCGCAGTCAGCGCGTCGGTGAGGGTTGCGCTGTCGGGCAGCGTGAAGGGCTTGTCGTTGATCAGGATGTTCATCGTCATGCGTCGTCGGATGTCGTGGTGTCCAGGCCGAAGCCCTGCGCCAGCGTGCTGTGGCCGTTCACGAGCAGCTCCATCGCCGCATCGAGCAGCGCCGGCGCGATCATGAAACCGTGGCGGTAGAGACCGTTGATCTGCAGCACGCGCGGCTGCGGCTGGCGGATGGCGGGCAGGTTGTCGGGCAGCGTGGGGCGGCACTGCGCGGCGATCTCCACGATGCGCGCCTCGGCGAAACCGCTGTGCACCGCGTAGGCCGCACTCAGCAGTTCGAGCGTGGAGCGCACGCTGGCTGGCGACATGTCGTCGGACTCGATCTCGGTCGCGCCGATCACGAACAGGTGGTCGGGCTTCGGCGCGATATAGAGCGGATAGCGCGGATGCACCAGCCGCGTCGGGCGCTGCAGCGTGACCTCGGGCGCATGCACGCGGATCACTTCGCCGCGCACGCCGCGCAAGGCGCGCCATTGCGGACGGGCACCGAGGCCGCGGCAATCGATCACCCAGTCGGGCTGGCCTGGCGTGCCGGGCAAGAAGTCGGCCGGTACGTGCGGCGATTGCCAGTGCAGTGTGACGTTCGCATCCGCCTGGAGCGTGGCGAGCAGCGAGGCGAGCAGTGCGCGGTTGTCGAGTTGGCCTTCGCCCGGAAGGAACAGCCCCTTGGCGAAGCGCTGGCCGAGCGACGGCTCCAGCACGGCGATGCCTGCACCGTCGAGCGTCTGCATCGGCGGCAGCTCGGGCACCTGCGCGCCGGTGTGGGCGAGCACGCGTTCGAGCCGCGCGGCCTCGGTGGCGTCCTGCCGGTGCCACAGCACCAGCGTGCCTTCGCGCTGGAAGAACACGGGTTGTGCCAGCGGCGCGAGCAATTCGGGCCAGCGCGACAGCGCGTAGTGCCCCATGCGCACGACCGACACGGGCGCCACCGCCGATTCGGCCAGCGGCGCAAGCATCGCAGCCGCGACGCGGGCTGCCGCGCCTTCGGCTTCCGGGCTGCCGGCTTCGTATAGCGCGACCTTGCAACCGGCCTGTGCGAGCGCGACCGCCACTAGGCGCCCCATGAGCCCCGCGCCGATGATGGCGGCTGATTGAAACGGAACGCTCATGGCTTTGCTCCTTCCCCCTCTGGGGGAAGGTTGGGATGGGGGCGGGCAGAGCACCCGATAGATACGCTGCGTGCCCCCACCCCAACCCTCCCCCGGAAGGGGAGGGAGAAAGAAGGAACCGGTCGCCGATAATTTTCAGCATGACCCAAGGACCTTCCCCCGCGCCGCAAGCGCCCCTGCGCTACGCGCGCGTGCTCTCCATCGCCGGCTCCGACAGCGGCGGCGGCGCCGGCATCCAGGCCGATCTCAAGACCTTCGCGGCCCTCGGCTGCTACGGCATGACGGCCATCACCGCGCTCACCGCGCAGAACACGCGCGGCGTCTCGGGCATCCACGGCGTGCCGCCGGCTTTTCTCAAGGCGCAGATCCAGGCGGTGGTGGAAGACATCGGCGTCGATGCCGTCAAGCTCGGCATGCTGCATGCGCCCGAGGTGGTGGAGGTCGTCGCCTGGGCCATCGACCACTACAAGTTGCCGAACGTGGTGCTCGATCCGGTGATGGTCGCTACCAGCGGCGATCGCCTGATCGCCTCGGAAACCGTGCAAGTGCTGGTGCGCGAACTGTTCCCGCGCGCCGTGGTGGTCACGCCCAATCTCGATGAAGCGGCCTTGCTGATCGGCCATGCCATCGATGGCATCGACGCGCTCGACGGCGCGGCCGACGAGCTGTTGGCGCTCGGCGCCAAGGCCGTGCTGCTCAAGGGCGGCCATCTGCCCGGCAATGAAGTGGTCGATGTGCTGTTGCAGGCCGATGGCACGCGCAAGCGCCTGGCCTCGCAACGCATCGCAAGCCGCAACCTGCATGGCACCGGCTGCACGCTGTCGTCCGCCATCGCGGCGCACCTGGCATTGGGGTTGACGCTGCCCGAAGCCGTCGAGCGTGCACGCGCCTACATCCTCGGCGCGATGGCGGCCGGTGCGGATGTGACGGTCGGCGGGGGCCACGGTCCGCTCAACCACGGCTTTGCGCCAGTGCCGATGCATCGGTTGCAGGCGACGGCCGGCTGATCCAGGCCAGCGCGAAGGTCGCTGCCAGCGTCGGCAGGGCCGAGCCGAACTGCGGCGCCCACTTGGCGAGCGCGTGGTAAGCCGCGATGCCTGCGATCCAGATCAGCGCCGCGGCCCAGTCGATCTGGCGCGTGCCGACGGATGCCACGGTCCTTCCGCTGCCAAGCCGCCCGAGGATCACGCCGTAGAGCGGCACGAACACCGAGCTCAACAGCAGCAGGAAGGGCTCGAGCGTGTGCATCGGCAGCACCAGCGCAAGCGCGATGCACAGCGCGGCCAGCAGCAGTCCCCAGCGCTTCACGCTCCAGCGCGGCAGGAGGCTGTGCGTGGAAACCGAACCCGAATAGACATCGCCATACGCGTTGTCGAGCTCGTCGATAAGGATGAGGCCCAGCGCCACCAGCCCGCCCTGCGCGAGCAGCAGCGCGGTGACCAGGCCCGTGTCCGGCTCGGCCACGCTCACCACCATCACGCCGAGTGCATAGCACCAGATGTTGGCGAGCGCGTAGCCGATCCAGGTGCCGCTGAAAGCGCTGCCCAGGCCACCCGCGCTGCGCTTGCCGTGGCGCGCGTAGTCGGCCACCAGCGGCAGCCATGACACCGGCATCGCGATCACCAGATCGAGCGCGCCGAACATGCCCATGCTGCCGTCGCCGGGGCGCGCCCAGAAGGCGTCCAGGCCCTTGGCCTGCAGCCGCGTCGCGAACTGCCAGGTCAGCCAGAGCAGGGAGATCACCACCAGCGGCAGCCCGAAGCGGCTCACGAAGCGCCGCACCAGCTTGACCATCGAGCCCGCGAGCAGCGCCAGCAGCACCGCGCCCCAGAGCAATGTGGTGAAGACGCCGCCCCAGAATGAGCCGAGCGAAGCGCCGAAGGCGACCTGGCCGATGGCCTGCGTGCCTTCTCGCATGATCACCAGTTCGAAGGTGGTCCAGCCCACCAGCTGCACGATGTTGAGCAGCACCGGCAGCCGCGCGAAGGCGCTGCCATAGGTGGCGTGCATGAGGCCCGCGCTCGCGAGGCCGGTTTCGCAGCCGAGCCGCGCGGTCCATGCCAGGAGGCCGGCGCCGATGACGGACCCAAGCGCAATCGCCAGCGCCGCATCGCGCGTGCCCACGGCGGGCACAAGGTAGGCACCGATCTGCATCACCAGCAGCCCGACGCCCAGGCTGAACCAGAGCGAGGCGTGGTCGGTCCAGCCGAACACGCGCCGTGATGCGGGCAGGGGCGTCAGCGCCTCGTTGCCGGAGGAAATTCCGTTGTTGTCGTCGTGTGCCATCCGTTTGCTCCAGTGCAAAAGGTTTGGCAGGTGGGCGAGGCTCCAGCAGCGCTGCCGCCACGCGAGACAACGTGACAGGCCGCCGGACCAGCTTCCCTGCGCGAGGATTACCTCAGTCAGGTTCAAAGGGACTCTCTCAGTCAGCCCCGGAACGGATTCCGGCTCGACACCCCTAGCGATGCGCTCCGGCAAGCCGAAGCGCGGGGCGGATTTTATCCCCTGCGGGAAAAGCACACGACCATGGAAACCCAGGCCACGCGCAGGGCGGGGGAAAATCGCCGCCACAAGCGCATTCGAATGCGCAGGAGGAACCCCCGCACATGACAGACGACTTCACGCAGTATCCGGGCCCGGCGCAGGCCCCGCCCGCGACTTCTTCTTCACCCCGCGCACGCCTGCGCCGCTTCCGGGTCGACGTCGGCACCATCATCTGTGCGGTCGCGCTGCTTCAGTCGCTGCTGCTGGTGGCCTTCGGCTACTGGGGCGCGGAGCAGCTGGTTTCCAAGGTCGGCGAGTCGGCGCACAAGGTCAACCACGACCGCGTGGAGGACAACGTGCTCGCTTTCCTCGCCAAGACCGAAGCGCTGGTGCGCGCCATTGCACACACGCCCAGCCTGCATCCGGCGGGCCATGACGGCGACCGGACCGCCGAGCTGCTCTGGGCAGCGCTGGAACAGACGCCCGAGCTCGACAGCGTCGGCGTGGCCAGCGACGACGGGCACCTGCTGATGGCGCAGCGCTATCCGGAGGCGGCGGTGCGGCAGGTGCTGCGCGATGCAGACTTCAGCACCGAGACCTGGGAATACAAGCAGTCACCGGACGCCGATGGCGATGGCGACGACGACCCGCGGCAGCGCTACGCCACGAGCCGCATCGAGGCCTTTCGCAGCGACGACGACCCGGTGCACGAAGAATGGTTTGAGCAGGCCTTGAAGGCGCAGCACGCGCTCTGGACCGCACCTTTCGTGCTCGGCTCCGCCAAGGAGCTCGGCGTCGGGCATGCGCGGCCGAGCCTGCGGCGCGACGACGAAGGCGTGCTGCAGACGCTCGTGGTGGTGGGCAGCGTGTCGCTCGGGCATCTCTCCAGCCTCGTGCGGGTGTTCGGCGGCACGGGCCATGGCCACAGCGCCTTGCTGAGCGCCGACCACCATGTGATTGCGCGCAGCGACAACCCCCACGTCGTCCGTGTGCTGGAAGATCCCGACGACGGCGTCCTCGGCGCGCTGCACGCCCACATGCTGGCCAACGGCAGCCGGGGCTGGACCGAAGACATGGCCTTCACCCTCGATCACGGCGGGGCGCGCTACCAGGTGCAGACATCGCACATTCCGTCCACCGGCTGGCGGCTTGTCAGCTGGGAGCCCGAAGACGCGCTGCTCGGCGGGCTGCACCGGAATGTGCTCTTGTCACTGTTGCTGGCGCTGAGCTTCCTGGCCGTGGCGCTGTTCATTTCGCTGCGGTTGTCGAAGCTGGTGACCGCACCGATCGAGAGCCTCTCGCGCACGGCGCGCCGCATCGGGCGGCTGGAGCTGGACGACCTGCCGCGCGAACCGAGCCGGGTGCTCGAGATCCAGAACCTGAGCCAGGCGCTGGACGATTCGGCGCGCAGCCTCCAGGCCTTCAGCAAGTTCGTGCCGGTGGACGTGATCAAGCAACTCGTCGCCGAAGGCCATGCGCTCGTGCCGAACGGCTCGCCGCGCCGCGTGACCGCAATGTTCACCGACGTGGAAGGCTTCACCAGCATCTCGGAATCGATGGAGGCCGACGTGCTGATGCGCCAGCTGACCGAGTACTTCAACCTCGCCACGCGCGTGTTCGCGCGGCATGGCGGCGTGGTCGACAAGTTCATGGGCGACGGGATCATGGTGCTCTGGGGTGCGCCGGCGGACCTGCCGGATGCGGAGTACCAGGCCTGCATCGCCTCGCTCGAACTGCATGAAGAGATGAAGGCGCTCAACCGCAAGTGGCAGGAGGAAGGGCTCCAGGCGTTCCGAACGCGCATCGGCATCCACACCGGCGTCGTGATCGCGGGGGTGCTCGGTTCGAGTGATCGGCTGTCCTACACCGCGCTGGGCGATGTGATCAACGTGGCAAGCCGCATCGAGGGCACGAACAAGCAGCTGGGCACGCGGACGCTGATCTCCGAAGCGACATTCGCGGGGCTGGGCGGGCGACTCTCCACACGGCGGATCGAGGAGCTGACGGAGCTGCGCGGCCGGCAGACGCGCATGGTGCTGTACGAGTTGCTGGACCCGCCAGACCCCGCTACTGCTGCGAACCCTTGATCCTGCGCGCGAACGCCTCCAGCCCGTCGATGGTGATCTGGATGTGCCGCTCGAAGCTGCTGTCCAGCGGCACGGTGGTGCCGTTGTCCCAGCGGACGATGAAGGCGTTGTTGGCGAGCAGCGGCAGGTTGCGCGCCAGCACCGGATGGTCGAGCGGGCGGATGGTGTGGACCCGTTCGCGCAGTTCCTCGGCCCAGGCCTGGGTGTTGTCGGAGGGCAGAGGGGAGAACTCCATCGTCACGAAGCCCAGCATGGCCGCGATCACGCAGTTGTAGGCCTCCAGCAGCGATTGGCCCTCGAAACCGGCTTCGGTCAGCGCCTCCAGCACGCCTTCGACCAGTTCGGTCGGCAGGCTGGCGTTGGACACCAACTGCGCGCCCAGCAACTGCGCCACGTTCGGATGACGACGCACCGCAGCGCGGCAGCGGCGGAGCAGTTCGGCGATCCATTCCTGCCAGGGCAATTCCGTCGGCGGGGTGACCTCTGCCATCACCGTGGCGGCGACCTCGGCGAGCAGCGCTTCGCGCGTGCTGACGTGCCAGTGCACCGTCGCCGGATACACGCCGAGCTGCGTCGCGATCTCGCGCATGCTGAACGCGCCCAGGCCGAATGCGTCGATGTGCGCGAGCGCGGCTTCGGCGATGAGCCGCTTCGACAGCGCGCCGCCGCCGGTGGGGCGACCGGCGGTCTTGGGTTTGGGCTCGGGGGCGGTTTTTTTCATGGAGATGGGCGTTGTGCAGCGGGCGAATTGATTGTATAAATATTATTAATTGAGCAGTGATCAATTAGCCGGGCCGAAAGGCCGCCCATCTTTCAAGGACCGCTCCATGACCGACGCCGCCATCGACCAAGCCCTCGCCGGGGTGCATCAACGCTTCACAGATGGCAACCCCGCGAGCCGGCGCCAGTTCGACGAGCAGACGCGCTACATGCCCGGCGCCAATACGCGATCGGTGCTGTTCTACGCGCCGTTTCCGCTCACCATTGCCAAAGGCGAGGGCGCGGCGCTGTGGGACGCCGATGGCCATCGCTATGCCGACTTCATCGCCGAGTACACGGCCGGCGTCTACGGCCACTCGGCGCCCGAGATCCGCGAGGCGGTCATCGAGGCCATGCAGAGCGGCATCAACCTCACCGGGCACAACCTGCTCGAAGGCCGGCTGGCAAAGACCATCTGCGAGCGCTTTCCGCAGATCGAGCAGCTGCGCTTCACCAACTCGGGCACCGAGGCGAACCTGATGGCGCTCACGGCCGCGCTGCACTTCACGGGGCGGCGAAAGATCGTGGTCTTCTCGGGTGGCTATCACGGCGGGGTGCTCGGCTTCGGCGACAAGCCTTCACCGACGACCGTGCCATTCGACTTCCTCGTGCTGCCCTACAACGATGCGCAGCGCGCGAGTGAGGAAATCGCCAGGCACGGCCCGGAGATCGCCGCCATCCTGGTCGAGCCGATGCAGGGGGCAAGCGGGTGCATTCCGGGGCGGCTCGATTTCCTGCAGGCGCTGCGCAACGGTGCCACCCGGGTAGGTGCGTTGCTGGTCTTCGATGAGGTCATGACCTCGCGCCTTGCGCCGCACGGGCTGGCCAACAAGCTGGGCATCAAGTCCGACCTCACCACGCTGGGCAAGTACATCGGTGGCGGCATGTCGTTCGGCGCTTTCGGCGGGCGCGCGGACGTGATGGCGCTGTTCGATCCGCGTACCGGGCCGCTCGCGCATTCCGGCACCTTCAACAACAACGTAATGACGATGGCGGCCGGGTATGCGGGGCTCACGAAGCTCTTCACGCCCGAGGCGGCCGGTGTGCTGGCTGAACGTGGTGAAGCGATGCGGGAACGGCTCAACGCGCTGTGCGCAAAAGAGGGCGTGGCCATGCAGTTCACCGGCGTCGGCTCGCTGATGAATGCGCATTTCGTCGGTGGCGAAGTCCGGCAGGTGGACGATCTTGCGGCGGTCGATGGGCGCCTGCGTCAGCTGCTGTTCTTCCACCTGCTGAGCCAGGGCATCTATACGTCGCCGCGCGGCTTCGTCGTGCTGTCGCTGCCGTTGTCCGATGCGGATATCGACGGCTACGTTGCCGCCATCGGCAGCTTCATCGGCGAATACCGGGCGCTTATGCCTGGCGCGAAGTAGCCACGCCCAGCAGCTCGTGCAGCCGGGTGCTGGTGGTCGTGTACTGTAGCGGAACCGCCTTGCCCGGGAACACGATGGCGGTGGCGCCCCAGGCCGCCAGCGTCGCTTCGTGGAAGCCGCAGACGATGAGCTTCTTCTTGCCCGGGTAAGTGTTGATGTCGCCCACCGCGAACACGCCGCGCTCGCGCGTTTCGTACTTCTCGGTGTCGACAGGCACCTGCTTGCGCTCGAGCTCCAGGCCCCAGTCCGCAATGGGGCCGAGGCGCGGGGAAATGCCGAGGCACGCGATCAGCGCATCGAGCGGCAGGTCGACGGTCGTGGCATCGGGCGTGGTGATCTGCAATTGTTTGCCGTCGAAGGCGGTCGGCTGCCCGACCTTGAAGGCCAGCTTACCTGCGGCCACGAGGGCACGCATGGCGGCGATGTTCGCTTCATCGGCCTGGAAGCCGTCGCGTCTGTGGACCAGCGTGACCTGCCCGGCGATAGCCGTGAGCGCCATGGCGGTTTCGAGCGCGATGTCGTCGCCGCCATTCACCACCACCGTCTGCCCCGCAAAGCGATCCAGTGATTCGGGGTGATAGAAAAGCGAAATGCCTTCGAACTGTGCGATGCCCTCGAGCGTGATGCGCTTGGGCACGAAGGCTCCGACGCCGGCCGCGATGAACACCGTCTTCGCGAGGAACGCCTTGCCGGCCGACGTGGTCAGCAGCAGGCGCCCGTCGTCCTGCCGGGCGAGCGTGGCGACCTGCTCGCCGAAATGAAACTGCGGCTTGAACGGCGCCACCTGCGCGAGCAGCGATTGCGCAAGGTCGCGCCCGCTGGTCACCGGCGTGCCGGGAATGTCGTAGATCGGCTTGTCGCCATAGAGCGCCACGCACTGGCCGCCCGCGGCGGGCAGTGCATCGACGATATGGCTGGAGATTTCAAGCAGGCCCAGCTGAAAGGCCTGGAACAGCCCGACAGGGCCGGCACCGACGATCAGGGCGTCGGTTTCGATGGGGGCAGGCAGCGCGCTCAGCGCACCAGCTCCCCGACCTTGTCGGTCTTGTCTTTCCACTCTTCGGCGTCAGGCAGGGCGGGCTTGCGCTTGGTGATGCTCTTCCAGCCGTCGGCCACGGCCAGCTCGGCATTGATCTTGATGAAGGCGATCTGGTTGGCCGGAAGGTCTTCCTCGGCGTAGATCGCGTTGACCGGGCACTCGGGAATGCAGACCGCGCAGTCGATGCATTCATCCGGGTCGATCACCAGCATGTTGGGACCTTCGCGGAAGCAGTCGACGGGGCAAACGTCCACGCAGTCGGTGTATTTGCAACGGATGCAGGCTTCGGAAACGACGTGGGTCATTTGTCTTTTAAACGTCAGTTTGATCGGGGAAAACCCCAGATTTTAGGCCTTTGCGGCGGCGGGCTGCACGAGTACCGCAGCGGCGGTCTTGTGGGAGGCCGTATCGACCAGCACCAGCGAGCCCAGGGCGCGCGATTGGGTGAAGGGCAGAACGCCCAGCGGCTGCTGCAGTGCGAGCACCACATCGCCGATGGAATTGGCTTCGAGCTGCGTCGCCGGTTCCGATTCGAGCGTGGTGATGTTCACGCGATCGACGATGCGCGCGACCTTCGCCTTGACCCAGCGGTGGCCCTGCAGCGCCCAGTACACGCGGCCCGCGACCAGTGGCTCGTCGTCCAGCCAGGCCACGGTGGCGGTGATCTCGCGCACCGGCTCGAAGGCGCCGGGCGCCAGCAGCCAGTCGCCGCGCGACACGTCGACCTCGCGGTCGAGCACGATGCCGGCGCTGTGGCCCGCATGCACCGACTTCGGCTGGCGCGTGTGGCTCAGCACCTGGGCGACGGTGGCGGTCTGGTTGCTCGGCAGCACGGTCACGCGCTGGCCGGGCTCCACATGGCCCGAGGCCACGCGGCCCCAGAACACGCGACGGCCCTGCGAGGTGTCGGCGGAAGAAGAGAATTTCTCGACCCATTGCACCGGGAAGGCGAAGGGCACGGCCTCGTCCTGCACCGTGACCGGCAGGTCTTCGAGCAGCGCGAGCAGGCTCGGGCCTTCGTAGCCCACCCAGTCGGCATGGCGCGTGGCCACGTTCCATCCCTTGAGAGCCGAGATCGGCACGATGCCGGCCACTTGCACGCCGGCCGCTTCGGCAAAGGCGTTCAGCGCGGTCGAGATGCGCTCGAAGGCGAGACCCGCGTCGTCGATGGCGTCCAGCTTGTTGACCGCGAACACGATCGACTGCACGCGCAGCAGGTGGCACAGCAGTGTGTGGCGGCGCGTCTGCGGCAGCAACTCGCGCTTGACCACGGTGCCGTCTTCCACTTCAGCGGCCCATGCCAGCTTGGTCGCGTCGACCAGCACCACGGCGGCATCGGCGGCCGAGGCGGCGGTGACCATGTTGCGGGTGTACTGCTCGTGGCCCGGCGCGTCGCCGATGATGAACTTGCGCTTGGCGGTCGAGAAGTAGCGGTACGCCACGTCGATCGTGATGCCTTGCTCGCGCTCGGCCGAGAGGCCGTCGGTCAGCAGGGCCAGGTCGGTTTCGCCGCCGCGCTGCACGCCGGCGAGCTGGTCCTGCAGCACGGTCTTGCTGTCCACCAGCAGGCGGCCGATCAGCGTGCTCTTGCCGTCGTCGACCGACCCGCAGGTGATGAAGCGCAGGGCGGTGCCGGTGTCGCCATGCACGGCGAGTTCATTGGGGGTGGCTGTCGTCGCGCTCATCAGAAGTAACCGTCTTTCTTGCGTTTTTCCATGGAGGCTTCGGAGGTCATGTCGTCCATCCGGGTGGCGCCGCGTTCGCTGACGTCGACCGTGAGCGTTTCGATCACCACGTCGCCCGCATCGGCCGCGAGGCTTTCGACGGGGCAGGTCGTCGTGATGTCGCCCACGGTGCGAAAGCGCACATCGCGCACCTGCACCGTTTCGCCGTCGCGCTGCGGGGTCAGTTCGGTCACCGGCACCAGGAGGCCGCGGCGCTCGACCACCTCGCGCTTGTGCGTGTAGTAGATCGACGGCAGGCCGACGTGCTCGCGCTCGATGTACTGCCACACGTCGAGTTCGGTCCAGTTCGAGATCGGGAACACGCGGAAGTGTTCGCCGGGGGCCAGGCGCGTGTTGAACAGCGTCCACAGTTCGGGGCGCTGGTCCTTGGGTTGCCATTGGCCGAAGGAATCGCGGTGCGAAAAGATGCGCTCCTTGGCACGTGCCTTTTCCTCGTCGCGGCGGGCACCGCCGATCAGCGCGTCGAAGCGGAATTCTTCAATCGCTTCGAGCAGCGTCACCGACTGGTGCGCGTTGCGCGATTCGCCCGGGTGCGCCAGGCGCACGGTGCCGCGCTTCATCGAGTCCTCGACGCTGCGCACGATGAGTTCGGCGCCCAGTTCCTTGGCGCGCTGGTCGCGGTAGGCCGTCACTTCGGGGAAGTTGTGGCCCGTGTCGATCATCAGCAGCGGGTAGGGAATGCGGCCGACGCCGAATGCCTTCTCCGCGCACTTCAGCAGCACCAGCGAATCCTTGCCGCCCGAGAACAGCAGGGTGGGGCGCTCGAAGGCGGCCGCCACTTCGCGCAGGATGAAGATGGTCTCTTCCTCCAGCGCATCGAGGTGCGTGTTGGACAGGTGCGCCGGCGACAGCAGCAGTTCGGTTTCGGTACGGGCGTTCATCGGGTTGGGGCTGGATTCAGGGGATCGGTGAAGCGTTGGCGCTCAGTGCGCGATGTGCAAGCCGCACTCGCGGTTGTCTTCGCCCTTGGTCGGGTCCACGTAGTCGAAGTTGTTCGGCAGGCCGTGCGCCGTGCAGTACTCGTACAGCTCCTTGGACGACCAGTGCAAGAGCGGCGCGACCTTGATCAGGCCGTCGGGGTTCACGCTGACCGGGTCCATCTGTGCGCGCACAGCCGTGTCGGTGGCCCGCAGCGCGGTGAACCAGACCTTGGGCGCCGTCTCGCGCAGCGCGCGGGCGAAAGGCTCGAGCTTCACCTCTTCGGTGAAGGCGGCATGGCGCGGATCGTCGAGCGCCGGCGTCGGGCCCTCCACCGCTTCGCGATGCGCACGCGAGCGGCGCGGCAGGTAGATGTGCAGGTCCAGGCCCAACTGCTTCGTCACCTCGTCGGCAAAGCGATAGGTGGCTTCGGTGTTGTAGCCGTTGTCCATCCAGATCACCGGCACATCGCGCCTGGCACGCGTGACCATGTGCAGGATCACCGCCTCGAAGGGGCGGAAGTTGGTGGTGATGATCGAAGGCTGGCCCAGGCCGATCGCCCAGTCCACCAGGCCTTCGGCGTTGCGGCCGAGGTCGGTGTTGATGCGCGCGAAGTCAATGTCGGTGGCGATGCTCATGTCGAAAGCCTTCTCAGCTGCCGGCCACGAAGTGCGGCGCGGTCTTCACCGCATCGCCCTGGTAGAAGGCAGAGAAGCGGTCGAACTGGCGCTGCGCGTCGGAGGCGTCCACACCTTCCTTCAGCACGGCGCTGGAGAAACCGGTGCGTTCCATCTGCACCAGCTGGTCGATCAGCACGTCGCCCGTGGCGCGGATGTCGCCCGTGAAGCCCAGCCTGCGGCGCAGCAGGAAGGCCTGGCTGTACGCGCGGCCGTCGGTGAACTTCGGAAAATTCAGGTCGATGCGCTCAATGTCGGCCAGGCACACCTCGATGGCGAGCGGGTCGGCGTCGTTGGCGAGCTGCAAGACCTTCGGGTCGCCGTCGTCGATGTGTTCTTCGGCCGAGAGGATGTTCAACGTCTTGTTCATGCTGCTTCCTCCACCTTGAATCGCGCACCGTTGGCTGCGGTCTTGAAGGGATCGGGTCCGACGCGGCGCAGCGTGTCGATGAAGGTCTCGCCCGACACACGGGTGTCGCGGTAGGTGGTGAGCACGGCCTCGATCACGCCCGGCACTTCGGCCGCCGAGAACGAGGGGCCGACCGCCTTGCCGGCCTGCGGCGTGCCGCTGAGCGCGGAGCCGTCCGAGCCGCCGAGGGTGACCTGGTACCACTCCTTGCCGTCCTTGTCGACGCCCAGGATGCCGATGTGGCCGCTGTGGTGGTGGCCGCAGGAGTTGATGCAGCCGCTGATGTGCAGGTCGATCTCGCCCAGGTCGTCGAGCTCGTCGAGGTCTTGATAACGCTCGGTGATCGCTTCGGCGATGGGAATGGAGCGCGCATTGGCCAGCGCGCAGAAGTCGCCGCCCGGGCAGGCGATCATGTCGGTCAGGAGGTGCACGTTGGCGCTGGCCAGGCCTGCGGCGCGGGCGGCGAGCCACAGCGCGTGCAGGTCTTCGGCGTGCACCCAGGGCAGCACCACGTTCTGGTCGTGCGTCACGCGGGCTTCGCCGGCCGAGAAGCGGTCGGCCAGTTGCGCGAGCGTGTCGAGCTGGTCGGCCGACGCGTCGCCGGGGGCCTGCTTCAGGCGCTTGAACGACAGCGTGACGGCGCGCAGCGCGGGATTCTTGTGCGGTGCCACGTTGCGGGCGAGCCAGCGGGCGAACTGCACGTCGTCGGCGGCGTGGGCGCGCAGCTCGGCATCGGTCTTCTCGGCGCTCTGCAGCACGCGGGTGGCGAGCGTCGGCGGCACGAAGGAGGCGGCCACGCGGTCGTACTCTTCCTGCGTGATGGTGTGCGGCGCGCCGTCGTGCTCGAGGATCTGCTTGTACTCGGCATCGACGTCGTCGATGTAGCGCTGGCCTTCGGCCTTCACCAGGATCTTGATGCGCGCCTTGTAGATGTTGTCGCGGCGGCCATAGCGGTTGTAGACCCGGATCACCGCTTCGAGGTAATTCATGATCTGCTGCCACGGCAGGAACTCGCGCAGCACCGTGCCGATGATGGGGGTGCGGCCCATGCCGCCGCCCACCTGCACGCGAAAGCCGATCTCGCCGGCTTCGTTCTTCACCACATGCAGGCCCACGTCATGCCAGCCGGTGGCGGCACGGTCTTCGGTGGCGCCGGTGATGGCGATCTTGAACTTGCGCGGCAGGAAGGCGAACTCGGGGTGCAGCGTGCTCCATTGGCGCATGATTTCCGCGAACGGACGCGGATCGGCGATCTCGTCGACCGCAATGCCGGCGCGCTCGTCACTCGTGATGTTGCGGATGCAGTTGCCGCTGGTCTGGATGCCGTGCATGTCGACCGAAGCGAGCAGGTCCATCACGTCGGCCGACTTGGCGAGCGGAATCCAGTTGTACTGGACGTTCTGGCGCGTCGAGAAGTGGGCGTAGTGGGTCGGGAGCTTGTGGCTGCCGAGGAGGCCCTGCGTCTCGATGGCCTTTCGGTAGACCTCGGCTTCGGGCTCGTCGTATTCGCGGGCGATCTTGGCCAGCACGCGCAACTGGCGGCTCGAGAACTCGCCGTAGGGCACTGCCACACGCAGCATCGGCGCATAGCGCTGGACGTACCAGCCGTTCTGCAGCCGCAGCGGGCGAAACTCGTCCTCGTGCAGGCGGCCCTTTTGCCAGCGCTCGAGCTGGTCTCTGAACTGGGCGGCCCGTTGGTGAACGAACTGGCGATCGAATTCTGTGTATTGGTACATCGTGCGTGCTGTGTCTTGAAGTGCGGTGCGTCCAGCGCCCCAGCAAGAAGCCGAGATTCTGAAAGCGGGCCTTATGGAAACAAACTATTTTTTGGTTCGCGCTTTATGCGGATAAGCTTATTCGCCAGTGTTCATGCGGGTTTCGGGGCGGTTGGATGCTTATTCCGGATAAGGCGAACGGGCGGAAACCGGGTGCCGGGCTCGAGGATTTTAGGAACTGCTGGGTTTCGTAGGCATTGATCTGGTTTTCTTTCCGAGGCCGGGTCTCGCCCCGGCGGGCGAGCTACTTTCTTTTGCTTCGCCAAAAGAAAGTAGCCAAAGAAAAGGCGACCCCACTGTCTGCGACCCTTCGCTGCGCTACGGGCAACCTGCGGTGCTCGCGTTTCGCGGGGTCTCGCAGAACTCGCTTCGCTCAAACAGCTGCGAGCCCTGATCCGCGAAACGCTGCGCTCCTCGGCGCAGCCAGAGGGGAGGGGGAGACGAACGTGCCATCGCTGTGCTCGGCTTGCAATCGGGCCTTTGCTTCGCTCGGCTTGGGCTTGGATTGGCTCCCTCTCCCTTTGGGAGAGGGCTGGGGTGAGGGCACCGTGGCCGAGCGAAGCGATGGCATGCCGGTCCCCAAATCCCTTCTGTATGCGCCGAGGAGCGGAGCGTTTCGCGGATCAGGGCTCGCCCTTGTTTGAGCGAAGCGAGTTTGGGCGAGACCCCGCGAAACGTGAGCACCGCAGGTTGCCCGTAGCGAAGCGAAGGGACGCAGACAGCAGGGTCGCCTTTTCTTTGCTTACGTTCTTTTGGCGAAGCAAAAGAAAGTAAGTCGCCTGCCGGGGCGAGACCCGGCCTCCGCCCTCAGCAAAGAGAAAGAAAAGCAACTCAGCGCAGCATCGCTGAGCAGCAGTTGAATCGCAGGCAAGCCCAACAGCCAAACGCAATTCAAGCGGCCTCAGCGTGCCGAGTACGCCCGATCGCCGCAACCACCTCATCCAGATCCGCCCGCTCCCGGTAATCCACATCCACATGCGCAAACCGGATCACGCCAGCCTCATCGATCACGAACGTCGCCGGCACCGGCAGCACCCATTGCCCGTTGCCGTTGAGCACCGGCAGGTTGACCCCGCCCGCGCCGTACAGGTCCACGAGTTCCGGCGCCAGCGTCGTGCCGATGCCGAAGCCGTGCGCGGCATCCAGGTTCGAGTCGCTCAGCACGGGGAACGCCAGGGCATTTTTCCGTGCCGTGCTCATCGAGTGGTCCGGCGTCTGCGGAGAAATCGCCACCAGCTTCGCCCCGAGCCCGTGCAGCTCGCCCAGGCGCTGCTGCAGTGCGCGAAGCTCGGTGTTGCAGTACGGGCACCATCCACCGCGATAGAACGACACCACCAGCGGGCCGTCCTTCCACAGGTCGCCCAGACGAACCGGGCGCCCCAGCGCATCGGGCAAGGTGACGTCGGGCGCCTTGCTTCCTTTGCGCAGGGCCCGTTCTTCCAGCCCCGAAGCCCGCAGGCCGGCAATGAACGCATCGATTTCAACGGCCGTGTTCGTCATGGCGATCTCTCCTGGGTGCGTGCGCGGTTCAGGCCACCGCGGGGAAATCCACCGCGGTGTCGTTGATGCGGTTGAACACGTTCGTGAACACCGTCACCGCGATGGCCAGGCTGATGTCCACCAGCTGCGTGTCGGTGTAGCCGGCCGCCTTGATCGCATCGAATTCGCCCTGGCTGATCGTGCCGCTCGTGCGAACCAGCTTGCTCACGAAATGCACGAGCGCATCGCGCTTGGCGTCACCGGTGGGTTGCCCGTCGCGAATGGCCTTGAGCACGTCCTGCGGCAGCCCCGCGAACTTGCCCAGCAGGCTGTGCGCGGCCACGCAGTAGTCGCAACCGGCGACCTTGCTGACCGCCAGCTTGATGGTCTCCTGGTCCTGCTTGCTCAGCGAGCCGCCGGCGAGTGCGCCATCGGCCTGCAGCACGGCCTTCAGGGCGGCGGGACCGTGCGCGCCGAGGGTGGCGAAGGTGTTGGGCACGCTGCCGGCGGCCTTCTTGATCTGTGCGTAGACCTCGGCGGTGGCGCCGGTTGCGGTGTCGATGGCGGGGGTGGCGATGCGGGTCATGGTGAAGATCCTGAGAAGAAACGTTGTTGAGAAGCCTTGACTGTATGGCTCGGGAATGAGCTTGATAAGGCGGAATGTGGTCAATAAACTATCGAATCGTCTCAACACGGAGTCTTCAGGATCTCGCATGGATTGGCTCAGTCGCTTCCTCGGCATGATCCCGGTCAGTGGCCGGCTGGAACTCCGGTGCCTGTACGGCGCACCCTGGCGCGTCGTCTACGAGCCCTCGCCGGCGGGCGAGATGCCCTATCACGTGGTCCTCAGCGGCAGCGCCGTGATCGAGAGCCCGGATGGCGGTGCGCCCCACGAACTGTCGGCGGGCGACATCGTGTTGATGACGCACGGCTCCGCTCACGTGCTGCACGACGGAAGCGGCGCCAAGCCGGGGCGGGTGAAGAAGCGCGAAAACCTCAGCGTCGTCGTGAGCGAGAACAGCGGGCGCGGCGAGCGCCTGGACATGCTGTGCGGACGGTTCGTGCTGGCCCCCCATCACGAACGGCTGGTGCGCGACTACCTGCCTTCCACGCTCGTCATACGGGGCGCTGCAGACACGACCGAGGCGCAGCGCGCGACGCACGCGCAGGTCACGCGCCTCGTGGAGATGATGCGCACCGAGTCCACGGCCGATGCCTTGGGGGGACTCGCCATGCTGAATGCGTTGTCGGCGGCGCTCTTCACCGTCGCGCTGCGCCTGGCCGGCGAATCCGAAGACGCACCGGTCGGCCTGCTGGCCTTGGCAGGGCACCCGCGCCTTGCGCCCGCCCTGGCAGCCATGCTCGACGACCCGGCGCATCCATGGACGCTGCCCGAACTCGCACGGCTGTGCCACATGTCCCGGGCCACCATGGCGCGGCACTTCCAGGACCGGGTGGGGCGCTCGGCGAGCGACCTCCTGACCGACATCCGCATCGGCCTGGCGATCAACGAACTGCAGAACCCCTCGTCATCGACCGAGGCGGTCGCCGAGAAAGTGGGTTACCAATCGGTGGGGGCCTTCAGGCTGGCCTTCAAGAAGCGCATGGGCACGTCGCCGGCGGACTGGCGGCGAACGGCTGCCCGAGCGAACATCGCAGAAGGTTGAGCACCCCCGCGTGCTCGATGCTGCGCTTCGTCAGCGCAGCATCGACGACATGGCCGAGCAGCAGTTCAGCATGCGCACCGCCGCTTCCACCGTGTCGGCGTTGAAGCGCAGCGTGACGCCATCAACGCGCTCGAACGTCGGCCACTGGCAGAACAGGTCAGCCATCATCGGCGACTGGGTGCGCAGCGTGACCACCTGCGGGCCCTTGAAGACCAGCGGACTTGCATTGCCGCGCGCAGCCAGCGCCTGAACCACGCCGGCACGGATCGCCTTGCGCGATTGCTCCGGCGAAAGCGACACGCCGCTGTTGAACCCCGTCGCCTTCTTCGTCTCGACAAACGTCGCATGCGGAAAGAGCGCGCGGTTCTCGGAGATGAACACGTCATCTCCGCTGCCCATCACCACGGGCACGCCGTACTCGCCGGCCAGCGCGCCGTAGATCCCGGCCTCGCCCAGCTCCTGGTCCCCGAACCGGATGCCCGCAAAGGCAAAGCCGTTGATCGTGTGCGCAAGGATGCCGCGCCCCTGTGCACGCGAGTGATAGCCGACCATGCAGACCGCGTCCACACCTTCGTCCACGCCCGCCACCATGCTCAGGTAGCGCGGCTTGCCCTGCACGACACGGGCGCGCGCATCGAGCACATCCGGCGGCATGTTGCGGAAACCGCCGTGCGAATCGTTGACCAGCACCTCGGTGGCACCCGCGTCGAAGGCGCCGGCAATCGCCGCGCTGGCTTCGTGCGCCATCAGCAGGCGCGCGCGTTCGTATTCGGGGTTGCCTTGCCGTGCCTGCTCGTGGTGGTAGACGCCCGCAACGCCTTCGATGTCGGTGGAGATCAGGACTTTCATGAGGGGGCGCGTGTTTCCGCGAGAGAAAAGAGGGAAGAAGGTGGCAGCAGCTCCGAGAGCGCCGCCCGGTGATTGCCATCGCGGCCCGTCACGGCCGTGGCGCGCCACAGCGCATGAAGAATGGCCTGCTCGGTGCTGTCGGCCGCGGCCTGGAAGAGGCCGTCGAGCAGCCCGTCGTGCACCATCGCGATCGTCGGCATCGGGCGGTCGACGCGGTCGGGCACGGTGTAGGCGGTCGAGAAGGCGAGCACGATGTCGCCGCTGCCATGGCCGAAGACCGAGCCGGTGCGCGCCAGGCCCGCGCCTGCACGCAGCGCGAGGCGGCGCAGTTGGCGCGCGTCGAGCGGCGCATCGGTCGCGACCACGATGATGATCGAGCCCTTCTCGGGCTCCTTGAATTCGGGCGTGTTCTGCGCGGCCAGCCGCTCGCCGACCGCGTGGCTGGCCAGCACCAGCTGCGGCTGCCGGCCGTAGTTCGCCAGCACGAGCGCGCCTACCGTGTGCACTTCACCGCAGGGCGACGACACGCGCCGCGAGGCGCTGCCGATGCCGCCCTTGAGCTGGAAGCTCGACATGCCGCGCCCCGCGCCGACCGAGCCTTGCGCGAAGTCGGGGCCGGCGGCGTCGAGCGCCTGCAGGTAGTCGGCCTCGGTGATCGCCAGCCGCTGGATGTCGTTGAGAAAGCCGTCGTTGCACTCGAAGACCAGCGGGTTCACCGTGGGCAGCGACCGGCCGCTCTCGGGGTTGGCCGCGAGGCAATGCCGGATCTGCGCCGTCGCCACGGTGCCGACCGAGAACGTGTTGGTCAGCGCGATCGGCGTCTCCAGCACACCGAGTTCGGCGAGCTGCACCAGCCCCACGCTCTTGCCGAAGCCGTTGAGCACCACGGCGGCGGCCGGCACCTTGTCGCGGAACGGATCGCCGGCATGCGGGCGGATCACCGTCACGCCCGTCTGCACGCCGCCGTCGTCCAGCGTCTGGTGGCCGACCGTGACGCCTTCGACGTCGGTGATGGCGTTGCGCGCGCCCTGGAGCAGGGTACCGATGTAGGGCAGGGTGTTCGTCGATGCCATGAAGAACGGTTACTCGCGGTCGATCTTCGGATCGAGCGCATCGCGCAATGCATCGCCCAGCAGGTTGAAGGCGAGCACGGTGAAGAAGATGGCCAGGCTCGGGAACAGCGCCACGTGCGGCGAGGTCACCATGTCGGCGCGCGCTTCGCTGAGCATCGCACCCCATTCAGGCGTCGGCGGTTGCGCGCCCATGCCAAGGAACGAGAGGCTCGCCGCCGTGATGATCGAGGTGCCCACGCGCATCGAGAAGTACACGACGATCGACGAGATCGTGCCCGGCAGGATGTGCCGCACGATGATGGTCCAGTCCGACGCGCCGATGCTGCGCTCGGCCTCGATGTAGGTCTGCTGCTTGAGCACCAGCGTGTTGCCGCGCACCAGGCGCGCAAAGGCCGGCACGCTGAACACCGACACCGCCACCACCACGTTGGTCATGCTGCTGCCCAGGATGGCGACCACGCCCAGCGCCAGCAGGATGCCGGGGAAGGCGAAGAGCACGTCCGAGATGCGCATCACGATGCGGTCCCACCAGCCCTCGTAGTAGCCCGCGAGCAGGCCGAAGGCCGTGCCGATGAAGCCGCCCACCAGCACCGAGAGAAAGCCCGCCATCAGCGAGATGCGCGCGCCCGCCAGGATGCGGCTGAAGATGTCGCGGCCCAGCGGATCGACGCCGAACCAGTGCGTGGCCGAGGGCCCGCTGTTCAGCATGTCGTAGTCGAAGAAGTTTTCGGGATCGAACGGCACGATCCACGGTGCGAACACCGCCACGAACACCAGCAGCAACACGAAGATCGCCGCGACGATGCCCACTGGCTGTTTCTTGAAGCGGCGCCAGCATTCGCCCCAGGGCGTGCGGACCTTGCCGGCGTGTTGGAGGGTGGCGACCGGGGAGGTCGGAAGAAGGGTGTCGGCAGGCACGCCGGAAGCTTGCGTCATGTCGGCGTGCTCACTTGTAGCGGATGGTGGGGTTGATGTAGCCGTACAGCACATCGACCACCAGATTGATCAAAATGAACTCGAGCGAGAACAACAACACCAGCGTCTGGATGACGGGGTAGTCGCGCATCTGCACGGCATCGACCAGCAGGCGGCCGAGGCCGGGCCAGTTGAACACCGCCTCCACGAGGATGGAGCCGCCCAGCAGGAAGCCGAACTGCAGGCCCATCATGGTGACCACGGGGATCAGCGCATTGCGCAGCGTGTGCTTGAACACCACGCTGGATTCGCGCACACCCTTGGCGCGCGCGGTGCGAACGAAATCTTCCTGGATCACTTCGACGAACGAGGCGCGCGTGAAGCGCGCCATCACGGCCGCCACGGCCGCGCCCAAAGTGATCGAGGGCAGGATGTAGTGCTTCCAGGTCGCGGCGCCCACGGTGGGCAGCCAGCCGAGTTGCACCGAGAAGATCTGCATCAGCAGCATGCCCAATGCAAATGCGGGGAAAGAGATGCCCGACACCGCCAGCGTCATGCCGATGCGGTCGGGCCATTTGTTGCGGTACACGGCCGAGACGATGCCGATGCCCATGCCGAAAATCACCGCCCACACCATGCTGGTGATGGTCAGCATCACCGTCGGGAAGAAGCGCTCGCCGATCTCCGTCGACACCGGCCGCCGCGTGCGGATCGAGGTGCCGAAGTCGCCCTGCAGCATGTGGGTGAAGAAGTTCACGAACTGCTGGGGCAGCGGCTTGTCGAGGCCGAGCTCCGCGCGGACCATGGCCACGGTCTGCTCGTCGGCCTCCTGGCCGGCCGCGAGGCGCGCGGGGTCGCCGGGCAGCATGTGGACGAACAGGAACACCAGCACGGCCACGATGAGCAGCGTCGGGATCAGGCCCAGCAGGCGTTTGAGAAAGTAATTCAGCATGGGGTGCGGGTGTCGCGTGCGGGCGATGGCGCGATGCCATCGCCCGGTGCGCGCTCAATCAGTTCGAGACAGCGATCGCGTCGATGTTGATGTTCGCGTCAGGCATCACGTACACACCCGACAGGCGCTTGGCATGGGCCGACAGGTTCTGCTCCGTGACCAGCGGCACGCGCGGTAGGTCCTTGCGGATCTCGTCCTGTGCGGTCTTGTAGAGCGCGGCCTTTTCCTTGTCGTCGACCGTCACCAGCGCCTTGGCGAGCGCGTTGTCCACCACGTCGCTCTTGTAGAACGACATGTTGTTCAGCTTCGGCGCCCACGATTCGGAGGCGAACAGCGGACGCAGGCCCCAGTCGGCTTCACCCGTGGACGACGACCAGCCCGTGTAGTACATGCGCACCTTGGCCGTCTTCGGATCGGGCCATGCATCCACCTGCTCGGTGCGCTGACCCACTTCGAGCGCCTGCACCTGCAGCTTGATGCCCACTTGCGCGAGCTGCTGCTGCACGAACTGGATGGTCTTCTGGCTGGTCGTGTTGTTGTAGGCGCTCCAGAGCACCGACTCGAAACCGTCGGGGTAGCCGGCTTCCTTCAGCAGTTCCTTGGCCTTCTTCACGTCGTAGGGAATCGGCGCCATCTTCTCGGCGAACTTCACGCCCTGGGGCATCACGCCTTGCGCGGGGAAGGCATAGCCGCCGAAGGCGACCTTCGACAGCGCTTCCTTGTTGATCGCGTAGCCGATGGCTTCGCGCACCTTCGGGTTGTCGTAGGGCTTCACCAGCATGTTGAATGCGAGGAAGCGCGTGATGATCGAGGGCGAGGCCACCACTTCGAGCTTGTCGCTCTTCTTCAGCAGCTCGGCCTGCTCGTAGGGAATGGGGAATGCGAAGTCGGCTTCGCCGGTCTGCAGCATCGCGGCGCGCGTGTTGTTCTCGAGCACCGGCTTCCACTGCAGGTTGTCGATCTTCGGGAAGCCCTTCTTCCAGTAGCCGTCGAACTTCTTGGCCTTGACCGCGTCGGTCTGCTTCCACTCGACGAATTCGAAGGGGCCGGTGCCCACAGGGTGGAAGGCGATGTCCTTGTTGCCCCACTTCTTCAGCGCGGTGGGCGAAATCATCGCGGCCGAGGCGTGGGCCAGCGAGTTGATGAAGGGGCCGAAGGGCTCCTTCAGCGTGATGCGCACGGTCGTCGGGTTCAGCGCCTCGACCTTGCCCACGCGGTTGAACTGGTTGTAGCGCAGGAGCTTGTTGTCCTGGTTCAGCACGCGGTCGAGCGTGACCTTCACGGCTTCGGCGTTGAAGTCGGTGCCGTCGTGGAACTTGACGCCGCTGCGCAGCTTGATGGTGTAGACCAGGCCGTCCTTCGACACGTCGTAGCTCTCGGCGAGCACGTTCTGCACCTTCAGGTCCTTGTCGAACTGGAACAGGCCTTCATAGAAGGTCTTGGTCACGGCCGTGGTGATGGTCGTGTTGGTGTTGTACGGGTCCAGCGTTTCCGGCTGGTAGCCGATCGACAGCACCACGTCTTTGGAGGCGAGCGCCGTGCCCGATGCGGCCAGTGCCGCCAGGCCCAGCAGTGCGGATGCCCATCGCAGGGAGGAAGAAGATTGCTTCATGGAAGAACTCCAGTCGGTTCGAGGAAAAAAGCAGGGGGGCCTGCGGGATGAAAAATCAAAAAATCAGAACGCGCCGCCGATGGCATGCCGCGCAACGAAATGGCCGGGCGCGACCTGCACCAGCGGCGGCACGTCGGGCTCGTCGCCCACCGCGCGAATGGGGCTCGGGATCTCGCCTTCGAGCAGCGCGCGCGGCTTGTGGCGGCGCGAGGGGTCGGCGACCGGCACCGCGGCCATCAGCTTGCGGGTGTAGGCGTGCTGCGGTGCTTCGAACACCGCGCGACGCGGGCCGATCTCCACGATCTGGCCGAGATACATCACGGCCACGCGGTGGCTGATGCGCTCGACCACGGCCATGTCGTGCGAGATGAAGAGAAACGCCACGCCCAGCTCGCGCTGCAGGTCGAGCATGAGGTTGACGATCTGCGCCTGGATCGACACGTCGAGCGCCGACACCGATTCGTCGGCCACCACCACCTTCGGATTGAGCGCGAGGGCACGTGCAATCGCGATGCGCTGCCGTTGTCCGCCCGAGAACTCGTGCGGATAGCGCTGCGCCACCTCGGGCGGCAGGCCCACCTTCTGCAGCAGCCAGTCGACGCGCTGCTGCGCCTCGGCGCCCTTGGCAATGTTGTGGATCAGCAGCGGTTCCATGATCGAGAAGCCCACCGTCACGCGCGGATCGAGCGAGGCGAACGGGTCCTGGAAGATGAACTGGATGTTCCGGCGCAGCGCCTGCAGTTCTCGGGTTGGCAGTTCGCGGATGTTCTGCCCGCCGAACTCGATCGCGCCGCTCTGGCTCTCGACCAGGCGCAGCAGCGAGCGGCCGGTGGTCGACTTGCCGCAGCCCGATTCGCCGACCAGGGCCAGCGTTTCGCCGGGGTACAGGTCGAAGCTGATCTTTTCCACCGCATGCACGCGGCGCTTCACGCGGCCGAAGATGCCGCTGCGTACGTCGAAGCGTGTGACGAGGTCGCGCACGCGCAAGATCGGGCCGGCTTCTTTGCGCACAGTGGTCTGCGGCGTGGTATTGGTGCAAGGAACGGTGTCGGGGCTGCCTTCGGTGCGCAGCAGTTCGAACTTGGCCGGGAGGTCCGTGCCCTGCATCGCGCCGAGCTTCGGCACGGCCGACAGCAATGCCTTCGTGTAGGGGTGCTGCGGCGCTGCGAACACCGTGTCGGAAGAGCCCGCTTCGACCTTGTCGCCGCGGTACATCACGAGCACGCGGTCGGCAATCTCGGCCACCACGCCCATGTCGTGCGTGATGAAGAGCACGCCCATGCGCATCTCTTTCTGCAGTTCGCGGATGAGCTGAAGGATCTGCGCCTGGATCGTCACGTCGAGCGCGGTGGTGGGCTCGTCGGCGATCAGCAGCTGCGGCTTGCACGACAGCGCCATCGCGATCATCACGCGCTGGCGCATGCCGCCCGAGAGCTGGTGCGGAAAGCGGTCGAGCACGTTGCGCGCTTCGGGAATGCGCACGAGTTCGAGCATGCGCAGCGCCTCGGCGCGCGCGGCCGCATTCGTCTTGCCCTGGTGGATGCGGATGGCCTCGGCGATCTGGTCGCCTGCGGTGAACACCGGGTTCAGCGATGTCATCGGCTCCTGGAAGATCATCGCGATGTCCGCGCCGCGGATGCCGCGCATCGTGCCGTCGCGCGCCTGTGCGAGGTCGAGCACCTCGCCATTGCGGCGGCGGAACGCCATGCGCCCGCCGAGAATGCGCCCGCCGCCGTGTTCCACCAGCCGCATCAGCGCGAGCGAGGTGACCGACTTGCCCGACCCCGATTCGCCCACCACCGCGAGCGTTTCGCCATGGTCGACGTGGAAGGAAAGGTTCTTGACGGCATCGACGGTGCGCTCGGAGGTCGAGAAGCGCACGGTGAGGTCGTCGACGGCGAGAACGCGGCCGTCCGGCAGGGCGAGGGCAGGGGTGGACATGGGAGTGCGAGGGAAAGAGGGGGCGCGTGTCAGGCGAAGATGGCCGTGATAGGCGTTTCGTCGCCGCGCGCGTGGCCGCGGTACATGCCTTCGGTGTTGAAGGCGAGGCTCAGGTTGCCGTGGCGGTCGACGGCGATCAGCCCGCCGGTACCGCCGATGGCGGGCAGCGACTGGTGCACCACGGCGTGCGTGGCGGCTTCGAGCGTCGCGCCGCCGTAGGCCATGCGCGCGCAGATGTCGTGGGCCGCCGCGACGCGGATGAACATTTCCCCGCTGCCGGTGCAGGAGATGGCTGCGGTGCGGTCGTCGGCATAGGTGCCAGAACCGATCAACGGCGAATCGCCGATGCGGCCGACGCGCTTGTTGGTCATGCCGCCGGTCGAGGTGGCTGCGGCGAGGTGGCCGTGCATGTCGAGCGCGACGGCGCCGACAGTGCCGAACTTCTTGTCTTCATCGAGCGGTGGCGTCATGGCCGCGCCCTCGTGGTCGGTGACCACGCGGCCGGTGTCGCGCACGCGGTAGAGCTGCTGGCGGCGCGCCTCGGTCGAGAAGAAAAAGGGCTCGACCATCTCGAGCCCGTGGTCGCGCGCGAAGGCTTCGGCACCCGCGCCGGCCAGCAGCACGTGCGCGCCGTCTTCGAGCACGGCACGCGCGGCGCGCACCGGGCGGCGGACGTGGCACACGCCGGCGATGGCGCCGGCGGCGAGCGTGGCGCCGTCCATCACGGCGGCATCGAGTTCGTGGGTTTCCTCGTGCGTGAAGACCGCGCCGTGGCCGGCGTTGAAGAGCGGGCACTCTTCGAGCAGCTCGACCGCGAGACAGGTGGCGTCGAGCGCGGAGGCGCCCTTGAGAAGCGCGGCTTGCGCGGCGCGCACGATGTTCTGCAGCGCGTCGTGGTACGCCTGTGCCTGCGCGGCGCTGGTCGTGGCGGCGCTGATGGTGCCGGCACCGCCGTGGATGGCGATGACGGGCGTGGTGTTCTTCATCGGAGAGCTTTCTTTTTCTTCTTGCCGGCGCCGTTCAGGGCGGCGGCATTGGATGTACCGGTGGTGCGGGCGGCAATGCCGTCGATGCGCGGCAGCCCGTTCGCGCCGTGCAGCCAGGGCCGCAGCACCTGCAGCGTGCGGCGGGCGGACTGCACCGGGTCAGGCGCCCGCAGCGCGACGGCGCTGGTCAGCGCCTCGACCAGCGCGAGCACGCTGGTTTCGCAATTCGGGCGGTAGTTGGTTTCGGTCTGGCAATAGAGCGCCACGTCGGCCAGCGGCGCCATCGGGGAGGTCGGCCGGTCGGTGAGCGCGATCACGCCGCAGCCTTGCTCGCGTGCGATCTGCGCGAGCATCACGGTGTCGGTCAGGTAGCGCGGAAAGGTGAGGCCGATGAACACGTCCTTCGGGCCCGCGTGCATCAGCGCACGGGCCGCGTGCGTGACGCCGCTCACGCCCGGCAGCAGGCGCACGTCGGGGCAGCTGCTGTCCAGCCCATGCTGCAGCAGACCCGCGAGCCAGCCGCTCGCGCCGAAGCCTGCGATGTAGATCGAGCGCGCCTTGCCGATGCGCTCCACCGCGGCCTCGCAGGCGGCGTAGTCGAGGGTCTGGCGCGTGGCTTCGATGTTGCGGCGGCTTTCGTCGAGCGCGGTGGCGAACACCTCGGCCACCGTGGTCGGGTGTTCGAGATTGCCGCGCAGGCGCTCCACCGGCGCCACCAGCGACTCGAAGCCGCGCACGAGCTCGGCGCGGAAGGTGGCGTAGCCGTCGAAGTCCAGTGCGCGGGCGAACCGGTTGGCCGTGGCGACCGAGACGCCCGCGGCGGCCGCGAGTTCGTCGATGGGCAGCGTGGCGACCTGCAGCGGATGCTCCAGCACGTAGTCGGCCACCTGCCGATGCGAACGCGTCAGCCGCGGCAACGCCTGCGCAATGCGCTGGGCCACGGTGGTGCCTGGGGTGTCGACAGGGGTGCTCATGAAGGTGCGGAGGAGCCCGAAAGTGTGCGGTTTTTGAAAACTGGTTTACAAATATAAGTCAGGACGGAAAATTTTCTGTCATTTTTGATCGAGATTGCAAATACCGGGCCAACGGTGGAGGGGTTTGGAAAAGCGGTGGATGCGCGGTTTCTCCTCTGGGGAGCACGCGCTCGGGTTCGTTGCGGGTTCGGCTTCTAGGGGTTTCCCCGAGGTATCGCGTTCTCGCGGCCTGGAGCGATCGCGCGCAGCGGCGCGCGGCCGGTTGTGTCATTGACTACTGACCGGATCGCCAGCGACGATCCGCCGCGGTGCGCATGGCACCGTTCAAAAAAGAAAGAGGATTCGCTATGAAGGCTGGAGGAGTCTTGCGCGCGCTGGCGTGCGTGTGCGGTTGTGCGTTGCTGGTCGCGTTGTCTGCCTGTGGAGGAGGTGGTGGAGGAGGAGGTGGCGGCGGGGCCGCCTTGCCGATCGTGCCGGTGAGCCCGCCCGCCAATCCTCCACCCTCGGCGACGGGGCGCGTGGTGTCCGACAGCATCAAGTCCGCGAAGACCGGTGCGACCTACCCGATCAACATCTTCATCCCGACCGCCTACGACACGGACACGGCGGCGTACCCCGTCATCTACGCAACGGACGGCGACGCGAATTTCAATCCGCCGGGCACCCGTTTCGATAACTTCAAGGCCATCCTGGAGAAGCGCGGCGCCAAGGCAATCCTTGTCGGCATCGGCGGAACCGATCGGCGCGGCACCGACTACGTGCTGCCCGGTGCCAACGCGTACCACGACTTCCTGACACTCGAGCTGGTTCCGTTCATCGAAGCGAAGTACCGCGCCGACACGAAGAAACGCATGCTCACCGGCCTGTCGCTCGGTGGCCTGATGACGGGCATCGCGTTCTTGCTGGAAGCGCCGGACAAGCTGACCTTCTCGTACTTCCTGTCCTTCGAGGGCTCCTTCGGAAGCCTGACCCAGAAGCCGGACCTGGACGCCCTCGAGCAGAAGATGTTCAACGCATCGGCCGGCAAGCAGTTTCCGGTGACGTTGCTGCTTGCAAGATGCAACAGCGGCCCCGACTGCAATGCGGTCCCGGTGAGTGATCTGTACCAGAAACTGAGCGACCGGCATTACCCGGGTCTGGAACTGATCTCGACCCTCTTTTCCTCGACTTCGCACACGCAGACGGATATTCCGGCGTTCGAGGATGCGGTAGCGCGGGTCCTGAAATAGGTTTCGCAAGCGAGCGACTGCCGGACGGCGTTGACCTCGTTGCGGCCTGCGGCGAGCATCTGGTCCGGTGCGACTTGCACCGGGGGAACGAGGAACAAACATGAGACATGAATGGCTTCGCCGTGCGCTCGCGGCGATGGGCAGTTGCGTGATTCTTGCGGCCGTGTCCGCATGCGGGGGAGGGGGCGGGGGCGGAGGAGGCGGCGGTCTGCCGATACTCCCGCCGACCGGCAACGTTCCCACCCAGCCAGGGCCGTCGGCCGGCGGCCGCGTGGTGGCGGATACCTTCCAGTCGACCGCCCTCGGCGCACCCTATCCGATCGAGATCTTCATCCCGACCGCCTATGACAACAGCAGCGATGCGGTGCCCATCATCTATGCGCTCGACGGCGATGCCACCAACGGCCTGCCCGATACGCGGTTCACGAATCTGAAGAACATCCTGGTCAAGCGCGGGACGAAGGCCATCCTCATCGGCATCGGGAACAGCGCGCGCAGGCAGGAGGACTACAACTTTCCGGGTGCCAATGCGTATCACACCTTCCTCACGAAGGAGCTGATTCCGTATGTCGAATCGAAGTACCGCGCGGACCCGAAGAAGCGGATGCTCACGGGCCTTTCGACCAGCGGCAACCTCGCGGCCACGGCACTGTTCCTGGAGGCGCCCGACAACCTGGTCTTCTCGTACTTCATTTCCGTCGAAGCCGCCTTCTGGCAGCAGGAAACCCAGAACTACGACCTTGAAAAGAAGATGTTCGACGCGCTGGCGGGCAGGCCGCTTCCCGTCACCTTGATCCTCGCCCACTGCGTCAGCGGGGGCAACGAGCCGAACGTGACGGCGATGTACCGCCGGATGGCGGCTCGAGGCTATGCGGGGCTGCAACTTCTCGACACGGCGTTCGATGCCACCCACGTGGGGGCGGACGTTCTGGCATTCGAAGATGCGATCGTGAGGATCTTCAAGTAAGGCCAGGAGCGCATCGGAGATCCGATGCCCGTCGTGCCCCGGGACGTGAGCCGCGAAGACCCAGCCTATCGTCCCTGGACATTCACGACGGTGGCCTGCATCAGCGCGATCACCTTGTAGTCAGGCCCATCGCCGGTGAACGCCCGGACCTCGCCCGTGCACACCGCCAGCAGCTTCCCGGCGCTCTGTACGCGCCCGATCGCCAGGAAGCGTTCACCGAGCGCGGGTCGCACGAAGTTGATCTTGAACTCCGCCGTGACCACCTCGAACCCCTGCGGCGCTTTCGTCAACGCCGCGTAGCCGCAGGCGCTGTCCACGAGACTCGTGACCGCGCCCGCATGCACATAGCCGTGCTGCTGCGACAGCGCCGTGGAGAACGGCATCTCGATCTGCACTTCGCCGTCGGTCACCGAGGCGAGCTTCGCGCCGATGGTCTTCATCAAGCCCTGCGCGTCGAAGCTGGCCGAGATTCTTTGGTGGATATCGCTCATGTGCATCGCCGGCCTCAGCCCGCGTCCTTCTGCATGAAAACACTCAGCGGGTCTTCCGGATAACGCCCGAACCGTTCGCGTCGCGCATACCCCGAGCGCGCATAGAACGACAGCGCCTCCGGCTGGCTCACACCCGTCTCGAGCCTGAACATCGCGCAGCCCCTGGCCATCGCTTCGCCTTCGAGAAAAGCCAGCACCTTGGCCGCCACGCCTTGCCCGCGATTCTCCGGCCGCACATACATCCGCTTGAGTTCGCCATACCCGGGCTCCATGACGATGGCCCCGCAGCCGACTGCTGTGCCTGCCTCATCGCGCGCAACCGCGAACAGCACGTTCGGCGCAGACAGCGCCGCGATGTCGATGCCGTAGTGGCTCTCCGGCGGATAGAGCGGCTTCTGGTACGCGTCGAGGTCGTCGATGAGCTGGATGACGTCGGGTTGGTCGGGGTTTTCAATGGCGATCTGCATCCGGTCGATATTACCCAGCGCCCCCCACAAAGCCCGACGCGCGAAGGGGTTCAACGCCCCGGCCAACAATGGCCCAACGGCGGGCCGGTCGGCCCGCCGCTTCATTCTTCGAAGGAGTAGCACTTTGGAATACCGTCATCTGGGCAAATCGGGCCTCAAGGTCCCCGTGTTGAGTTTTGGCACCGGCACCTTCGGCGGCAAGGGCGAGTTCTTCAGCGCCTGGGGCAGCACCGACGTGGCCGAGGCGCGCAAGCTCATCGGCATCTGCATCGACGCGGGCGTCAACATGTTCGACAGCGCCGACATCTACTCCGACGGCGCCGCCGAATCGGTGCTCGGCGAGGCCATCAAGGGTCGGCCCCGCGACAAACTCATCATCTCGACGAAGGTCACGTTCCGCAGCGGCCCGGGTGCGAACGAAGTGGGGTCGTCGCGCCATCATCTCGTGCGGGCGGTCGACAGCGCGCTCAAGCGGCTGGGCACCGACTACATCGATCTCTTCCAACTGCACGGCTTCGATGCGAGCACGCCCGTCGAGGAGACAGTCTCCACGCTCGACGACCTCGTGCGCGCGGGCAAGCTGCGCTATGTGGGCGCGTCGAACTTCTCGGGCTGGCACCTGATGAAGTCGCTGGCCGTGTCGGAGCGCTACGGCTATGCGCGCTACGTGGCGCACCAGGCCTACTACTCGCTGGTCGGCCGCGAGTACGAGTGGGAGCTGATGCCGCTCGCGCAGGACCAGGGCGTGGGCGCCGTGGTCTGGAGCCCGCTGGGCTGGGGACGCCTCACGGGCAAGATCCGCCGCGGCCAGCCGCTGCCCGCCAACAGCCGCCTGCACGTGACGGCCGACATGGGGCCGCCGGTGGCCGACGAACTGCTGTACCGCGTGGTCGATGCGCTGGAGAAGGTCGCCGGAGAAATCGACAAGACCGTGCCGCAGGTCGCGCTCAACTGGCTCTTGCAGCGGCCGACGGTGTCGAGCGTGGTCGTCGGTGCGCGCGACGAAACGCAGTTGCGCCAGAACCTTGGCGCGGTGGGCTGGAACCTCACGCCCGCGCAGGTCGCCGAACTCGATGCGGCCAGCGCGGTGACGAGGACCTATCCCTACTGGCACCAGCAGGGCTTTCTCGAGCGCAATCCGAACCCGGTCTGACGTTCAAGCCGGCGTCAGCCCGAGCACCCACTGCTTGAAGTGCTCCAGCGCCCCGGAGGCCGGACGGCCTTCGGGGTAGGCGAAGTAGTAGCCCTGCGGCACGTCGAGGTGCCGGTCCACCGGGATCACCAGTTCGCCGGTGCGCAGTTCGTGTTCGATCAGGATGCGCGGCGCGAGGCCGACGCCCATGCCGGCCGCAGTCGCCGCAACCACCATCGTGAAGAGCTCGTAGCGAGGGCCGCGCGAGGCGTGCACCGTGTAGTCCCACCCCTGCTGCGCATACCAGTCGCGCCATGCATGCGCGCGCGTGCTCAGGTGCACATGGCGGCAGCGCTCGAAGCCCGCTTCGTCCCACGGCCCGTTGGCATCGCGAAACGCGGGGCTGCAGATCGGCACCATCTCGCCCTCTGAAAAGATCAGCCCGCCGCGCGTGTTGGGCCAGAACTGGTCGCCGAAATAGATCGCCGCGTCGTACGCGTTTTCCTGGAAGGAGAAGGGCTGCGAGCGTGCCGACAGGTTCACCGTGATGTTCGGATGCAGCCGGCTGAAATCGGGCAACCGCGGAATGAGCCACTGCGTTGCGAAGGTCGGCACCACGGCCAGTTCCAGCACGAAGCCCATGTCGTGGCCGGCGCTGATCTCCAGCGTGTCGCGGCGGATCTGGTCGAGGTGCCGGCGGATGCGCGCCGCGTACTCGCGCCCCACGTCGGTCAGCGTGAGACGCCTGCGCACGCGCGAAAACAGCGGCACGCCGAGCCGCTGCTCCAGCATCGCCACTTGCCGCCCGACCGCGCTCTGCGTCAGCGCCAGCTCGGCGGCCGCGCGGGTGAAGCTCCCCAGCCGCGCCGAGGCCTCGAAGGCCTGCAGCGCGCCCAGGTTGGGAATGTCTTTTCTCATCGAATGCCTGTTGTCTCTTCTGTCCAGCTGCCGCAAGCACCTGCCGTGCCCGGGCTCTCGTTGCCTCGTTCCTTCCGGCGCTGCACAACGTTGTGCGCATTTAGCGTTTGTTTCGCATGCCGCCGCGATCCTATTCTGCGTCTCGACCCCTGCCAACGATATGAGGAGACTTCCGATGATTGTTCTGCGCACCCGTCGCACTGCCCGGACCACTGTTCTGTGCATTGCACTGGCTTCCGTCCTTGGTCTGCCCACCGCCGCGCTCGCGCAGGCCGAGCAGACCGTCACCATCGGCCACGCCGGCCCGCTCACCGGCGGCGCCGCCCATTGGGGCAAGGACAACGACAACGGCGCGCGGCTCGCGGTCGAGGACCTCAACAAGCAGGGCCTCGTCATCGGCGGCAAGAAGATCAAGTTCGTGCTGCAGTCCGAAGACGACCAGGCCGACCCGAAACAGGCCATGGTGGTGGCCAACAAGCTGGCCGACATGGGTGTGAAGGGCATGCTGGGCCACTTCAACTCGGGCGCCGCGATCCCGGCCTCGGCCGTCTACAGCCGCGCGGGCCTGCCCGACGTGTCGACCGCCACCAACCCGACCTTCACCAAGCAGGGCTACAACAACGTCTTCCGCATCCTGGCGAGCGACGACGACGTGGGCATGGCCATCGCCGACTTCACCGTGAAAGACTTGAAGGCCAAGAAGATCGCGGTGATCGACGACCGCACCGCCTACGGCCAGGGCGCTGCCGAGGTGTTCACGCGCGGCGTGAAGTCGTTGGGCGGCACCGTCGTCGCGCAGGAGTTCGGCAGCGACAAGGCGACCGACTTCATGGCCATCCTCACCAGCATCAAGGCCAAGCAGCCCGATGTGGTGTTCTACGGCGGCATGGACGCGCAGGGCGGCCTCATCGCGCGGCAGATGAAGCAGCTGGGCATCACCGCGAAGCTGCTCGGCACCGATGGCCTGTGCACCAACGAGGTCGCCAAGATCAGCGGCGGCGCGGTCGACGACCTGCTGTACTGCACGCGCGGCGGCAAGGAGATCGAGAAGACCTCCAAGGGCGCCGAGTTCGAGCAGCGCTACAAGGCCCGCTTCGGCGTCGAGGTGCTGACCTATGCACCGTACCTCTACGACGCCATGATGGCGCTCGCCGCCGGCATGCGCGCGGCCAACTCGGTCGAGCCCGAGGCCTATCTGCCCGCGATGCGCAAGGTGAAGTTCGACGGCGTCACCGGCGCCATCAGCTTCGATGCCAAGGGCAACCTGCAGAAGCCGGACTTCACCGTCTTCACCTACAAGGACGGCAAGCGCGTCCGCGTGGCTGGCTCCTGAGCGCGGAACGCATGCGGACGCTGAACGCGGCGGAAACGGCGGCGGCACTGCCCTATGGCGCGCTGGTCGAGGCGCTGCTGCAGATGTTCGAGCGAGAGCGCCGGGGCGAGGCGCATGCTGCGACCCGGACCTCGGTCCCGCTCGCGGGCGGCGGTGTGCTGCTGCTGATGCCTGCATCGGATGCGCGCTTCGCGGCGCTCAAGACCGTGACCGTGCATGCCGGCAACGCCGGCCTCGGGTTGCCGGTGGTGCAGGGCGAGGTCACGCTGATGGACGCCGCCACGGGCACCCGGCTCCTCGCGATGGATGGCAATGTGCTGACGGCCCGACGCACCGCGGCGCTGTCGCTGGCCGGCGCAGCAAGGGCAGGGCGCAATGTGGGAGGCCGCATGCTGCTGATCGGCGCGGGCGTGCAGGCGCATTCGCATGCCGAAGCGTTCGCGGAAGTCGCAGGTGTGCGTCATCTATGGATTCATGCGCGCACGCAAGCCCATGCCGAGCAACTGGCGCAGCACATGCGGACGCTCGGCGTGGACGCCAGCGCGATCGATGATCCGGCGCAGGTTTCGGAAGAAGCCGACGTGATCGTCGCCACCACCAACTCGTCGAGTCCAGTGGTTCCATCACGGGTACGGCCGGACGCCACCGTCATCGCCGTCGGCGCCTACCGCCCCGACATGGCCGAGGTGCCGCCCGAACTCGTGCGCCGCTGTGCCGTGTTTGTGGATACGCTGGAGGGTGCGCGCGCCGAGGCGGGCGACCTGATCCAGGCGGGCATCGACTGGTCCACCGTGCAGGCCTTCGCGAAGGCGGAGCCGGCAAAGCAAGACCGGCCGGTGCTGATCAAGACCGTGGGCCATGCGCTGTGGGACCTCGCCGCGGCGCAACTGGCATACACGCATCGAGAGCAACGATGAAGCAAGGAAGAGAGCATTCATGCGTCGAGTGGTGATCATCGGCGGCGGGGCCATCGGCTCGGCCATCGCGTACTTCCTGACCCAGGATCCGCAGGCCGAGCCCTTCGAGGTCACGGTGGTCGAGCGCGACTTCTCGTACAAGCAGGCGTCGTCGGCGCTGTCGGCCAGCTCGATCCGGCAGCAGTTCTCCACCGCCATCAACATCGAGATGTCGTTCTACGGCATCGACTTCTTCCGGCATCTGGGCGAGACCTTGCGCGTCGGCGACGACGTGCCGGACATTGGCCTTGTCGAGCCGGGCTACCTGTACCTGGCCTCGTCGGCGGGCGTCGATGTCCTGCGCGAGAACCATGCGATGCAGAAGGCGCATGCGGTGGACGTGGCGTTGATGACGCCCGACGAACTGAAGGCGCGCTTTCCTTGGATATCGACCGAGGGCGTCGAACTCGCATCGCTGGGCCTCTCGGGCGAGGGCTGGTACGACGGCTACAGCCTGCTGCAGGCCTTCCGCAAGAAGGCCGCGTCGCAGGGCGCGCGCTATGTGCAGGCGCATGCCACGGGCCTGCGTCGCGAAGGCCGTGCCGTGACCGGCGTGCAGCTCGACAACGGCGAGACGCTCGATGCCGACATCGTCGTCAACGCCGCCGGCGCCTGGGCCGCGAAGGTGGCCGGGTGGGCCGGCATCGACCTGCCGGTGCGCGGCCGCCGCCGCAGCGTGTTCAGCTTCTCGTGCCCCGAGACCTTGCCTGGCTGCCCGCTGATCATCGACACCTCGGGCATCTGGCTGCGCCCCGAAGGCCGCCAGTTCATCTGCGGCTTCGCACCGCCCGAAGACCAGGACCACGATGACGCACCGCTCGACGTCGAATACGCCGCCTTCGACGAACTCATCTGGCCCGCGCTCGCCGAGCGGATCCCGGCCTTCGAAGCCATCCGCATGACCGGCGCCTGGGCCGGCTACTACGAGATGAACGTGTTCGACCACAACGCGATCCTCGGCCTGCACCCGGACTGCGACAACCTGTTCTTCGCCAACGGCTTCTCGGGCCACGGGCTGCAGCAATGCCCGGCGGCGGGGCGCGGCATTGCGGAGCTGATCCGCTTCGGCGAGTACCGCAGCCTCGATCTTTCGCCGGTCTCGTTTGCGCGCATCCTCGACAACAAGCCCTTGCTCGAAAAGAACGTGATCTAGATGCAGAGGGGGCAGGGGCGTACCATGCCCGCCAGAAAGGTGCCCCAATGACTGCACAGACATTGATCGATACCGCGAAGGCGCTGGTCGCCGACAACAAGGGCCTGCTCGCGATGGACGAGAGCAACGCCACCTGCAACAAGCGTTTCGCTGCACTCGGCATTCCGCAGACGGCGGATGCCAGGCGCGACTGGCGCGAGTTGATCGTCACCGCGCCCGGCCTCGCCGACAGCATCAGCGGCGCGATCCTGTTCGACGAGACCATCCGCCAGACCACCAACGCCGGAAAGCCATTCGCGAAAGCGTTGGCCGATGCGGGAATCATCCCCGGCATCAAGGTCGATACGGGCGCGAAGGCGCTGCCCGGCCATCCCGGCGAGACCGTCACCGAAGGCCTCGATGGCTTGCGCGAGCGGCTCGCGGAGTACGTCGGCATGGGCACCCGTTTCGCCAAATGGCGCGGCGTGATCGCCATCGGCGACGGCCTGCCTACGCGGGCCTGTATCGACGTCAACGCGCATGCGCTCGCACGCTACGCAGCGCTGTGCCAGGAGGCCGGCGTCGTGCCCATCGTCGAGCCAGAAGTGCTGATGGACGGCGGTCACTCCCTGGCGCGATGCGCCGAGGTCACCGAAGAGGTCTTGCGCGAAGTGTTCATCGAATTGAATGCACAGGGCGTGCTGCTCGAAGGCATGCTGCTCAAGCCGAACATGGTGCTGCCGGGGCAAGTCAGCCAATCGCAGGACAACGTCGATGCGGTGGCCGATGCCACGGTCGCTTGCCTGCTGCGCACGGTACCTGCCGCGGTGCCGGGCGTGGCGTTTCTCTCGGGTGGGCAATCGGCGCAGCTGGCTTCTGCACGGCTCAACACGATGAACGTGAAGTTCAAGTCGCGCATGCCTTGGGCGCTGACGTTTTCGTTCTCGCGCGCCGTGCAGCAACCGGCACTCGATCTCTGGAAAGGCCAGGCCGCCAACGTCGCAGAGGCCCAGAAGGCGCTCGTGTTCCGCACGGGCTGCAACAAGGCCGCGCGCGGCGGCACCTACGACGCGCAGGCCGATGCGCCGCGATAGAAAGCACGAATGACTGTCCAGGACCAGTACGCGAAGAAACGCGTCTCCGCCGCCGATGCCGTGCGCCTCGTGCGCAATGGCGATCTCATCATCGTGCCGACCGGCGTCGGCGAGCCGCCGTCGCTGCTCACGGCCCTGTCGGAGCAGCGCCGCGACTTCCGCGACGTCAAGGTCGCGCAGATCCTCGCGATGCGCAAGTACGCCTACATCGACCCCGAGACCGTGGAGCATGTGCGTCACGTCGCGCTGTTCTTCGGTGGTGCCACGCGCGCGGGTGGGCAGGAAGGCTGGATCGATTTCATCCCCAACTACTTCTCGGAAATTCCCGCGCAGATCGAGCGCGGCCAGATCCCCGCCGAGGTGGTCTTCAGCATGGCCTCGCCGATGGACGCGCACGGCTATTTCGCCGTGAGCCTGGGCGCCGACTACACGATGGCCGCCATCGCCAAGGCGCGCGCAGTGGTGCTGGAGGTGAACCCGAACGTGCCCTTCGCCCATGGCAACTGCCATGTGCACATCTCGCAGGTGGCGGCGCTGGTCGAAAGCGACGCACCGGTCATGGAAGTCGGCCTGCCCAAGATCGGCCCCGTGCAGGAAGCCATCGGCAAGCATGTGGCCGACCTGATCGACGACGGCTCGACGCTGCAGATCGGCTACGGCGGCATCCCCGACGCGGTGGTGATGCAGCTCACGCAAAAGCACGACCTGGGCATTCACACCGAGATGATCGGCGACGGCATCCTGACGCTGGTGGAGAGCGGCGCCGTCACCAACCGGCGCAAGAACTACCTGCCTGGCAAGACCATCGCCACCTTCGCGCTGGGGTCGAGCAAGCTCTACCGCTTCATGGACCGCAACCCGTCGCTGGAGATGCATCCGGTGAACTTCACCAATGACCCCGCGCTCGCGGGGTTGAACGACAACCTGATCGCCATCAACGCCACCTTGCAGATCGACCTGCTGGGGCAATGCGGCTCGGAGAGCCTGGGCCACGCGCCGTACTCAGGCACGGGTGGGCAGTCGGATTTCGTGCGCGCGGCCAACCGTTCGCGCGGCGGCAAGGCGTTCATCGTGCTGCCTTCGACCGCGAAGGGCGACACCATCACGCGCATCGTGCCCTCGCTCTCGCCCGGCACCCATGTGAGCACGAGCAAGAACGACATCAACTACGTGGTCACCGAATACGGCGTGGCGCAGCTGCGCGGCAAGTCGGCGAAGCAGCGGGCACAGGAGCTCATTGCGATCGCGCACCCGGATTTCCGGGCGGAGCTGACCGAGCAGGCCCGACGATCCAGGTTGCTGTAAGCCGGCGACGGGCTCCATCGTGATTGGTGTGTGCGGTATCGCCCCGGCGTCATACCCTCGAGCCGGCGAAAGTGCTGATATCCGCGAACGTCAGCGCTTCGGTTTGGTTCGACGCTTCAACTTGCGGCTTCGAGGAAGTCGCTGAGTTCCTGTCGGGTCGGCAGCGCGCTCTGCGAGCCGAAGCCGCGAACGGCCATGGCTGCCACTGCAGAGGCCATCCGCATCGCCTGCGGGATGCCGAGGGACCAATGAACTGCGAGCGTCGCGGCGAAGGCGTCGCCGGCGCCGGTCGTGTCGACCACTGGCACAGGGAAGGCGGGCTGCTCGTGCAGCGTGCCGTGTGCATCGACGTGCGCCGCGCCTTCGCTGCCGCGCGTCACGACGATGCGCCCCGGCCACCTTGCAAGTAAGGCACGCCAGTCGTCGCCGCCATCGCCGAAGCCCGCCCGCAGTTCGTGCTGGTTGACCAGGAAGAGATGCACGCGCCGCGCGAGTTCGGGCGGGACCGCGCCTGCCGGGGAGGGCGTCAGCAGAAAGGGCTTGCCGAAACGGTGCGCGAGTTCGGCGGCTTCCATGGCGGCCGAGCTCGGAATGCCCAGCTCGGCGAGCACCACGTCGCTGCGGGCGAACAGCGGCTCGGCGGCGCGCACATGGGCGGCAGTCAGGCGGTGGTTGGCACCCGGCACCACGGTGACGGCGCTTTCGCCCCGGCACGCGAACACGGCCGCGGCACCGGTGGGCGCGTCGGATGCCATCGCGACGTGCTCGGTGCGCACCCCCTCGGCGCGCAGATGTGCGAGCAACTCATGTCCTTCGGCATCGTCGCCGGCGCAGCCGACGAGCCAGGCCTCGGCGCCCAGGCGCGTGGCTGCCATCGCCTGGTCGGCGCCCTTGCCGCCGGGCGAGCGCCGAAAGCTCTGCCCGTCCAGCGTCTCGCCATTGCGCGGCAGGCATGGCGCCTCGAACACGTAGTCCATGTTGATGCCGCCTACGACCAGCAAGCGAGTCATGCCTGTCTTTTCCTTTTTTCTTTGCATCGCGGATTCGCAAGGCGCGGCAAGTATGCAGCATCCAATACGAACATAAACGGACAAAAAAAGAGGGATTTCCCTGAGATTAATTTCGATTTTGTGCGAATCAGAATGTTTGAATGAACAATAGAATCCTGTTCGTTCAACCGAACGAACGCCCGCTGGTCCCCAGCGCGCACCTTCTGCAAGAGCATTCAAAAGGAGACCGATCCATGAAGAAGTCGATGACTCGCTGCGTTGCAGCCGCCACCCTCGCACTGTTCGCGGGCCACGCGCTCGCCCAGGACAAGCCGCTCAAATCCATCGGCATCACGCTGGGCGACATGGCCAATCCGTTCTTCGTGGCCATCGGCCGCAGCGCGGAAGCCGAGGCGAAGAAGATCAACCCGGCGGTGAAGGTGACCACCGTGTCGAGCAAGTACGACCTGAACACCCAGGTCGACCAAATCGACAACTTCATCGCCAACAAGGTCGATGTGATCGTGCTGGGCGCTGCCGATTCCAAGGGCATCGCGCCGGCCGTCCGCAAGGCCCGCGCGGCGGGCGTGATCGTGGTGGCGGTGGACGTGACGGCCGAGGGGGCAGACGCCACCGTGATGTCCGACAACGCGATGGCCGGCGCCGAGTCGTGCAAGTTCCTGGCCGAACGCATCGGCGGCAAGGGCAACTTCGTGATCGTCAACGGCCCGCCGGTGTCGTCGATCATGGACCGCGTGAAGGGTTGCAAGGAGACGCTGGCCAAGTATCCCGGCATCAAGCTGGTGTCGGACAACCAGGACGCCAAGGGCAGCCGCGACGGCGGGCTGGCCGCCATGGCCAACATCCTGACGGCGCAGCCGAAGATCGATGCCGTGTTCGGCATCAACGACCCGACGGCCATCGGCGCGGAACTTGCGATCCGCCAGGCGCGCCGCACCGACATCAAGGTGACCGGCGGCGTCGACGGCTCGCCCGACGGCGAGGCCGCGCTCAAGGCCAAGGATTCGCTGTTCGTCGTCACGCCCGCGCAAGACCCGAACGAGATGGCCGCGGAGAGCGTGCGCGTGGCCTACGGCCTGCTCAACGGCCGCAAGCCCGCCAAGACCCTGAACCTGATGGCAACGCCGCTCACCACGCGCGACAACATCGGCGGCTACAAGGGCTGGGTGCGTTGAGCACGCAAGCAGCCATGGGCGAGTTCGTGCTGGAGATGTCCGGGATCCACAAGCGCTTCGGCGCGACCCGGGCGCTGCACGACATGCACCTGCAGGTGCGCCCCGGCGAGATCCACGCCCTCATGGGCGAGAACGGCGCGGGCAAGAGCACGCTGATGAAGATCCTCTCGGGCGTCTACCAGCCCGATGCCGGGCAGATCCGCGTGGCCGGCCAGCCCATGGCCATCCGCAGCCCTGCCCACGGCCAGCGCGCGGGCATCAACCTGATCTACCAGGAACTCAGCATCGCGCGGCATCTCACGGTGGCCGAGAACGTGTTCATGGGCAACGAGCCGCGCGCGGCGCTCTGGCTGGTCGACCGCGCGCGGATGCTGCGTGAGACCGAGCGCGTGCTGCAGTTGCTGGGCGCGCAGTTCGGCGCCGACTGGCCGGCCGGCCGGCTGTCGATTGCCGAGCAGCAGCAGGTCGAGATCGCCAGGGCGCTGGTGCACAAGGGCCGCATCCTGATCATGGACGAGCCGACGGCCGCGCTGTCGGACCGCGAGACGGCGCACCTCTTCCGCGTGATGCGCCGGCTGCGCGACGACGGCATCGCGATCATCTACATCAGCCACCGGATGGCCGAGGTCACGGCGCTGGCCGACCGGGTGACGGTGCTGCGCGACGGCTGCCATGTGGCCGACCTGGCGCGCGAGGAGATCGACGAGCAGCGCATCGTGCAGATGATGGTCGGGCGCGCGCTCACCGACTTCTACCAGCACCGCGGCCAGCGCAAGCCCGGCCGCGTGATGCTGGAACTGCAGGACGTGAGCGGGCCGCGCAATCGTCCGAGCAGCCTGCGCGTGCACGCGGGCGAGGTGCTGGGCCTGGCCGGGCTGGTCGGCGCAGGGCGCTCGGAGCTTGCACGGCTCGTGGTGGGGGCGGATGCGCGCCCCGGTGGCGTCGTCCGCGTCGACGGCAAGCCGGTCGACGTGCGCCGTCCGCTCGATGCCATCCGCCTCGGCCTGGGCTACGTGCCCGAGGACCGCAAGGGGCAGGGCCTGTTCCTGCAGCTCAGTGCGCTGACCAATGTCGCGATCAACGTGCTGCCCAGGCACGCGGTCGCGGGCGTGCTGAACCACGGCGCGCTCGACCGCCTGACACGCCAGGCCATCGCGCGGCTCAACGTGAAGATCGCGGGCCCGCAGGGCATCGTGGGCGCGCTGTCGGGCGGCAACCAGCAGAAGCTGCTGCTGGCGCGCTGGCTCGAGATCCAGCCGCGCGTGCTGATCCTCGATGAGCCGACGCGCGGCGTGGACGTCGGCGCCAAGAGCGAGATCTACAAGATCATCGGCGAGCTGTCGGAGGCCGGCGTCGCCGTGGTCGTGATCTCGAGCGAGCTGCCCGAGATCGTCGGCGTGTGCGACCGCGTGCTCGTGATGCGCGAAGGCGCCATCGCGGGCGAACTCGCGGGCGATCGCATCACCCAGGAAAACATCATTCAACTCGCAGTCAATGCTCCCGAGCCGGAGCGGCGCATCGCATGAACACCTTCACCGCAACGAACCCTTCTTCTCCTTCTTCTTCGCTCCAGGCCGTGGTCTTCGACATGGACGGCGTGCTGATCGACACCGAGATCGTCTGGCAGCGCGTGCGCGAGGACTTCGCAGAGAGCATCGGCGCGCGCTGGACCACCGAGGACCAGGAGTCGACGATGGGCACCAACACCGCGGCCTGGTCGCGCATCATGGTCGAGCGCCTGCAACTGCGCGAGCGCAACGGCATGGACGAAGCGGCGGTGGCGGACGAGATCGTGGGGCGCATGCTGGCGCAATACCAGCGCCATCTGCCCCTGCGTGCGGGCGCCGTCGCGGCCGTGCAGATGGCCGCGCAGTCGCACGTGGTGGCGCTGGCCACGGGCTCGCCGGCATTGCTTGCACGGCATGTGCTGGAGGCCAGCGGACTCGCGCCGCTGATGAAAGCCGTGGTCTGCGGCGACGACGTCGAGCACGGCAAGCCGGCCCCCGACATCTACCTGCTTGCCCTGGCGCGCATCGGCGTCGCGCCGCACGCGGCCGTGGGTATCGAGGACAGCGCCAACGGCCTGCGCTCGCTCAAGGCGGCCGGCATGGCCGCGATCGCCGCGCCCGGCCCGGACTATCCGCTGTCGGCCGAGGCGCTCGCGCTGGCCGACCTGCGCATCGACACCATGCAGGCGCTGACGCCCGAACTGCTGCAGCAGGCGCACGCGAATTCGGCGCGCACACCGCGCTGATGTCGCGCTCCGCATCACACCTTCACGAGACGACTACCATGTCAAAGACCCTCACCTCCAACGCAGTCCCGGCGGCGTCCCCGCCGGTCCGTACCGGCCGCGCAACCGGCATCCTCCAGCGCCTGGGCATGCTGCCCGCGTTGCTGATCCTCTATGTCGTCTTCTGGGGCCTCACCGTGTACGTCTCGGGCGACGGCAGCTCGAACTTCGCGACCACCGCGAACACGATGAACATCCTGCGCCAGGTCTCGATCAACCTGGTGCTCGCGGCCGGCATGACCTTCGTGATCCTCACCGCCGGTATCGACCTCTCGGTGGGCTCGATGCTGGCGGTATCGGCCGTGCTGGGCATGCTGACCTCGCTCACGCCGTACGCGGCGATGTCGCTGCCGGTGTTCCTTGCCGCGGGCCTGGTGATGGGGCTCATCAACGGCACCACGGTGGCGCTGCTGAAGATCAATCCCTTCATCGTGACCCTGGGCACCATGACCGCGCTGCGCGGTGCCGCCTACCTGTTCGCCGACGGCACCACGGTGCTCAACAGCGAGATCCCGAGCTTCGGCTGGATCGGCAACGAAGACTTCCTGGGGCTGCCCTGGCTGGTGTGGATCGCCGCCGGCGTGGCGCTGCTGTCGTGGGTCATCCTGCGCAAGACCATTCTCGGCCTGCACATCTACGCGGTGGGCGGCAATCCCGAGGCGGCGCGCCTCACGGGCATCGGCGTGGGCGGCGTGCTGCTCTTCGTCTATGCGATCAGCGGCCTGTTCTCGGGCCTGGCCGGCGCCATGTCCGCGAGCCGGCTGTTCGGCGCCAACGGCAACTGGGGCACCGGCTACGAGCTCGATGCGATCGCGGCGGTGGTGCTGGGTGGCACCAGCCTGATGGGCGGCGTGGGCTCGATCGGCGGCACCATCATCGGCGCGCTGATCATCGGCGTGATCAACAACGGCCTGACCATCCTGGGCGTCTCGTCCTTCTGGCAGTACGTGGCCAAGGGCGCGGTGATCCTGCTCGCAGTAATCATCGACAGATGGCGCCAGAAGCAAGCGCAGCACTGAGGACCATGATGACCAGAACCCATGTCATCGGCGTCGACTTCGGCTCCGATTCGTGCCGCTGCGTGATCGCGGACACCGCCACCGGCGAGGAGCTCGCCAGCGCGGTGGCGGCCTTTCCGCGCTGGGCGGCCAGCCTGTACTGCGACCCCGTGCGGCGCATTTTCCGCCAGCATCCGCAGGACCATCTCGATGCGCTGACCCAGGCGGTGCGTGCCGCGCTGTCGCAGGTGGCGCCCGAGGTCCGGGCGAGCGTGCGCGGCCTGTCGATTGCGACCACCGGCTCCACCTCCGCGCCGGTCGACGAGACCGGCTGTCCGCTCGCGCTGCGGCCGGCCTTCGCCGACAACCCGAACGCGATGTTCCTGATGTGGAAGGACCACAGCGCCACGCTGGAGGCCGAGCAGATCACCGCCGCCGCCCGCACCTGGGGCGGCGTCGACTACACCGCGCACATCGGCGGCGTCTACTCGGCCGAGTGGTACTGGGCCAACCTGCTGTGGGTGTTCCGGCACGACGCGCAGGTGCGCCGGGCCACCGCGAGCTGGGTCGAGCATTGCGACTGGCTGCCGGCTGAGCTCACCGGGACCACCGCGCCGGGCCGGATGCGCCGCAGCCGCTGCGCCGCCGGACACAAGGCGATGTGGAACGAGCGCCATGGCGGCTTGCCGTCGCAGGCCTTCCTCAGCCACCTCGACCCGTTGCTCGACGGCATCCGCGACCGGCTGTACGAAGAAACCTGGACCGCCGAGACGCCCATCGGCGTGCTGACGCCCGCCTGGGCCGACCGGCTGGGCCTGCCCGGCGACGTGGTGGTCGGCGTGGGGGCCTTCGATGCCCACATGGGCGCCGTCGGTGCGGGCATCCGCCACCACACGCTGGTCAAGATCATGGGCACCTCGACCTGCGACATCGTGCTGGCGCCGACCGACGAACTCGCGGACCGCGTGGTCGAGGGCATCTGCGGCCAGGTCGACGGCTCGGTGATGGCCGGGGCCACCGGCCTGGAAGCGGGGCAGTCGGCGGTCGGCGATGCCTTCGCATGGTTCGCGCGGGTGCTGGAATGGCCGCTGCCCGGGGGGCCGAACCGCGATGCGCTGCGCGCCGAATTGTTGCCGATGCTCGAGCGTGCCGCCGCGCTGGAGCCCCCGGGCGCGCACGGCGTGGCCGCGCTCGACTGGCTCAACGGGCGCCGCACGCCCTATGCCGACCAGACGCTGCACGGCGCGCTGTGCGGCCTGTCGCTGGGCAGCTCGGCGCCGCAGCTCTACCGCGCGCTGGTCGAGGCCACGGCCTTCGGCGCGAAGGCCATCGTCGACCGCTTCACCGACGCGGGCGTGCGCATCGACGAGGTGCTCGCGATCGGCGGCGTGGCGCGCAAGTCGGCGCTGCTGATGCAGATCCAGGCCGACGTGTTCGACCAGCGCATCCGCGTGGCGAAGTCGGAGCAGGCCGTCGCGCTGGGCGCCGCCATGTGCGCGGCGGTGGCATGCGGCATTCATCCCGACATTCCGGCCGCGCAGCGCGCCATGGCCTGCGGCTTCGACCTGGTCTACGAGCCGCGGCCGGCGGAGGCCGAGGCCTACCGCTCGCTGTTCCGGCGCTATATGGAAATGGGTGCCCTGATGCAGGGCATGAAGGAAGAGAAGGCGATCCATGACGCTGCATAAAGAACTCAAGCGAGAGGCCTACGAGGCCAACCTGGAAATCCCGAAACAGGCGCTGGCGCTGTACACCTTCGGCAACGTGAGCGCCTTCGATGCCCGCCAGGGCGTCTTCGCGATCAAGCCCAGCGGCATGCCCTACGAGGAGATGACGGCCGACGACATGGTGGTGGTCGATCTCGAATCGCGCGTGGTCGAAGGCCAGCTGCGGCCATCGAGCGACACCAAGACCCACGCTGTGCTCTACCGCGCGTTCGAAGGCATCGGCGGCGTCTGCCACACGCACTCGGTACATGCGGTTGCCTGGGCCCAGGCCCGGCGGCCCATTCCCATCTACGGTACCACGCATGCGGACCACCTCACGGTGGCGGTGCCGGTCACCGAGGTCATCAGCGACGAGGCCGTGGCGCGCGACTACGAGGAGGAAACCGGCCACCAGATCGTGCGCAGAATGCAGGGCATCTCGCCGCAGGAGGTCGAGATGATCGTGGTGTCGTGCCACGGGCCGTTCACCTGGGGAAAGACTGCGATGAAATCCGTGTACAACGCACGCGTGCTCGAGGAACTGGCCCAGATGGCCTATCTCACGCAATCGATCGACCCCATGGCGCGCGAGTTGCCGCCCGCCGTGATCCGCAAGCACTACGAACGCAAGCATGGCGCCGGCGCCTACTATGGGCAGGCCCGATAGAAACACGAACCCGCAATGACCCGAAACGCTTCCCGCCCCGCGCCCGTGACCGCCGAGTCGTCGCCCGATCCGTCGCGCCAGGAAGCCCTGCAGGCGACGACGGCGGAGCATCGGCACATGCTGATCCTGAAGGTGCTCGCGCAGGAGGGTGCCTGCCGCGTCAGCGACATGGCCAAGCGGTTCACGCTGTCGGAGATGACGCTTCGGCGCGATCTGCAGGAGATGCACGATGCCGGCCTGCTCAAGCGCGTGCACGGCGGCGCGCTGGCCATCGGCCGCGACACGGAGTTCGGCGTGCGCCTCCAGGAAGGCTCGTCGCAAAAGCAGCAGATCGGTCAGGCGGCAGTTGGCCTGATCCAGGACGGCTGGTCGATCTACCTGGACGCGGGCACCACCTCGATGGAGGTGGCGCGCGCGATCCTGCAGGGCCTTGCGAACGTGAAGCGACTTGCGATCGTCACCAACGGCATCAACATCGCCGCCGAACTGGTGGGCCGCACGCCCTACGACATCTACGCGATCGGCGGCGAGATCTACGCCACCGGCGTGAGCGCGGTGGGACCGATGGCGCTGGCCCAGGTGGCGAATTTCCATTTCGACCTGTTCTTCATGGGCGCGCGCGGGGTCGACGCCGAGGTCGGCTGGACCAACACCAACCA